>NZ_JBFUHC010000010.1:272487-382768 GCF_056402615.1 Pedococcus sp. P3_C7 | reverse complement strand
GGGCCGACCGCCGGGCCCACCGCCGGGCCCACCGCCAGCAGGCGAGCTGCCCACGCACTGCGCGTCGGCGCCTCACGCACCGGCCGGGTCGTCGGCCGGGGCACCGTGGCGGGGGCCAGGCTGGCTGGTCGGGGCAGCAAGGCCGGTGCCCGCCGGGCGCGGGCCTACACGCACTCGGCCGGTGCTGGCGAAAGCGGCCTCGCACGACTCGTGGAGCTGCACTTCGTCAACCTCATGGGCGACGCCGCGCTCACCGTCTCTCTCGCCGGCACGATCTTCGCCATCCCGACTGACGAGGCACGCGGCCAGGTGGCCCAGTTCCTCGTCCTCACGATGGCTCCCTTCGCCCTGCTCGCGCCCTTCATCGGGCCGCTCCTCGACCGGTTCCGGCACGGCCGCCGATGGGCGATCGGCACCACCCTCGCCCTGCGGGCGTTCCTCTGCTGGGTGCTGGCGGGCGCCGTCGCCAACGACTCGCCGTGGCTGTTCCCTGCGGCCCTGGGATGCCTGGTCGCCTCGAAGGCCTACGGCGTGACGCGGGCCTCGGCGGTGCCGCGACTGCTGCCGCCCGGGTTCAGCCTGGTCAATGCCAACTCCCGCAACGCCCTGGCCGGGGTGGCCGGGATGGCTGTCGGTGGAGCGCTGGCCGGTGCGGCAGCGCGCGTGGGACCCGAGTGGTCCCTGCGGCTGGCCTTCCTCATCTACGTCGCGGGCACCGTGCTGGCCATCCGGCTGCCGTCGCGGGTGGACTCCAGCAGTGGCGAGCAGGACATCGAGGACTCCGGCCCGGTGCCAGTGGGCCGGCGCGACGGCCGCAGGCTCGGGCTGTTCGAGCGGCTGCGGGCACGGGTGGCGGCCCTGCCGGTCCCGGTGCTGACCGCGCTGTGCAGCGCGGTGGGCGCCCGACTCCTCACCGGGTTCCTCACGCTGTTCATGGCCTTCCTCATGCGCGAGCACCCGCTGCCAGGACACAGCGGCACGTTCGTGCTGGCCCTCGTCGTGGGGGCAGCCGGCGCCGGCAACGCCCTGGGCACGGTCATCGGCAACGCCCTGCGCCGGCTGCGACCGGACCTGATCATCGCGGTGGCCCTGATCGCCGACGTGGCAGTCGCCCTGGCCGCGGCACTGTTCTACTCCCTGACCACCCTGCTCGTCCTCGGCCTGGTGGCGGGACTCGGTGCCCAGCTCATCAAGCTGAGCAGCGACGCCGTGGTGCAACGTGACATCGAGGAGTCGGTGCGCACCAGGGTGTTCGCCTGGTCCGAGACCGTGCTGCAGATCGCGTGGGTCATCGGTGGCGGGATCGGCATCGCGCTGCCGCTGATCCCCCGCCTCGGGTTCGGGGTGATCTCCGGTCTCCTGCTGCTCGTCCTCGCCGCCTCGGTGCGGATCAGGATGAGCCGCCACCACCGAGCCCACCCGGCCCCCCTGCCTGATTCGAGGTGAGCGCGCCGCGTCACTCGAGGTAGATGCAGCTGGGCGTCCCCGGCGCGGTTACATCGAGTCCGCGACTGCGGTCCGGCGGAAGAGGTAGGCACCCACCGTCACGCCGGTCACCGCGGTGTTCTCCCCCGAGCCGAAGACGCGCTCGGCGCTGCTCTGACCCGTGACCGCGAAGTAGTAGCTCGCGTGCTCGAGGTGCCACCCGACGGCCTCGACCTCGGCCAGGGTCGAGGCCGAGCTCGTCATGGAGCCCGACGTCTTCACTGCACCGAACGACACTTGACCCTGCTGGTTCCGCACGTGGAGCTGAAGCTCGAAGAACTGCTCGCCGGCATCTCGGGCCGCAGTGGCTGCCCCGACGGGTGAGGCGAGGTAGGCCTGCCGCTGGCGCTCGGCCTCCTCCTCGTGGCGCTGCTGGTCCTGAGCGGCAGCCAGCCGCGCCTGCTCCGCCTCGCGCTGCTGGCGCTCGGCTTCCCTCTCCTCAGCACTCTTGAACACGGTGTCCCCCCTGGGTCGCTGGTCCGTGCGGACACCTTAGGCCAGCAGGGAGGCCCCCCGCCCCGGATCGATGCAAACGCGCAGAGAGCTCAGAGGGTGCGGAGCATCCTGGTGTTGCCCAACGTGTTGGGCTTGACCCGCTCGAGGTCCAGGAACTCCGCGACGCCCTCGTCGTAGGACCGGACCAGCTCCGCATAGACCTCGGGATCGACGGCCTGGCCCTCGATCACCTCGAAGCCGTGCCGGGTGAAGAAGTCGACCTCGAAGGTGAGGCAGAAGAGCCGCTGCACCCCGAGCTCGCGGGCATCGGCCATCAGCGCGTCCAGCAGCATCGAACCCACCCCGCGGCCCTTGGCCTCGGGCCGGACCGCCAGGGTCCGGATCTCGGCGAGGTCCTCCCACATCACGTGCAGGGCGCCACACCCGACGACCACGCCATCGAGCTCGGCGACCCGGAACTGCTGGAGCGCCTCGTAGTAGGTCACCGCGTCCTTCGACACGAGCACCCGCGAGTCGGAGTGCGGTCGCACGATCTCCCGGATCGTCCGGATGTCGCTGGTGCGCGCCGCCCGGACGGTGACCGACGCGGCGTCCCGAACGGGGGGCGCCGGCTCAGGGTCGGCCGACCCAACGGGCCCCGGCTCAGCCGACTCGGGCTCAGCCACCGAGACGGCCGTTCTTCATGTCGGCGAAGATCTTCCTGGCAGGGGAACCCAGCAGGACGACCGACTGGCCTTCCCGGGTGCCGATCGCGCCGGGCACCACCGTGTTGGGGACCTTGGCCGCGTTGGACAGGTAGAGGCTGGCCGACAGGTTGAGCACCTCGGACACGCTCAGGTCGGTGCTCAGGTGGGGACCCATCTTGGACAGGAGCCCCGCCAACGCGCCGGGGCCGGCCTTCTGGGCCATCACCATGCCGGCCCGGATGATCGCGCCCTGGTTGGCGGAGCGGCCGAAGTCGCCGTTGGGCAGGTGCTTGCGCTCCCTGGCGAGGGCGAGTGCGTGCGTGGCGTCGAGCTTGTTGCTCCCGGGCTTGACGATCGCCAGGCCGTCAACGCTCTTCAGCGCCTTGGCCGCCACGAAGACGATTCCGCCCAGGCTCCTGACCATCCCGCGGAAGCCCTTGAACCCGGTGATGACGTAGCCGTCGATCTGCACCCCCGAGGCACGGGAGACCGTCCTGACCTGTCCGTTGACACCACCGAAGACGAGGGCAGCGTTGATCTTGCCGCTGCCACCTCCGGGCAGCGGGACCCAGGAGTCGCGGGGGATGCCGACGATGCCACCGACACCCTTCGTCGCGTTCACCCCGATGATGTGGAGGGCGTCGGCCCGACACTTGGTCACAGGCTGTGGGTTGCGGGCGTCCGACCCGATGGCGAGGACCCGCATGGTGGGGAACGCCGGCCGCGCGACCTTGAGCGAGGGCCACCAGCCACCCACGACGGTCCAGCCGGCCTTGGCCTTGACGAGCAGGGTGACGTCCTTGCCCTGCACGACCGTGGCGATGGGCGCACCGTGCCACGTGCCGGTGGTGCCGGTCACCGCGACCGGGGTGGAGCGCGGCGTCCGCTTCGCGAGGGCGGCCGCGATGGTCGACCCACCGGTGGCCGGCTTGCCGCCGAGATAGAGGGCGGTCATCGTCGCGAGCAGGTCAGCCGGCAGCTTGCCCGTGACCCGCGCTGGGGGCGGCGTCGACGCGGGGGTCGTCGTGGTGCTGGAGGGACCAGCGGCGGGCTTGTCCTTCGAGCAGGCGGCGAGGGTCAGGGGTGCGGCGAGGAGACCGACGAGGACCGAACGGCGAGGCAGGGGGGAATGAGACACGCGCTCCAGAGTAAGCGTTCTGCGCGCAGCTTCGTGAACTCGCCCATGACAAAGCCGAGGTATGCCGCGTGGTGACCACGCGGCATACCTCGGCTTGTGTCTGGGTCTGGCGCCCCTCAGCTGGCGTCGGCGGAGTCTGCCACCGTCTGCACGACCGGCAGCTCGATGCTGCCGGGGTGCGGCGTGCCGACGAAGGTGAAGGTGCCGCTCTTGCCCTCGCCCTCGGCGCCGACGAGCACGAGTTCGCCCGCCTTGAGCTCGCCGTAGAGGATCTTCTCGGACAGGACGTCCTCGATCTCGCGCTGGATCGTGCGACGCAGCGGTCGCGCACCGAGCACGGGGTCGTAGCCCTTCGCGGCCAACACGTTCTTGGCCTCGATGGTGAGCTCGATGCCCATGTCCTTGTCCTTGAGCCGCTTGTCCAGCTTGGCGATCTCGAGGTCGACGATGGCCACGATCTCGTCCCGCGTGAGCTGGGGGAACACGATGATGTCGTCCACGCGGTTCAGGAACTCGGGGCGGAAGTGCTGCTTGAGCTCGTCGGTGACCTTGTTCTTCATCCGGTCGTAGCCACTCTGGGTGTCCGCGCCGGCGGAGAAGCCGAGCGAGCCCTTGGTGATGTCGCGGGTGCCGAGGTTGGTCGTCATGATGATGACGGTGTTCTTGAAGTCGACCATCCGGCCCTGGGAGTCGGTGAGGCGGCCGTCCTCGAGCACCTGCAACAGGGTGTTGAAGATGTCGGGGTGAGCCTTCTCGACCTCGTCGAACAGCACCACGGAGAACGGCTTGCGGCGCACCTTCTCGGTGAGCTGGCCACCCTCTTCGTAGCCGACGTAGCCGGGAGGCGAACCGAAAAGCCTTGAGACAGTGTGCTTCTCGGAGAACTCCGACATGTCGAGCTGGATGAGGCTGTCCTCGTCACCGAACAGGAACTCGGCGAGCGTCTTGGCGAGCTCGGTCTTACCGACACCGGTGGGACCGGCGAAGATGAACGAGCCACCGGGACGACGCGGGTCCTTCAGACCGGCGCGGGTGCGACGGATCGCCTGGGACATCGCCTTGATGGCGTCGTCCATGCCGACGACGCGCTTGTGCAGCTCGTCCTCCATGTGGAGCAGCCGGCTCGACTCCTCCTCGGTGAGCTTGAAGACCGGGATGCCGGTGCTGGCAGCCAGGACCTCGGCGATGAGCTCCTCGTCGACCTCGGCCACGACGTCCATGTCGCCGGACTTCCACTGCGTCTCGCGCTCGGCCTTGGCCTGCAGCAGCTTCTTCTCGTCGTCACGCAGGTGGGCGGCCTTCTCGAAGTCCTGGCCGTCGATGGCCGACTCCTTCTCCAGCCGCACGGCCGCGATCTTCTCGTCGAACTCGCGCAGGTCCGGCGGAGCCGTCATCCGGCGGATGCGCAACCGCGCGCCCGCCTCGTCGATGAGGTCGATCGCCTTGTCCGGGAGGAACCGGTCGTTGATGTAGCGGTCGGCGAGGTTGGCGGCGGACACGAGGGCACCGTCGGTGATGGACACCCGGTGGTGGGCCTCGTAGCGGTCGCGCAGGCCCTTGAGGATCTCGATCGCGTGGCTGAGCGTCGGCTCGGCGACCTGGATCGGCTGGAACCGGCGCTCGAGCGCCGAGTCCTTCTCGATGTGCTTGCGGTACTCGTCGAGCGTGGTGGCCCCGATGGTCTGGAGCTCACCGCGGGCCAGCATCGGCTTGAGGATGCTGGCGGCGTCGATCGCGCCCTCGGCGGCACCCGCACCCACCAGGGTGTGGATCTCGTCGATGAACAGGATGATGTCGCCGCGGGTGCGGATCTCCTTGAGGACCTTCTTCAGCCGCTCCTCGAAGTCACCGCGGTAGCGGCTGCCGGCGACGAGCGCGCCGAGGTCGAGGGTGTAGAGCTGCTTGTCCTTGAGGGTCTCGGGCACCTCGCCCTTGACGATGTCCTGCGCCAGGCCCTCGACGACGGCGGTCTTGCCGACGCCGGGCTCGCCGATGAGGACGGGGTTGTTCTTGGTGCGGCGGGACAGCACCTGCATGACCCGCTCGATCTCCTTCTCACGCCCGATGACCGGGTCGAGCTTGCCCTCGCGGGCAGCCATCGTGAGGTTGCGGCCGAACTGGTCGAGCACGAGCGAACCGGCAGGAGTCCCCTCCTGCTGCACGCTGCCCGAGAGGCCGGCGCCGGAGCCACCTTCCTTGCCCTGGTAGCCGGAGATGAGCTGGATCACCTGCTGGCGCACGCGGTTCAGGTCGGCGCCCAGCTTGACGAGGACCTGGGCGGCGACGCCCTCGCCCTCGCGGATCAGGCCGAGCAGGATGTGCTCGGTGCCGATGTAGTTGTGGCCGAGCTGCAGCGCCTCGCGAAGGCTCAGCTCGAGGACCTTCTTCGCCCGGGGCGTGAAGGGAATGTGGCCGCTCGGGGCCTGCTGCCCCTGGCCGATGATCTCCTGCACCTGCTCGCGGACCGACTCCAGCGAAATGCCGAGGCTCTCCAGAGCCTTGGAGGCGACGCCTTCACCCTCGTGGATGAGACCGAGCAGGATGTGCTCCGTGCCGATGTAGTTGTGGTTGAGCATGCGCGCTTCCTCCTGCGCAAGCACGACCACCCGACGGGCCCGGTCGGTGAACCTTTCAAACATCTTCTGCTCCTGCCTATCGAGATCACCTCGATGCTATCCGTGCTGTGAGGTCCCGGCGTACGCCTTTCGTCCACCGATACCCGATCGGGACGAAACAGTTCCTCTGACACGACTCGTTGGGGGAACGCGGGGCGTTCCTCCGCTGTTCCCCGCCCTGAGCGCCCTCCGCTCATGTTCGCCGTGGGCGGACGCAAACCGCTCGGTATGCCGCGAAGCCTTCTCCCCGGCACACCTCACCTGGGAAGCGCGCTCAGGCGGTGGGGCCCTTCTTGCGCACCTCGTCGACGTGGGCCATCGCCTCGCGCAGCTCGCCGAGCCAGCTGTCGGACTTGTCGGCCACGAGCTTGACGCACCAGGCGAGCGCCTCGGAGCGGCTCTTGGCCACCCCTGCCTCGACGAGGGTGTCGAGCACCTGGCGCTCGGGCTGCCTCAACCGTGTCATGACGGGAGCCGCGAGATGGGTGAACAGCGCCTCGGTCTCGCCCACCCGCACACCCCACGAGACCTTGCGGCCGCTCAGGTGCTCGAGCTCGCGGGCGATCTCGATGCGTCGCTCCCGGGTGTCCTCGCGGAAGGACTTGATCCGGCCCCGCGCGGCGATGGTGCGGTCGGTGTCGTCGACGCCGTCGTCCATGGTGGGTTCTGCGAGGGTGCCGATGATGATGAGCTCGTCGCGGTCGCGGGTGACCTCGACCGGGCCGGTGAACCAGTCGGTCGGGAGGCGGCCGGCCAGCCACGCCTCCGCTGTTGTCTTCGTTGCCATGTAATGATGATTACACGATTACGGGAGGTCGGGAAGGACTGTTCGCCGTCGGCGAACGCCGCCCTCCGACCCTCAGTGCGGGCGCTGGTCGCTGATCCGCTTCGCCTTGCCGAGCGAGCGCTCGAGGGCATGCGGTGCGAGCACGTCGACCCGGATCGTCACGCCGACCCGGTCCTTGACCCGCTTCGTGAGGTCGCGGGCCATCCGGGCACGGTCCTCCCCCGTGGAGGCCTCGGACTCCGCCTCGACCTGCACCGTGAGCTCGTCCATCCGACCGGGCCGGGTCAGCACGCACAGGTAGTGCGGCGTCAGGCCCTCGACGGCGAGCAGGTGCTCCTCGATCTGCGAGGGGAACACGTTGACGCCGCGCACGATCATCATGTCGTCGCTGCGTCCGGTGATCTTGGCCATCCGCCGGAACTGGGGGTAGGCCGTCCCCGGCAGCAAGGTGGTCAGGTCCCTGGTCCGATAGCGCACGACCGGCATCGCCTGCTTCGTCAGCGACGTGAAGACGAGCTCCCCCTCCTGGCCGTCGGGCAGCACCTCGCCGGTCACCGGGTCGACGACCTCGGGATAGAAGTGGTCCTCCCAGATGTGCAGGCCGTCCTGGGTCAGCCCGGACTCCTGCGACACCCCCGGCCCGATGACCTCAGACAGGCCGTAGATGTCGACGGCCCGGATGTTGCTGCGCCGCTGGACCTCGTCGCGCATCTGCTCCGTCCAGGGCTCGGCGCCGAAGATCCCGATCTCGAGCGAGGTCTGCCTGGGGTCGATCCCCTGCGCCTCCATCTCGTCGAGGATGGCGAGGAAGTAGGACGGCGTGACCATGACGATCCGTGGCCTGAAGTCCTGGATGAGCTGAACCTGTCGCTGCGTCATGCCACCACTGACGGGCACCACGGTGCAGCCGAGCCGCTCGGCGCCGTAGTGCGCACCCAGCCCACCGGTGAACAGCCCGTATCCGTAGACGACGTGGAGCAGGTCGCCCGGGCGGCCACCGGCGGCTTCAATCGACCGCGCCATCACCTCGGCCCACATGTCGATGTCGTCGCGCGTGTAGCCCACCACGGTCGGCTTGCCCGTCGTGCCACTCGAGGCGTGGACGCGCACGACCTGCTCGCGCGGCACCGCGAACATCCCGAACGGGTAGTTGTCGCGCAGGTCCGCCTTGGCTGTGAACGGAAACCGCGCCAGGTCGGCCAGGTCGTGCAGGTCGTCGGGGCGCACCCCCGCCGCGTCGAAGGCGGCCCGGTAGTGCGGCACGTTGCCGTAGGCGTGGGCCAGGCTCCAGCGCATCCGGTCCAGCTGGAGCGCGCGCAGTTCCGCCACGGTGGAGACGACGTTGTCCATGTCCGGCAATCTACGGCCGCAACGGCATGCGAGGTATGCCGCCGTCACCAGCCTGCGCCGAGGAGCCCGTGCCGCCAACCTGAGAGTTGGCCGTGAATCCCCGGCTTCCGTATCGCCGAGCCGGGATCGGACGTACGCTGCGAAAGGTGGACCGGGTGGGCTCGCCTCTGGTCGTCGAGCCACCTCGGGAGGTGGTCGACGAAACCCCGTCGCGCGTTCGCAGGCGGCTCCCGCCGCGGCGGTGGCTGGTGGCAGCGATCGTGGTGCTGGCCCTGCTCTCGGTGGCCGTGCTCGCGGCGACGTGGGGCACCGACACCGCGCCGATCACGGGCAGAGACGTGGACAAGGCCGTCCAGGACGGCCTCGCCAAGGCCAAGGAGGATGCCGCCAAGGCGCCTCCTGACGCGGCCGCGGCATACCGGGTGGCGTTGCCGTCACTGGTCACGATCGCCACGCAGCGCAACGGCAGCAGCGGTGCGGAGCGGGGTACCGGCGCGGGGGTCGTCATCAGCGCCGCGGGGGCAGTGCTGACCGCGCTGCACGTGGTCAAGGGGGCGAAGAGCATCGAGGTGACGTTCTCCGACGGCACGGAGTCGAGCGCGAGCGTCAAGGAGCAGGACCCCGCGACCGACATCGCAGTCCTCACGCCGGAGGAGCTCCCCCAGGTCGTGGTCCCCGCCGTCCTGGGTGGCGGTGCGCAGGTCGGCGACCCCGTGTTCGCGCTCGGCCATCCCTTGGGCCTCAAGGGATCCCTGTCTGCCGGTGTGGTGTCTGCGCTCGACCGGACGATCGAGGTCGACTCCGACGAGACGCTCAAGGGGCTCATCCAGTTCGACGCCGCCGTGAACCCCGGCAACTCGGGCGGCCCACTGCTCAACAAGGCTGGTCAGGTCGTCGGCATCGTCACCGGACTGGCCAACCCGTCGCAACAGAACTTCTTCGTCGGCATCGGTTTCGCCGTCCCCATAGCCACCGCCGGGGGTGTCGCCGGCAGCCCGCCGCAGTAGCCCGCTTCACCCCGCCGCACCAGCGCAACGAAAGCAACAGATCGCACCCGAGGAGACCGCATGGATCCCCACCCCGAGCTCGGCCGGCAGCACCCGCTCGAGCAGGCGCTCTACGAGGTCAAGAAGACCATCGTCGGACAGGACGTCCTCCTCGAACGCATGCTCGTCGCGCTGCTTGCCCGCGGCCACCTGCTCGTCGAGGGCGTCCCGGGGCTGGCCAAGACGATGGCGATCAAGACGCTCGCCCAGGCCATCGGCGGCGAGTTCCAGCGGATCCAGTTCACGCCCGACCTCGTGCCCGCCGACGTCATCGGCACCCGCATCTACAACCAGAAGGACGGCGAGTTCCAGGTCTCGCTGGGCCCCGTCTTCGCCAACCTCGTGCTGGCCGACGAGATCAACCGCGCCCCGGCCAAGGTGCAGAGCGCGCTGCTCGAGGTCATGCAGGAGCGCCAGGTGACCATCGGCCGGGAGACGTTCAAGGCGCCCGACCCCTTCCTCGTCATGGCGACCCAGAACCCCATCGAGTCCGAAGGCACCTACGCGCTCCCCGAGGCGCAGGTCGACCGGTTCATGCTCAAGGCGCTCGTCGGATATCCCACTGCCTCAGAGGAGTTCGTCGTGGTCGAGAGGATGACGACGACCTTCGAGGCGGCTCAGCGAGTGCTCGAACCGGGACAGCTGGTGGAGTTCCAGAAGCGGACCGACGCGGTCTACGTCGACCCCGCCGTGATCGAGTATGCCGTGCGGCTGGTCGGCGCGACCCGCTCACCCGGGGTGGTGGGCCTGCCCGACCTGGCGCGCTACCTGTCGTTCGGTGCCAGCCCGCGTGCGTCGATCAACCTGGTGCTCGCGGGCAAGGCACTGGCCTTCCTCCGGGGTCGCGACTTCGCGCGGCCCCAGGACGTGCGCGACCTGGCGCGCGACGTGATGCGCCACCGGCTGGTGCTGTCCTACGAGGCGCTGGCCGAGGGCATTGCGGCTGACGACCTCCTCGGCCCGATCCTGGATGCGGTGACGATGCCCGACGTGCCCCTGCGCGAGCGCCGCCAGCAGACCCAGTCCACCTCCGAGGCGCCATGGGCCGCCGGACCCCGCTGAGCCAAGGGCCCCCGGTTCCCGGGCCGTCCGCCGCGGGGCCGTTGACCGCGGAGCGACTGCTCCGGCGGCTCGAGTGGCGCGTCGTGCGCCGGCTCGACGGGCGGCTCCAGGGTGACTACCGGACCCTCTTCCGGGGGACGGGCGTGGACTTCACCGACCTGCGCGAGTACGAGCCCGGTGACGACCTGCGGCACATCGACTGGAACGTCACCGCCCGGATGGACACCCCGTACGTGCGCGAGTACGTGGAGGACCGGGAGGTCACGGCCTGGCTCCTGCTGGACCGGTCGGCGTCGATGGGCTTCGGGCCGGTGGATCGCCAGAAGTCGCTGGTGCTGGCCGAGATCGCCACGACGCTCGCGCACATCCTGGCCCGCGGTGGCAACCGCATCGGGGCGGCGTTGTTCGACGGGAGCATCGAGACGATTCCTCCGGGGCACGGTCGCAACCAGGTGCTCCGCATCAGCCAGGCCCTGTTGCGCCCGCCGCCGGGCACCGGGTCGAAGGACACCACCGACCTGTCCCGCCTGCTGCGCGCGGCACTCGGGCTGGCTCGCCGGCGCTCGCTGCTGGTCATCGTCTCCGACTTCATCACCCAACCGGGCTGGGAACAGCCGCTGTCGCTGCTGGCGCGACGCCACGACGTGGTGGCCATCCAGGTGGTTGACCCGAGGGAGTCCGAGCTCCCGGCGGTCGGGATGGTCTACGTCGAGGACGCCGAGACGGGCGAACAGATCTTCGTCGACACCAACGACCCGGTGTTCCGCGGGCGGCKGGCCGCGGCGGCCAGGGAGAGGCAGGACGCCCTGGTTGCGGCAGCACGACGGTCCGGCACCGAGATCTACCCCGTCGCCACGGACGACGACCTGGTCAGGGCGCTGGCCCGCATCTCCGAGCTCCGCAGGCGGAGGCGGAGATGACCTTCGAGTGGCCGATGCTCCTGCTGTCCCTGCTCGCGGTCCCGGTCCTGGTGATCGCGTACAGGGCCCAGCTGCGCCGTCGCGACGAGCGTCGCGCAGAGCTGGCGGCCGAGGGGCTGGTAGCCGCCAGTCCCGGTGGCCCCGACCGGTGGCGTCACGTCGCGCCCCTGCTGCTGCTCGCCGCCCTGACGCTGCTGCTCGCCTCGCTGGCCCGTCCTTCGGCGACGGTGGCCGAGCCGCGACGCGAGGGCACCGTCATCCTGGCCTTCGACGTGTCGACGAGCATGGCAGCCAAGGATCTCGCACCGACCCGGCTGGACGCGGCCAAGGCCGCGGCCCGCACCTTCGTGGCCAAGCAGCCGTCGTCGATCAGGCTGGGCGTCGTCGCCTTCGGGGACTCGGCCGTCATCTCGCAACAGCCGACCAACGACCGCAAGGAGGTGCTGGCCGCCATCGACCGGCTGGCCCCTCAGGGTGGCACGGCACTCGGGCGCGGCATCGTCTCGGCCATCAGCGCGATAGCGGGCAAGCCGATCAGCGTCGACGAGACGGGCCAGGACGGCACGGCCGGGGGTGACGAGCTCGGCTACTACGGCTCGGCTGCCGTGGTGCTGCTGTCCGACGGCGAGAACACCACCGATCCCGACCCGCTCGTCCTGGCCGAGCTCGCCTCCACCGCAGGCGTGCGGATCTTCCCGATCGGGCTGGGCAGCCCGCAGGGCACGGTGCTCGAGGTCGACGGCTTCCAGATCTCGACGCGACTCGACGAGGCCACCCTCAAGCAGATCGCCGATACCACCGACGGCACCTACTACGCCGCGAGCGACACCGCCGCGCTGAGCAAGGTCTACAGCTCCATCAACCTCACCTGGACCGCCCGGACGGAACGCCGTGAGATCACGTCCTGGTTCGCCGCCGCGGCAGCCGTGCTCCTCCTGCTCGGGGCGGGCGCCTCGGTCGTCCGCTCGGGAAGGGTGGTGTGACCGTGTCCTTCGCGCTCCCCGTCGCCCTGCTCGGGCTCCTCGCCGTCCCACTGCTCGTCGCGGCATACGTGTGGCAGCTGCGGCGACGCCGCCGGGCGGCCGTCCGGTTCTCCAACGTCGCCCTGATCCGGGCGGTCCTGCCCCGCCAGCGGATGTGGCGACAGCACGTGCCGCTCGCCCTGGTGCTGGGCAGCCTCGCCCTCCTCGGCCTTGCCGCGGGACGACCCCAGGTGCGTGCGCAGGTGCCGATCTCGAGCTCTGCCGTCATCCTCGCCGTCGACGTGTCGGGATCGATGTGCGCGACCGATGTCAGCCCGAATCGCCTTGCGGCAGCTCAGGAAGCGGTCCGCGACTTCATCGGCAAGCAGGACAACCGCACCCGGATCGGCCTGGTCGTCTTCTCCGGGTTCGCCCAGGTGGCGGTCGCGCCGACCACCAACCACGACGACCTCCTGCACGCCGTCGACGGACTGACCACCGGACGCGGCACCACCATCGGCGCGGCCATCCTCAAGTCGATCGACGCGATCGCCGAGATCAACCCCGACGTGGCGCCGGTCGACACGGGGGACACCGGCGCCGACGGACCGGACGCCCTGACCCCGACGCCGGACCCCACCGGCCCTCCCGGCGCGACGCCACCCAAGGGGACCAAGACCGTGCCGGAGATAGTCGTCCTGCTGACCGACGGAGCCAACACGCGCGGGGTGACACCGCAGGACGCGGCAGTGCAGGCGGCGGCCCGTGGGGTGCGCGTCTACCCGATCGGCTTCGGCACCACCGAGCCGACCCAGATGGTCTGCACCCGCGACCAGCTCGGAGGAGGGCTGTTCGACGGGCCGCCCGGTGGCTTCGGCGGCGGCCTGGGGCCGGGAGGGCGCAACTTCCTCGTCGTCGACGAGGACGCACTCCAGGCGGTCGCCCGGACCACCGGTGGCGAGTACTTCAAGGCGAGCGACGCCGACCAGCTGCAGGGAGTCCTGAACGACCTGCCCAAGCACGTCGACCTGCAGGAGCGCAACGTCGAGATCAGTGTCGCCTTCGCCGGCCTGGCGGCGCTCCTGCTGCTGCTCGGGCTCTGGCTCGCAGGACGCTGGACCGCCCACCCCCAGTGACGGGTTCGGCGGCGCCGACGTCGGTCGTTCGGCAGTCAGCGACGGCGCTGGCAGCGACCGCACCAGAACAGGTTGCGGCCCGCCACCACCTGGGTGCGGATCCGTGAACCGCAGACCCGGCACGGCTCGCCCTGCCGGCGGTAGACGTAGGACGTCCGCTCGGTCAGCCGGTCGACCTCCCCTGCGGCGAGCTCAGCCCGGATCTGCTCGACCTGCTCGGCCACGGTCACGATCTTGCCGGTGACGACCCCCAGCGGCAGCAGGTCGACGAGGTCGAGCCAGATCGCGTCCCACGTCGTGCGCCGGATCTCCTTGCCCGGCCGAAAGGGGTCGACCCGCTGACGGAACAGCACCTCGCTGCGATAGACGTTGCCGATGCCCGCCAGGACGGACTGGTCCATCAGCAGCTCGCCGATCGCCTTGCCGCTGCGGGAGATCTTGCGCCAGGCGATCTCCGGATCCGGTTCTGGGTGAAGGGGATCCGGGCCGAGGCGGGCCATCACCGCCTCCACCTGGTCGGGGGTTGTCACGGCGCACAGGTTGGGCCCGCGGAGGTCGGCGACGTGCTCGTCGGTCGCCAACCGCAACCGGACCTGGCCCACGATCGGCACCTCCCCGGCATACGGGCGGTCGTCGATGGTGAAGGTGCCGATGAGGCCGAGGTGCACGTGCAGCCAGGCGTCCTCCTCGAACTCGGCGAAGAGGTGCTTGCCCCACGAGGTCGCGTGGACGAAGGTGCGGCCGGACAGCAGCGCGGCGCCGGCCGCGAACCTTCCCTGCGGGCTGCTCAACGTCGGCTGCGTCCCCCTGTATGCCGCGTCGAGGTCGCGTGCGAGCGCGAACAGGGTGTGGCCTTCGGGCATGGGCCCATCATGGCCTGCGCCATGACGTCCCGCTCCGTGATGACCTGACCGTGATGACCTGATCCACTGTGGCCCCGCCTCCTACACTGCACCGCATGGCGGCCACCGAGACCAGACTGCTGCTCCTCGGCGCCGTCATGCTGTTCGAGCCGGTCAACGGGTACCAGCTGCGCCGCGAGCTGCTGTCCTGGCAGGTCGAGGACTGGGCCCACGTCAACCCGGGCTCGATCTACTCGGGCCTGGCCACCTTGGCGCGACAGGGCAACCTCGAGCGTCACGACCTGGTCGACGGCAGTCGCGAGGTGGCCGTCTACACGAGCACTCCCCTGGGCCGACGTGAGTTCGAGAAGCTGTGGCGCGCAGCCGTGGAGCGCCCGGACCTCCTGTCCCCCCTGCCGTTCCACACAGGGATGGCCCTGATGCCGCTGATGAGCCGCACCGCGGTCCGCGAGGCCCTGCAGACCAGGCTGGCCAACCTCGACGCCAACGTCCGCGAACAGCTGGCCCAGGAGCGGCCGGCCGGGGCTGTCCCCCCGCACGTCCTCGCGTTGGCCGACCTCTGGATGGGCATGGGCCAGACCGAGCGTGAGTGGCTGGTCACCCTCATCGCCCGCATCGACCGCGGCGACTTCGCCCTGCGGGGTGAGCCGGTGGACTGGCAGGCCCCCGCGGACGACCCGGGCTGGCAGATGGCCAGCGACCGGCAGCGCTACGTGGAGCTCATCTCCCGCGAGCGATGAATTGCTGTCAGCAGCCGGGTCTACCTTGGTGGCGCGGGCGGTAGATATCGGCTTGACGCCAGAGTATTCAATGTTGAACACTAGCGATATTCAAGTTTGAACAAACGGCGACCCAGCCGCCAAGGGGACGGTCCGTCAGAGGGAGTTGGGGATGATCCACGCACGAGGTCTGGTGCAGACCTTCCAGACGCGCGAGGGCAGGAAGAAGGGCGAGGTACGTGCTGTCGACGGCGTCGACCTCGATGTGGCCGAGGGCGAGGTCGTCGGGTTCCTCGGGCCGAACGGCGCCGGCAAGACCACGACGCTGCGCATGCTGACCACCTTGCTGAGGCCCACGGCGGGCACGGCCACGGTGGCCGGCTTCGACGTCGTCAAGGAGTCCGAGAAGGTCCGACGGTCGATCGGTTACGTCTCGCAGAGCGGGGCCACGGGGCAGTTCGCCCGCGCCGGTGACGAGGTCGTCGACCACGGCATGCTCTACGGCATGTCGGGCGCCGACGCGCGCCGTCGGGGCCAGGAGCTGTTCGGCCAGCTCGACCTCGAGGGACTGTGGGGGCGCCAGCCGAAGACCATGTCGGGTGGCCAGCGCCGCCGCCTCGACATCGTCATGGGGCTGATCCACGAGCCGACGCTCGTCTTCCTCGACGAGCCGACGACAGGTCTCGACCCGCAGGCCCGGGCCAACCTCTGGACCCACATCGCCGACCTGCGCAAGCGACGCGGTGCGACGGTCTTCCTCACCACCCACTACCTCGACGAGGCCGACGCCCTGAGCGACCGGATCATCGTGATCGACCACGGCAAGATCATTGCCGCCGACACCAGCGACAACCTCAAGGCCCAGGTCTCCGGCGACCTCGTCGACCTGGAAGTTGCGGACCCCGACCTGGTGGCCGAGGCGGCCAAGCGACTCGATGCGATCGCCGAGTCCGGCAGCGACGGCCGCGACGCCGTCGAGATCGACGGCAACCACGTGCGCGGCCGCGTGCAGCGCGCCGGCAAGGCGGTACCCGGCCTGCTGGCCGACCTGCGCGGCGCCGACATCGACCTCGAGTCGATCGAGGTCCTTCGCCCCACCCTCGACGACGTGTTCCTCACCCTCACCGGCCGCTCGCTGCGCGACGCAGAGGCCACCACGCCGGCCGACCCGACCTCGAAGGAGAAGTGACATGCAGTTCCTGCGTGAGTCCTTCATCGTCTTCCGCCGCCAGCTCCGGATGAACCTGCGCAACCCTGCCTGGGTGCTCATCGGCCTGATGCAGCCGATCCTCTACCTGTTCCTGTTCGGACCGCTGCTCAAGCCGATGGCCGCTCAGATGGGCTACGCGAACAGCTGGACCTTCTTCGTGCCCGGCATGCTGATCCAGCTCGGCATGTTCGGCGCCTTCTTCGCGGGCTTCGGGCTGATCTCGGAGTGGCGTGACGGCGTCATCGAGGCCGAGCGGGTGACGCCGGCCAGCCGGACGGCCCTGCTCATGGGACGGCTGTGGCGTGACCTGCTCCAGCTGTTCGTCCAGGCACTCGTGCTGGTCGGGCTGGGCTACTGGGTCGGCATGGAGGCGCCCCTGCGAGGGGTCGTCCTCGGCGTCGCGCTCACCCTGCTCGTCGGCGGCGCGTGCGCGGCGGCCTCCAACGCCCTGGCACTGACCACCAAGAGCGAGGACGTCATGGCACCGGTCATCAACGTCGTGATGATGCCGGTCCTGCTCCTGTCGGGCATCCTCCTGCCGATGACGCTCGGACCGGACTGGCTGCAGCGCACCAGCGACTTCATGCCGTTCCGGTGGATCACCGATGCCGTGCGTGGTTCGTTCCTCGGCGACTTCGGGACGAACGCGATGCTCTGGGGTTCCCTCTGGGCGGTGGGCCTGTTCGCCATCGCGCTCTGGTGGGGCACCTCGACCTTCCGCAAGGAGAACGCCTAGCCGTCGGGGCCGGCCAAGGGCCTCAGCTGGCCTTCTTCGCGGCCTTCTTGGTCGCTGTCTTCTTCGCGGCGGTCTTGGTGGCCGGCTTCTTCGTCTCGGAGGTGGACTCCCCACGCGACGCCTTGGCCTTGTCGACGGACTTCTTGAGGGCGGCGAGCAGGTCGACGACCTCGCCCGACTCGTCCTTGGACTCGGGTGCGAACTGCACCTCGCCGCCTTCGACCTTGGCCTTGACGAGCGACTGCAGGGCCGCGGCGTAGTCGTCCTCGTAGTCATCGGGCTGGTAGTCCCCCGCGAGCTGCTCGATCAGCAGGTCGGCCATCGCCAGCTCCTGCTTGGTCGCCTTGGCGTCGTCGTCGAGGGAGGCGAAGTCGGGCTTGCGGATCTCGTCGGGCCACAACATGGTCTGCATCAGGATCACGCCCTCGTGGACGCGCAGCACCGCCATCGTCATCCGGGTGCGGATGGAGACCGTCACGACCGCGACCCGGTTCTCCTTCTCGAGGGCGTCCCGCAGCAGGATGTACGGCTTGGTGGAGGCCTTGTCGGGCTCGAGGTAGTACGACTTGTCGTAGAGCATCGGGTCGATCTGCTCGGCGGGGACGAACTTCTCGACCGAGATCTCCTTGCTGCTCGTGGCCGGCAGATCCTTGAAGTCCTCGTCGGTCAGGACCACCATCTCGCCGTCCTCGGTCTCGTACCCCTTGGCGATGTCGTCGTACGACACGATCTCGCCGTCGATGCTGCAGATGCGCTGGTACTTGATCCGGCCACCGTCCTCGCGGTGCACCTGCCGGAACTGCACGTCGTGGTTCTCGGTGGCGGAGTAGAGACGGATCGGCACGTTCACCAGGCCGAAGGACACCGCGCCCTTCCAGATCGCTCGCATGCTTGTCGTCCTTCCGTCTGCCTGCCCGCGGACAAGCACCCATCCCTGACGAGGCACCTCGGGCCTCGCGCGTGGAAACCAGCCTATGCGTCAGGATGGCCCCATGCGCCCCATGCTGGCCAGTCCCGCCACCAGCATCCCCGACGGGGACGACTGGATCCACGAGGTGAAGTGGGATGGCATGCGCGTGCTCGCGGACGTGCGCGACGGCGTGCTCACCCTGACCTCGCGCATCGGCAACGACGTGACGGCCAGCTACCCGGAGCTGGCCGACCTCGCGGCCTCCTACGACGACATGCTGCTGGACGGCGAGGTCGTCGCCCTCGAGGGGGGTCGCCCCTCGTTCGGGGCGTTGGCCGACCGGATGCACGTGCGCGACCGCCGCAAGGCCGAGCGCCTGGCCGCAGTCCGACCGGTGACGTTCATGATCTTCGACCTGCTGCGGCTCTACGGGTCCGACCTCACCGCCCAGCCGCTGTCGGCCCGGCGCGAGCTGCTGGAACGCCTCGACCTCTCGGGCCGGCACTGGCAGGTCCCACCGGTCTACGAGGACGGTCAGGAGCTCTACGCAGCGACCCTCGAACAGGGTCTGGAAGGCGTGGTGAGCAAGCGCCTCTCTGCACCCTACCTCCCGGGCCGCCGCTCGGCCGACTGGCTCAAGTCACCCCACCGGGCAACCCTGTCCGCCGTCGTGGGCGGCTGGCGAGCGGAGAAGACCAACGACTCCGGGCGGCTCGGGGCGGTCCTGCTCGGGGTCCCCGACGGCAACGGAGGATGGCGGTTCGCCGGGCGGATGGGCAGCGGCATCGCCGGACGCGCGGCCACCCAGCTCGCCGAGGCCCTCGCCCCTCACACCCGCCCGGACTCGCCCTTCAGCGACGAGGTACCCCGCATCGACAGCGTCGGGGCGACGTGGGTCGACCCTGCCGTGGTGGTGGAGGCTCGCACCCTCGAGGTGACGCGCGACGGCAGGCTGCGCCAGCCGGCATACCTCGGCATCCGCACCGACCTCACGCCCGACGACCTGCAGGAGATGGACGATGCCTGAGCGCTACGTCCCCCAGGCAACGCGCGTCGAGGTGGGCGGCCGCAGGCTCAAGCTGACCAGCCTCGACAAGCTGCTCTTTCCCTCGACCGAGACCACCAAGGGGGAGGTGCTCAACTACTACGCGCAGGTCGCCGACGTGATCCTGCCGCATCTGGCCGACCGGGCGCTGACGCGGGTGCGCTGGCCGCACGGGACCGGCGACCAGAGCTTCTTCGAGAAGAACCTGCCGTCGGGGGCCCCGCCATGGCTGCCCCGGGTCACGGTCGACACGGTGACCTACCCGATGGTCGAGGACCTGGCCCAGCTGACCTACCTGGTCAACCTCAACTCCATCGAGCTGCACATCCCCCAGTGGCGGGTCGTCGGCGGCGAGCGGGCGCACCCCGACCGGTTGGTCATCGACCTCGACCCGGGGTCGCCCGCGGGCCTGCGTGAGTGCGCGCGGGTCGCGATCATGGTGCGCGACCGGCTCGGCGCCCTGGGCCTGGACCTCTTTCCGGTCACCAGCGGCAGCAAGGGCATGCAGCTCTATGCCGGGCTGCCGGGCGACCTCACCTCCGACCAGACCCGCGACCTCGCCATGCAGCTGGCCCAGGAGCTCACCAAGAAGCATCCCGAACTGATCGTCTGGAAGATGACCAAGTCGCTGCGGCCCGGCAAGATCTTCCTCGACTGGAGCCAGAACGTCGCAGCCAAGACGACCATCTGCCCCTACTCCCTGCGCGGCAAGGAGACGCCGACGGTCGCGGCGCCCCGGTCGTGGGACGAGGTCGAAGCCGGAGCCGACGGCGCGAAGTTCGAGCAGCTGATGTTCGACGAGGTGCTCGACCGGCTCGAGTCCGACGGGGACCTGCTCGCCGATCTGCTCACCTAGCCGCGCAGCTGACCGCCGGTCTGTCCCCGGCCGGCCGCAGTCGCGAGCCGGGGGCAGCCGGAGCACTCGTGCACGCCGGGCAGCACGTAGATGAAGCAGCACGAGCCGCGCCGCGGAGGTCGCTGGCCGCTGGCTCGCGCCAGGGTCATCGCCCAGACGTCGTCGACCATCGCCCGCCTGGTGTGCTCACCCAGCTTGGCGTCGGACCGATAGCCCAGCGCCAGCTCGAGCCCCGCCACCCGGTAGGCCGCCCGGGCAGCTTCCAGCCGGTCGTCGAGGCCCGCCTCGGTGACCGTGGGGTCACGGAACTGGGCTGCGACGGGGTAGAGCTGCGTCGGTTGCAGGGCGAAACTGAGGCCGGAGTCCTCGGGGTGCAGGACCCCTGAATGGTGCCGGGCGGCATGCACCCCGACTTCCGCGGCCACCTCGAGAGTCCACTGAAGGACAAAAGCCGACGGCATGGAGGCCGGGACGACGGTGGCGTACTGGTGGTTCGTCGAGATCGTCAGCCGCTGACGCCATTCACGTAATGGATCCTCACCCCTGCGCTGACCAGCAAGAATTGCCCGCCAGTCCCAGAAAAGGTCCGGAGTGCCTTCTGGGACGCGGCGGATATCCAGCGTCAGTGCGCCTTGTCGTAGGCGGCCTGGACCTCGGCGGAAATGCGGCCGCGATCGCTGACCTTGTGCCCGTTGGACCGCGCCCACTCGCGCACGTCACCGAGGTCGCGCTTGCCGGTGCCTCGGCCGCCGGCAGCAGGTCGACCCGCGGTGCGGCGGCCCGCCGAGCGCCGTGCATGGCCGACATAGGGCGCCAGCGCATCACGCAGGGCAGCGGCGTTCTTGCCGTTGAGGTCGATCTCGTAGGTGACCCCGTCGAGGGCGAAGGTCACCGTCTCGTCTGCAACCGAACCGTCGATGTCGTCCTCGAGCACAATGCTCACGCGCTGGGCCATGGAGTTTCCTCTCGGCAAAAATGAATGGGGCGGGAGGCCAAAGATAGTGGCCACGCCAGTTCATTCTCAAATGCCCGTCAGAAAGGCCCCTCAGGAAATCTTCTCGCCATTCGCAGAATGCCCTGAATTGTCCTTCGCACTCTCGTCCCCGGCGTGCGCCGCCTCCCATTGGGAATGCGCCAAACGCTCCTTGCGGTCGCCCTCGATCATGTTCTTGATGACCAGCCAGAAGAGGAATCCCACACCGGCCGAGGGAATCAGCGCGGCGATGTAGGGCCAGATGCCGCTCATCGGGAAACCTCCGGCTTGAGGTGCGGGAACAGGATCGTCTCGCGGATGCTGGCGTCGGTGAACAGCATCACGAGGCGGTCCACGCCGAAGCCGAGTCCGCCCATCGGGGGTGCGCCGTACTCCAGGGCCCGAAGGAAGTCCTCGTCGAGCTGCATGGCCTCGGGGTCGCCCCCGGCAGCCTTGACCGACTGGGCCGTGAGCACCTCGCGCTGGACCACCGGATCGACGAGCTCCGAGAAGCCCGTCCCGCGTTCGACCCCAGCGATGATGAGGTCCCAGGCCTCGATCAGCCCCGGCTCGCTGCGGTGCGGGCGGGCCAACGGCTGTGCGATCGCGGGGTATTCGCACAGGAACGTCGGCTGGAGCAGCCCCGGCTCGACGAGCTCACCGAGCAGCTCGAGGAACACCTTGTCCTTGTCCCAGGCCGGGTCGATGGCCACGTCGTGCTTCGCGGCATACCCACGCAGGGTGTCGACGTCGGTGTCGATGGTGACCGTCTCACCCACCGCCTCGGAAACGCCCTCGTAGACAGGCAGCCAGCGCCACTCGCCGTCGAGGTCGACGGTGCCGGCCGCGGTCTCGACCTGGCGCGAGCCGAGCGCGTCGGCGACGCCGAGGAAGACGTCGCGCATGAGGGCGGCGATGCTCGTCTGGTCACCGTAGGCCTGGTAGGCCTCGAGCATCGTGAACTCTGGGCTGTGGGTGGCGTCGACGCCCTCGTTGCGGAAGATGCGGCCCATCTCGTAGACCCGGTCGACTCCCCCGACCACGGCCTTCTTGAGGTTGAGCTCCAGGGCGATGCGCAGGGTCATCTCCTGGTCGAACGCGTTCATGTGGGTGCGGAACGGACGAGCCGCCGCGCCGCCGTGGACGAGCTGGATGATCGGCGTCTCGACCTCGAGGTAGCCCTGGGTGTCGAGGACACCGCGGATCGCGGACAGCGCGCGAGCCTTGGTGCGCACCATGTCGCGGGCCTCCTGCCGGACGATCAGGTCGGCGTAGCGCTGGCGCACGCGCGACTCCTCCGACAGGTCCTTGTGCAGCACCGGCAGCGGACGCAGCGCCTTGGACGCCATCTCCCACCGGGTGGCCATCACCGACAGCTCGCCGCGGCGCGAGGAGATCACCCTGCCCTCGACGAACACGTGGTCGCCGAGGTCGACGGTCGACTTCCAGTCGGCCAGGGCGTCCTCGCCGACCTCCGCCAGGCTGAGCATGACCTGCAGGCGGGTGCCGACGCCCTCCTGGAGCGTCGCGAAGGCGAGCTTGCCGGTGTTGCGGATGAAGATGACGCGCCCGGCGACACCGACGACGTCCTGGGTCTCCTCGCCGGTCTCGAGGTGCCCCCACTGCTCACGGACCTCACCGAGGGTGTGCGTGCGCGGCACCTGCACCGGGAAGGCCTGCTTGCCCTCGGCCAGCAACCGGTCCCGCTTCTCGCGACGCACCTTCATCTGCTCGGGGAGGTCGGCGTCGGGCTGGGTCGCCACGTCAGTGGCGTCGGTCGCGCTGGGGGTCTGGCTCACCCGCAAAGGGTACCGACCGGCACACGGTGCCTCGCAGGGCGGACCGCGGCGGCCTCTGTTGGAAGCGGCGGGCGGGGCGAGGTCAGTCCGCGAGGTCGAGGGCGAGATCGAGGATCGGGGAGGAGTGGGTCAGCCCGCCGACACTGAGGTAGTCGACACCGGTCTCGGCGTACTCGCGCGCCACCTGGAGCGTGAGCCCTCCCGTGGCTTCGAGCTCGACGGCCTCACCGGTCGCACGCACGGCCTGCACCGTTTCGCGCAGCCGCTGTGGAGACATGTTGTCGCACAACAGGAAGCGTGCGCCGACCTCGACCGACTCGAGGGCCTCCTCCGTCGTGGTGACCTCCACCTGGATCGGCACGTCGGGGAACTTCGCCAGCACCGCGGCATACGCCTTGCTGAGCGAGCCGGCGGCGAGCTTGTGGTTGTCCTTGATCATGGCCACGTCGAACAGGCCCATGCGCTTGTTGGTGCCGCCACCCGCGCGGACCGCGTACTTCTCGAGGGCGCGCAGCCCTGGGGTGGTCTTGCGGGTGTCGAGGACCGTGGCACCGGTGCCTTCGAGCCGCTGCGCCCAGGCGTGGGTGTTCGTGGCGATGCCGGAGAGGCGGCACACGAGGTTGAGCATGGTTCGTTCGCCGACCAGGGTCACCTGGGTCGACCCGGCCAGCGTGGCGACCACGTCGCCCTTGCCGACGAGGTCGCCGTCGCGGTGCTTCGTGGTGATGCGCAGCGGCTCGGCGCCCATCCGCCTGGCCACCTCGTCGAAGACCATCGCAATGAGGGGTATGCCGGCCAGCGCGCCGTCCTCGCGCACCACGACGTGCGCCGTGCTCACCTGCTCGACCGGGATGGTGGCCGTCGTCGTGACGTCGACGCCGTCCGGCCCACCGAGGTCCTCGTCGAGGGCGGTGCGGATGACGGCCAGGGCGTCGGCCTCGGGGAACCGCAGGTCTGCGAGGTCGACAGGGTCGGCCGAGGGTGCGCCGGTCATGCGAGGTCCTGTTCGGGAACGGGTTCGAAAGTGGTGGAGAGCGTGCCGTCGGCGCCTCGGAGGACCAGGGTGTGGCCGCGCCAGCGGGGATCGACCTGGTCGGGATGGTCGCTGCGGACGTGACCACCGCGGGTCTCCTCGCGCAAGGAGGCCGCCAGCGTCAGGACCTGGCCGATGTGGAGCAGGTTGGTGGTCTCCCACGACTGCGGACCGGACTCGGTGGACGTGGCGGCCAGCGCGAGGTCGTGGAGGGCGAGCGCGGTGCTCGCGAGCGAGGCGGCCGACCGCACCGCGCCTGACCCGGCCGTCATCGCGGCCTGGACCTGCACCCTGGCCGAGCCGTCGAGCAGCGCGCCCTCACCACTGGGCGCGGCCGGGACGGCCTGGGGGAGCTCCCCCCGCGCCAGCCGTTCGCTGATGTCGTCAGCGATGCGGTGGGCGAAGACCAGACCCTCCAGGAGTGAGTTGGACGCGAGCCGGTTGGCACCGTGGACCCCCGTGCAGGACACCTCGCCGCAGGCGTAGAGGCCGTCGAGGGACGAGCGTCCGACGAGGTCGGTGCGCACGCCGCCGCTGGCGTAGTGCTGCGCCGGGGCGACCGGCAGCAGCTCGGTCGCGGGGTCGAAGCCGAGCTCGCGACAGCGCGCCACGATGGAGGGAAAGCGCTCCTCGAGGAACTCCTTGCCGAGGTGGCGGGCGTCGAGGTAGACGTGGTCCTCCCCCGTCTCCTGCATCCGGTCGACGATGGCCCGCGAGACCACGTCGCGTGGCGCGAGGTCGGCCAGCGGGTGACGTCCCTGCATGAACCGCTCTCCGTCGCGGTCGACGAGGAAGGCCCCCTCACCGCGCACAGCCTCGGAGATGAGCGGCTGCTGACCGCTGGAGCCCGGCCCCAGCCACAGCACCGTGGGGTGGAACTGCACGAACTCGACGTCGGCCATGACGGCACCGGCGCGCAGCGCCGCCGCCATGCCGTCGCCCGTGGCGACCGACGGGTTGGTCGTCGCGGAGTAGACCTGTCCCAGCCCGCCGGTGGCGAGCACCACCGCACGGGACCGGGCTGCTCCGACGCCGTCCATCTGCCCCTCGCCGATGACGTGCAGCGTCACGCCACAGACGCGGGACTCCGTGTCCTGCAACAGGTCCACGACCAGGGCGTGCTCGATGACCTCGATGCCTGGGTCGTCCTTGACGCGGTGCAGGGCGGCGATCAGGGCCCGGGAGATCTCCTTGCCCGTGGCGTCGCCGCCGGCATGGGCGATCCGGTCCTTGTGGTGGCCGCCCTCGCGGGTGAGCTTGAGCCCTCCCGCGTCGTCGAGGTCGAACTCGGCGCCGAGGGCGACCAGCTCGTGGACGCGCGCGGGACCCTCGTGGACCAGGGCCGTCACCGCGGGGACGTCGCAGACCCCGCACCCCGCCACCAGGGTGTCGTGCAGGTGCTCCTCGGGGGAGTCCCCCGGGTCGAGGGCCGCTGCGATGCCGCCCTGGGCCCACTGGGTGGACCCCTCGTTGAGCACCGTCTTGGTGACCAGCAGCACGCGGTCCACGCGCTGCCGCAGCCGCAGGGCGGTCGTGAGGCCGGCGATGCCCGAACCCACCACGATGACGTCCGCCGACGTCGTCCACCCGGGCAGGCCCGCGACCAGCCGGCGCGGGATGGTCGGTCCGGGCTGGTCGGTCGCGGCGCGGCCGGCGACGGGGGCGTCAGTCATGGTGGCGCCGCGTCACGGCCGAGGTCTTCAGTCCGAAGCCCTCGGGCACGTCCCCGCCGTCGTGGCCGATCTCGACGATCTTGTTGTCCTTGTCGACGAAGACGACCTCCGGCTCGAAGGTCCTCGCCTCCTGGTCGTCCATGGCGGCGTACGCGATGATGATGACCGTGTCGCCGGGTGAGATGAGCCGAGCCGCCGCACCGTTGATGCAGACGATGCCGGACCCCCGCTCCCCCTCGATCGCGTAGGTCGTCAGGCGGTTGCCGTTGTCGACGTCGACCACGTCGACCTGCTCCCCCGGCAGCAGGCCGGCGGCATCCATGAGGTCGCGGTCGATCGTGAGCGACCCGACGTAGTGCAGGTCCGCCTGGGTCACCGTGGCCCGGTGGATCTTGGCGTAGAGCATGAAGCGCTGCATGTGCTCGTTCCTCGGTTACTGCGTGGGGTGGTTGCCTTGGGTGTCAGCTGCCGGCGGAGTCGACGTCGGAGAAGACCTCGAGAGCCCCTCCGCCGGGTCCCACCGAGATGGGCAGGTTGTCGATCAGCCTCGTGGTGCCGACGCGGCCGGCGACCGCAAGGAGGGCCTCGCCCCGGTACCACTCCGGCACGTCCTCCAGCGTCGAAGGGTGCACGAGGACGAGGTAGTCGATCAGCGCCAACGGCTCGCGGACCAGCACGGTGCGGGCGGCCCGCCGGATAGCCGACGGTCCCTCGGCCGCCGCCGCCGCACCGGCACGCAGGGCCTGCGACAGGCACAGCGCGGTCTCGCGGTCGGAGTCGGTGAGGTAGGTGTTGCGGCTGCTCATCGCCAGCCCGTCGGACTCACGCACGGTGGGCACCGAGACGACCTTCACCGGGAAGTCGAGGTCGCGCACCATCCGCCGGATCAGCAGGAGCTGCTGGGCGTCCTTCTGCCCGAAGTAGGCGGAGTCCGCGCGGGTCAGGTGCAGCAGCTTGGCGACGACCGTCAGCATGCCGTCGAAGTGGCCGGGGCGGGCCTGCCCCTCGAGCACGTTGCCCAACGGCCCCGCCGAGATGCGCACGGCGGGGTCGCCGTCCTGGTAGATGACGTCCGGCGTCGGGGCGAAGACCAGGTCCACCCCTGCCCGACGGCAGATCTCCATGTCGTCGTCGAAGGTCCGGGGATAGCGCGACAGGTCCTCGCGCGGCCCGAACTGAAGGGGGTTCAGGAAGATCGTGACGACCACGTGGGCGGCAGCCTGCCGAGCCGTCTCGATGAGCGTCGCGTGCCCCTCGTGGAGGGCGCCCATGGTCATGACCACCGCGACGTCGCCGTTGGTGAGGGTGCGCCTGGCCGCGCGCAGCTCGTCGCGGGTCCGCGCCACCACGGGTTCGCCACCCCCGAGAGGCCTCGGGTCGGTGAGTGCCGTGGCCGCGGAGGCGGACGGCATACCGGAGTGTTCGCTCACTTATCGCTCCTGGTCGGTCGCGAGGATGTCCAACAGGGGTTCGGCCACGTGTGGCTTGAGCCGACCGCTGGCCAGGGCTCGTTCGGCGGTGGCCCGCGCGAGGGCCAGGTAGGTGGGTCTGATGTCAGGGCTGAGGCTCTGGAGTTGTCGCAGGTGCTCGGCAACGGTACCCGCATCGCCGCGCGCGACGGGCCCGGTGAGGGCAGCGTCACCCGCGCGCAACGCGTTGTCGAGTGCGGCGGACACCAAGGGGCCGAGCACCCGGGACGGCGTCTCGACGCCTGCTGCCCGCAGCGCCTGCAGTGACTGGGCGATGAGGGTGACGAGGTGGTTGGCCCCGTGCGCCAGGGCTGCGTGGTAGAGCGGCCGGGCCGACTCCTCGATCCAGACGGGTTCGGCGCCGATCTCGAGGACCAGCGCCTCGGCGACCGGGCGGAGCGGCTCGGGAGCGGTCACGCCGAAACAGCACTCCACGAGGCGTTCGAGGTCGAGTCCAGTGCCCGTGAACGTCATGGCCGGGTGCAGCGCCAGCCCGAGGACGTGCTGCTCGAGGGCCGGGGTGTAGACCTCGAGCCCGTGTCGACCCGACGTGTGCGCGACGAGCTGGCCCGCCTGCCACGTCCGGGTCGCGGCCAGCCCGGCGACGAGGTCGGCCAGCGCGTCGTCAGGGACCGCGAGGAGGACGAGCTCGGATCGCCGCACCACGTCCTCCGGGGAGACGACGGGTATGCCGGGCAGGAGCTGGGCGGCGCGGCTGCGGGACTCCTCGCTGACGCCCGAGACCGCGACCACGCGATGGCCGACCCGCTGGAGCGCCGCCCCCAGGACGGCACCGACGCGACCGGTCCCGACGACGCCGACGTCGAGTCGCGCTGGACGCTCGTCGGCCGAAGTCACCTGTCCAACCTATCTCGCGGGTTCTGCACCCGACGCAGCGCTCCTGCGTTGATTGCGCGAGTGCCGACCAACCTGGGTCGGCATAGGTTGGCTGGGTGACCCTCCTCGACTGGCAGGCGGCCTGGCAGGGCGCCCTCTACGGTCCCGATGGCTTCTACCGCGCCGCTCCGGGGCCGGCGGGTCACTTCACGACGGCCACGCACGGCGCCCTGGGGGAGGTCCTCGCCGGCGCCGTGGCACGCCTGGCGCGGGAGAACGGCCTCACCCACGTGGTCGACGTCGGCGCCGGCCGCGGCGAGCTCCTCACCCAGGTGCAGGCCGCGGACCCTGCACTGCGCCTCACCGGGGTCGACGTCGTGGCGAGACCCGAGGCTCTCCCCCCGTCCGTCGAGTGGCAGGTCTCGCCCGGGGGTCCAACACTGCCGGTGGAGCTGCGCGACCTCGACCGCGCGCTCGTCTTCGCCCACGAGTGGCTCGACGTCGTGCCGTGTCCCGTGGCCGAGGTGGACGATGACGGAGTGCTTCGGCTGGTTCAGGTGGACGTCCACAGCGGTGAGGAGACGCTCGGTGCGACGGTTGACGGCGACGACCTCGCATGGGCCGAAACACACTGGGAGGCAACGGAGAGCGGCGACCGGGTCGAAGTCGGGCTCCCCCGCGACCAGGCGTGGGCCGAGCTCGTCAGCCGGGTCGACCGCGGCGTCCTCGTGGCCGTGGACTACGGCCACCGCGGCGGTGACCGTCCCCGGGCGGGCACGCTCGCGGCATACCGGCGCGGTCAGCTGGTCCCGGCCGTCCCCGACGGGACGTGCGACCTGACCGCCCACGTGGCCATGGACACCCTCGACCACGACGAGCTGCTCGACCAGCGCACGGCGCTGCGCGGGCTGGGGGTGGACGGACGGCACCCACCCGTGGAGCTCGCGGGACGCGACCCGCAGGCCTACCTGCAGGGGCTGGCCGCCTCGTCAGCGGCGGCGGCCCTGACCGCGGCCGGTGGCTTCGGCGACTTCCTGTGGGCGGTCAAGCGCGTGGGCTGACGACCAGTCGCTCGAAACCGCGCAGCACGAACGTCGGGCGACGTCGCGCCTCGACGACCACGAGGTCCGGGAAGCGGGCGAGCATGGTGCGCACCGAGATCTCGAGCTCCAGCCGCGCCAGTGGCGCACCGATGCAGAAGTGGATCCCGGCCCCGAACGCCAGGTGCGGGTTGGGGTCACGCGTCGGGTCGAAGCGGTCGGGCTCGGCGAACACCGCGGGATCGCGGTTGGCCGCACCGAGCAGCGCCGCCACCTTGTCACCGGGCTCGAACGCCACCCCTGCCACCTCGGCTGGTTCCTTGGCGGTTCGCTCGAACAGGTGCAGGGGGGAGTCGTGGCGCAGGAACTCCTCGACGAGGCGTGACACGGCCGCATCGTCGGCGACGTCCACTGCAGCATGGTCGGCGGCGGTCAGCCACGAGTGCAGCCCGTTGCCGAACCCGTTGACACTCGCCTCGTGACCCGCGTTGAGCAGCAGCACCGCCGTGGCCACGAGCTCGTGCGCCGACAGCCGGTCCGACCCGTCACGAGCGGTGACGAGGTCGGTGAGCAGGTCGTCGCCCGGCGCCTCGGCGCGGTGCGCCGCAAGCTCCTCGACGTATGCCGCGAACGCACCGCAGGCCTCGCGCGCCGCCTTCTCGTCCGCCGGCGTCCGGCCCACCTCGTACATGCGGACGATGGCCTGGGACCACGGGCGCAGGTGGTGCCGGTCGGCCTCGGGGACGCCGAGGAGCTCGGCGATCACGAGGACGGGCAACGGCTCGGCGTAGTGCTCGATGACGTCGAACTCGCCGTCGGGCAGCTCCGCGAGCAGCCCTTCGGCCAGCTCCTGGATGCGGGGCGCCAGCCGTTGCACGTGCCCTCGCCCGAACGCGCCGGCAACCAGGCGGCGCAGGCGGGTGTGCTTCGGCGGTTCGCTGTCGAGGATCGAGTCGGCGTGCAGCCAGTTGAAGGTGTCCCAGTCGGCGTCCGGCGTGCGCGGCGCGAAGACCCGGCCCAGTCGTCGGTCGCGCAGGACGGCGCCGGCTTCGGCGTGCCCACTCGCGAGCCAGACACCCAGGCCGCTGTGCCAGGCCAGCGGTGCAACGGCACGCAGTGCGGCGAGGTGCGGGTAGGGGTCCGCGACGACTGCGGGGTCGCCCAGATCGAGGAAGTCGGCGGCGTCGACAGGGGGCTGGGCGGGCACAGGAGCAGCCTGCCGCAGGTTGCCCGGTTTTGTCAGGCGCTGCTTCGAGGGCAAACTTGACTGTTGCTGTCACTCGAAAGGACCCCTGTCCCCATGAAGCACCAGCACCACCTGCGCGCGACCACCGCCGCGATCCTGGCCGCCTCCGTGGCTGGTGCTCTGCTGTCCGCGTGTGGGTCCGACTCTCCTCGCACCGGCGGCGACGTCACGGTGACGGTGACGCCGACCGTGACCGCGACGCCTCCGGCTGACAAGACACCGGCCACGCCCAAGGCCCCCAAGTCGGACGTGAAGGGCCGCGCCTTCGACTTCGGCCTCGTGACCAAGGTGAGCTCCGTTGCCGGCACAGCCGTCATCGAGCTGGACCGCGTGACGTGGAACAAGCTGGACGATGCCAAGCTGGCGAAGAACGGCGTCCCCACGGGCCCGTTCAAGGGGGCGGTCCCCTACACGAACCAGAACACCAAGCTGACCTACACGATCCCGGTGGCTGCCGGGGCTCGGATCCTCTACAGCCACTGCATCGCCGCCGACCAGCCGCTGCAGATCAAGTCCGTGCCGCCGTCCGGCCTCACGGGGCTGGCGGACCGCGAGAACACCGTGCTCGTCCAGCTCGACGCCAAGGGCTACGCCACCTCGATGCAGAACATCCCCGGCTGCCCCGGCTGACCTGCGTCACCGCCTGACCTGACGCCCGTGCACCGCGGCGACCACGCGGCATACGGCAGACTGGCGCCGTGACCACGACGGAAGGCCGACGCGAGCTCACCGTCGGCATGGGTGCCGGCGGCCTGGCCACGGCGGACATGGTCCTCAACATCGGCCCGCAGCACCCGGCAACGCACGGCGTGCTGCGGCTGCGCATCGTCGTCGACGGCGAGCGCATCGTGTCGGCGGAACCGATCGTCGGGTACATGCACCGCGGCGCGGAGAAGCTCTTCGAGGTCCGCGACTACCGGCAGATCATCGTCCTGGCCAACCGCCACGACTGGCTGTCGGCCTTCTCCTCCGAGCTCGGCGTGGTGCTGGGCGTCGAGCGGATGCTCGGCATGGAGGTGCCCGAGCGGGCGGTGTGGGCCCGCACCCTGCTGGCCGAGCTCAACCGGGTGCTGAACCACCTGATGTTCCTCGGCTCCTACCCGCTCGAGCTCGGCGCCATCACGCCGATCTTCTACGCCTTCCGCGAGCGCGAGGAGCTCCAGGCGGTCATGGAGGAGGCGTCGGGCGGGCGGATGCACTACATGTTCAACCGGGTGGGTGGGCTCAAGGAGGACCTCCCAGCCGGCTGGCTCGACCGCGTCGCGTATGCCGTGTCAGCAGTTCGTGGGCGACTGCCAGACATCGAGTCGCTCATCGTGGGCAACGAGATCCTGGAGGCCCGCACCCGCGGAGTAGGCGTGGTGTCGCCGGAAGTGATTGCGGCGTATGGGGTCTCGGGTCCCATCGCGCGCGCTGCCGGGGTCGACATGGACCTGCGGCGCGACGAGCCCTACCTCGCCTACGCCGAGCTGTTCGCCGAAGGCGGCCCCGGTCGCGTGGTGACGCGCACGGCCGGCGACTGCCTGGCCCGGCTCGAGGTGCTCCTCGAGCAGGTGCACGTGAGCCTCGACCTCGCGGAGGTGTGTCTGGACCGCCTCAGGTCGCTGCCCCAGGGCCCGGTCAACGTCAAGCTGCCCAAGGTGCTCAAGGTCCCCGAGGGCGACCTGTACACCGCGACCGAGAACCCGCTCGGCTTCAACGGCTACTACCTCGTCTCGCGCGGGGAGAAGACACCGTGGCGGCTGAAGCTCCGTTCGGCGTCGTTCAACAACGTCGCCGTGCTGGCCGAGGTGCTGCCCGGCAACCTGATCGCCGACATGGTGGCGATCCTCGGCTCGATGTTCTTCGTCGTGGGCGACGTCGACAAGTAACCCCTCCCACCCTGCCCACCCTGCCCGCGGCGCCCGCGGCGCCCGCGTCCCCCACAGAACGGCGGTTGCGGGTGGTCAGGTGCGGGAGTCGCGGTCCGCGTCTCCGGGCGGGTCGACCCGGCACATCCGCTGGGTCAGCATCCCGGCGGTCGTGAGCACCAACGACGCCGCGCAGAGCGACAGCAGCCGCCAGAGCAGGTCACGGTAGCCGGGCAGGTCGACGTCCGCCACCGCGTGAGCCGCCTGCGCGGCATACCACCCCAACACGCCTGAACCGGTGAGCGCGGCGGCCTGGGCGAGCACCAGCGTGCGCGCCGCCCTGATCGGGCTGAGCGACTTGCGGGCCTCGCCGCGCAGGAAGCGGCGCACCGGCAGCCCGGCCCCGATGACCAGGACCGCCATGGCGACGAGCATGACGGCGGAGACCCAGGACGCCGGTCCGAGCAGGTGGCCGGCGTTGAGGTAGAGCCGCCAGCCCAGCCACGAGAGCAGCCCGACGACGAGGGCGATCGCGCCGAGCTGCGCCCAGCGCAGGCCGTGGCCCTGGTTCACCACGGCCCCTCCAGCAGGTCGATGTCGGGCCCCGGGCGCACGCCGGACACGTCCATCCCGCTGACGAGGTCGGCCACCCGCCGGACCTGGCCGCCCACGCGCAGCACCGCCTCCGAGTCGGCCTGGAGCCACGGCACGAGCACGAAGCCGCGCTCGTGCGCCCGCGGGTGCGGCAGGGTGAGGGTCGGGCTGTCCATCACGATGTCGGTGTCGAACACCGGGTCGCCGTACTGGACCAGGTCGAGGTCCAGGGTCCTCGGGCCCCAGTGGACCTCGCGGGTGCGGCCGTGCGCGCGCTCGATGTCGTGCAGCCCGGCCAGCAGTGAGGACGGCGCGAGGTGGGTCGTCCCCGTCACCACGGCGTTGAGGTATGCCGGCTGGTCGGGACCACCCACCGGATCGGTCTCGACGACCGGGGACACCTCGATGATGTCGATCAGCCCGTAGAGCGCGATGGCGGCGTCGTGCAGGGTCTCGAGGGAGTCGCCGACGTTGGAGCCCATCGCGATCACGACGTGCGACTGGCGCTCTCGGGTGACCCGCACCTGCACGTCGGTGAACGGGTGTCCCACGGGGGCTTCGGGCTTGTGGACGACGACCTCGACCGCCTCGACGAGGGGCCGTGCGAGGACGCGGTCGGCGATGCGGGACGCGAGGGCCTCGATCAGGTCGAGGGAGTCGCCCTCGATGAGCGCCACGACGTCGCCCGCGACCTCGGCGTAGTTGACCGTGTCGGCCAGGTCGTCGCTCGTGCCCGCGGGCCCGAGGTCGACGTGCAGGGTCACATCCACGACGAAGGTCTGTCCGTCACGCTTCTCGAAGTCGAGGACGCCGTGGTAGCCCTTGGCCGAAATCCCTTTGAGGACAATTTGATCCGTCACTGATGCACCCCTGTTGCTGTTGCCGGCGTCACTGGGCGTCCCGGATGGCGCGGGCGACCCGCATGGCGTCGAGGGTCGAGGGGACGTGGTGGACGCGCACGCCCCACGCCCCCAGCTGCGCGGCGTGCACGGACGTCGCGGCCGTGGCCACGTCGCGATCCAGTGGTGGCCGCGGCTCAGCCCCCGCGGGCACGCCGATCCGGCCCAGGAACGTCTTGCGGGAGGTGCCGACCAGGACCGGGTGGCCGAGCTCGACCAGCCGGTCGAGCCCGCGCAGGAGCGACCAGTTGTGCCCGGTCAGCTTGGCGAACCCGAAGCCGGGATCGAGCACGATCCGGTCGGCCCCGATCCCTGCAGCCGCGAGCTCCGCTGCCCGCTGGGACAGCTCGGCCACCACGTCTGCCACCACGTCGTCGTAGACCGCCCGGGACTGCATGTCGACGCTGTGCCCACGCCAGTGCATCGCGACGAACGGCACCCCTGCCGACGCGACGACGCCGGCCATCTCCGGGTCGGCCATCCCCCCGCTCACGTCGTTGACGATGGCCGCCCCGGCCGCGAGCGCCTCGGCCGCGACCTCCGCGCGCATGGTGTCGACCGACACGACGGCGCCCGCCGCGGCGAGGGCGGCGACGACCGGGAGCACCCGGCGCTTCTCCTCGGCCACCGACGGACGCTCGGCACCCGGTCGCGTCGACTCCCCGCCGACATCGAGGATGTCGGCACCCTGGGAGACCAGCTCACGACCGTGCTCGACGGCCGCGGACGGCTCGAACCACTGGCCGCCGTCGCTGAACGAGTCGGGGGTCACGTTGACCACGCCCATCACGACCGGGAGCCCGTCGGCCCGTCGCAGCGGCCACGAGACGTTCCCAGCCGGAGTGCTCACGCCCCACCGCCGAGCCGGCCGAGCGTCGGCCAGGTGAGGAAGGCCTCGGCCTCCAGAGCAGCCAGACCGACCCGCGGCAGGTCCGATCCCGAGGGGTAGACGAGGAACCGTGGCTGCCACTGCGGCTGGAACTTGGCGTTGAACCGGTAGAGGCTCTCGATCTGCAGCCACCGCGACGCGAACAGCAGCACCCGCCGCCAGGACTTGAGGATCGGCCCGGCACCCAGCTTGCCACCGCGCTCCAGCACGGAGCGGAACGCCGCGAAGTTCAGCGAGACCCGTCGCACGCCCAGACCCGGCGCCGCCCCGAGCGCCTCGGTGATCATCAGCTCGTTGACCCCCGCGTCGGCGCTCGAGTCACGCCGCATGACGTCGAGGGACATCCCGTCGGGACCCCAGGGGACGAACTGCAGGAAGGCTCGCACGACCCCATCCTGCCGTGCGGCCACGAACACGCACTCGGGGTCGCCCTCGTCGAGCAACCTGCCGAGCGCCATCGAGAACCCGCGCTCGGTGGCGCTGGACCGCCATGCGGAGGCGTCCGCCATGGCGCGGTCACGCACGTCGGTGGTGACGTCACGGACGCGGCAGACGTCCACGGCATACCCGGCCCGCGCGACCCGGCCCACCATCTGTCGCACGTTGCGCATCGGGCGGCCCTCGAGGGTGAAGGTCGAGGCGTCGACGACGGCTTCGTCGCCGAGCTCCAGCGCCGTGTAGCCGGTCTCGCGCACCCAGATCGTGCCGGCGTGCTCGGAGCAGCCCAGCACGGCGGGCGTCCACGCATGCGCAGCTGCCTCCGCGAGGAAGGCGTGCATCGCACCGGGCCAGGCCTCGGGGTCGCCCACGGGGTCACCGCTGGCCAGCATCACGCCGGACACCACGCGGTAGGCGATCGCCGCCTTGCCGGACGACGACCAGATCACCGACTTGTCGCGCCGGGTGTTGAAGTAGGCCAGGGAGTCGCCGTGCCGGTCGACGAGGGCACGGAGGCGGGCTTCGTCGTCATCGGTCAGGGACGGCACGGGCTCGGCGGGACGCAGCGCGAGGTAGACCGGCGTCAGCAGCGTCATCAGCCCCAGCCCGAGCAGCAGCGACCCGAAGATGTCGGCGGACCTGTCCTGCGTGAACGTCAGGGGCCCGTTGGCCCCGACCATGCCCAGGCCCAGCTCCTGCACGAGCTCCCCCGGCCCCGGGAAGCCGCCCACGATGTCGCGCCGGTTGAGCCAGATGACCAGGCCGCCGGCCAGCACGGACACGACGAGCAGCACCACGAAGGCGCGAACTGCGCGCCACCGCGTCGTCGGGTCACCGAGGGCGCGGAACTCGGTGCGGTACCGCACGAGCAGCCCGAGACCGACGAGGGAGATGACTGCAGAGGCGGGTTCGGTCTTGATGGCGTGCAGGACCACCGACAGGGCGAGTAGTCCGACCGCCGCCCGCCAGGCGCGCCGCTTGCGACGCTTGAGCGAGTGCCCCAGCACGATGAGGAAGATCCCGGACACCACCGTCGCCGCCGCTGCCGCATCGGAGAGGGCACCGGGCAGCACCTCGGTGAGCCCCTGGAGGTGGACCCGCCAGGAGTGCAGCAGGCCGGTCAGCAGGTCCAGCGTGCCGACGAGGTAGGTGAGGTTGCCGAGCAGTCGGGGCGCCTTGGACGCCGCGAGCATGCGGGGGAGCCGGCTGTTGGGCTTGGCAGGGGTGGTGGGGCGCGCGAGTTCGCGTCCGGTCACCGCTTGCCCCCCAGAAGTAGCGCCATGGCTTCGGCACGGGTGGCCGCGTCGCGCAGCTGGCCCCGCACGGCCGAGGTGATCGTCCGCGACCCCGGCTTGCGGATGCCGCGCATCGACATGCAGAGGTGCTCGCACTCGACGATGACGATGACGCCCTGGGCGCCGAGGTGGGTGACGAGCGAGTCGGCGACCTGAGTCGTCAACCGCTCCTGCACCTGCGGTCGCCGGGCGTACATCTCGACGAGCCGGGCCAGCTTGGACAGTCCGGTCACGCGGCCGTCTTTGGCCGGGATGTAGCCGACGTGGGCCACGCCGTGGAAGGGCACGAGGTGGTGCTCGCACATCGAGTAGACCTCGATGTCGCGCACCAGGATCATCTCGTCGTGCTCGATCTGGAACGTCTTGGCGAGGACCTCCGCGGGGTCGAGAGCCAGCCCGGCGAAGAACTCGCCGTACGCCCGCGCAACCCTCGCCGGGGTCTCGACCAGTCCCTCGCGGTCGGGATCCTCGCCGATGGCGATCAACAGCTCACGCACGGCAGCCTCCGCACGCGGCTGGTCGACCACGTGAGGCTTGGCCTCAGTGGCCATTCGGATCGACCTGGCCACCCTCGGGGACCTCGATCACCTGGGTGGGCGGGTGCTCCTCGTGGGCCTTCACCGCGCCGGCCTCGGCCGCCTTGTCGATCGCCTCGGCGGTCTGGCGGTTGGTGCCCGCGGACTCCAGGGCGGGGGCCGAGCCGTTCTGGGCGGCCTTCTCGGCCGGGGTCAGGACGGGCGGCTGGTCGGAGAGGAACCGGGTCTCGCTGGAGAGCCAGGTCGGGCGCACGGGGCGCTTGCGGATCGGCTCGAAGATGGCCGCGAGCTCCTTGGCGTTCAGCGTCTCGTGCTCGAGCAGGTCCAGGACCAGCCGGTCGAGGATGTCGCGGTTGTCGTTGATGACGTGCCAGGCCTCGTCGTGGGCGGCGTCGATGAGCTTGCGCACCTCTTCGTCGACGATGCTGGCGACCTCTTCGGAGTAGTCCCGCTGGTGACCCATGTCGCGGCCGAGGAAGACCTCGCCCTGCGACTGGCCGAGCTTGATGGCGCCGACGCGCTCGCTCATGCCGTACTCGGTGACCATCTTGCGGGCCATGCCGGTGGCCTTCTCGATGTCGTTCGAGGCACCGGTCGTGGGGTCGTGGAAGACGACCTCCTCGGCCACCCGGCCACCCATCGCATAGGACAGCTGGTCGAGGATCTCGTTGCGCGTCGTGGAGTACTTGTCGTCGGTCGGCATCACCATCGTGTAGCCGAGCGCCCGGCCGCGGGGCAGGATCGTCACCTTGGTCACCGGGTCGAGGTGGTTCATGGCTGCTGCCACGATCGCGTGCCCGCCCTCGTGGTAGGCCGTGATCTTGCGCTCCTTGGCGGACATGATCCGGGTGCGCTTCTGGGGGCCGGCGATGACCCGGTCGATGGCCTCGTCCAGCGCGGCGTCGTCGATGAGCTTGCCGTCGCTGCGAGCCGTCAGCAGGGCCGCCTCGTTGAGCACGTTGGCGAGGTCGGCACCTGTGAAGCCGGGCGTCCGGCGGGCGACCGCGAGCAGGTCGACGCCGGTGGCCATCGGCTTGCCCTGCGAGTGCACCTCGAGGATGCGGTGCCGCCCGATCATGTCGGGAGCCTCGACCGCGATCTGGCGGTCGAAGCGGCCGGGGCGCAGCAGGGCCGGGTCGAGGATGTCGGGGCGGTTGGTCGCCGCGATGAGGATGACGTTGGTCTTGACGTCGAAGCCGTCCATCTCCACCAGCAGCTGGTTGAGGGTCTGCTCACGCTCGTCGTGGCCACCGCCGAGGCCCGCACCACGGTGCCGGCCTACGGCGTCGATCTCGTCGACGAAGACGATCGCCGGGGCGTTGGCCTTGGCCTGCTCGAACAGGTCGCGGACCCGGCTCGCACCGACACCGACGAACATCTCGACGAAGTCCGAACCCGAGATCGAGTAGAACGGCACCCCGGCCTCACCGGCAACGGCCCGGGCGAGCAGGGTCTTGCCCGTGCCGGGAGGGCCGTAGAGCAGGACGCCCTTGGGGATCTTGGCACCCACCGCCAGGAACTTCGCCGGCTCGGCCAGGAACTCCTTGATCTCGTGGAGCTCCTCGACCGCCTCGTCGGCCCCCGCAACGTCCGCGAAGGTGACCTTGGGCGTGTCCTTGCTGGCGAGCTTGGCCTTGGACTTGCCGAACTGCATGACGCGCGAACCGCCACCCTGCATCTGGTTCATGAGGAACCAGAAGAGGCCGAGCAGGATGATGATCGGCAACAGCGAGCCCAGCAGCGACAGCAGCGGGTTGGTGTCCTTGATGACCTGGTTGATCCGCCCGGGAGGGGTGTTGTCCTCGAGGAGCTTGATGAACGACGGACCGGCGGCCTCGACGTACTGCGTGCGGACCTTCGTGGCGTTCTTGACGTTCTTGCCGTCGGAGTAGGTCACACCCTTCTTGAGGTCGAGGTCGACCACCTCGTTGTTCGTGACGACGGCGCGCTCCACCTTCTTCTCGGTGATGAGCTGCTGTGCGGCGGAGGTGTCGATCCGCGTGTAGCCACCGGCGTCGCTGAGGCTGAAGACCATCAACGTGATCGCGATGACGGCAACGACCCAGAACAACGGGGCCCGAAGGATGCGCTTGAAATCCATGTGTGTAGCGGGGCTGGCCGCCCCGTTCCTCCTGCTCGCTGACGCTGGGTGCCGTTGCCCGGCCTGGGCTCGGCTCTACCACGACGGTACTACGCAGTGCTCCGGTGGCTCGTGCTGGACAACGACCCGGATCGGCCCAGTGTTCCGAGTACGCCTCAGGCGTAGACGTGGGGGGCGAGCGTGCCCACCTCGCGCAGGTTGCGGTAGTTCTCGGCGTAGTCGAGGCCGTACCCCACGACGAACTCGTTGGGGATGTCGAAGCCCACCCACTTCACGTCGATCTCGACCTTCGCGGCCTCGGGCTTGCGGAGCAGCGTGCAGATCTCCACCGAGGCCGGCGAGCGGGACTCCAGGTTGGCCTTGATCCACGAGAGCGTCAGCCCGGAGTCGACGATGTCCTCGACGATGAGGACGTGCTTGCCGGTGATGTCGGTGTCGAGGTCCTTGAGGATCCGGACCACACCCGAGGACTTCGTGCCCGAGCCGTAGGACGACACGGCCATCCAGTCGACCGGGGCCGTGCCGGGCAGCGCGCGGGACAGGTCTGCCATCACCATGACGGCGCCCTTGAGGACGCCGACGAGGAGCAGGTCCTTGCCTTCGTACTCGGCCCAGATCTCGGTGGCGAGCTCGTCGAGCCTGGCGTGGATCTCCTCCTCGGTGATGAGGACCTTCTCGAGATCGGCTCCCATATGGGCAGCGTCCACGGCTCAAACTCCCTCAGTTGTCGGCGGGTGCGGGGCTATTCAACCCGAGCAGGTGGGGCGATGGATACCCGACCGCCAGATCGGGTCGCCTGCAGCGGGCCGGGCAGGCTCACCGGACCCTGTCCGTGCCACTGCGTGAGGAGGGCGTCACACGCCTCGGTATGCCGGGTGCTCACCTGCCCGGCCGGCGCACCGGCCGCGACCGCGAGGCGGCGCCAGACCCGCGTGCGCACGGCCCGCGGCAGGGCGGCCAGGTCCCCGGTCGTCCAGGGCCCGGCCCCCAGCGCCACGACCGCCGCGTCGGCGAGGTCGTCGAGGTGGTCGGCGTCCTGCCGCAGGAGGTCCGCAGTGCGTGCGAGGGCGGCTGCGACACCGGGGCCGAGGTCGCGCTCGAGGTCCAGGAGGGCCCGGCGGGCGCGGACCCGGGTGAAGGCCGGGTCGTCGTTCATCGGGTCGTCCCACCGGGTGAGGCCCTCGGCGGCGCACGAGGATCGGGTCTGTGCCCTGGTGACCCCCAGGAGGGGACGCCGGAAGCGGTCGCGAGCCCGCGGCATACCGGCGAGGGACCTGGCGCCCGCACCCCGCGTGAGGCCGAGCAGGACCTGCTCCGCCTGGTCGTCGAGGGTGTGGCCCAGGAGAACGAGGCGCGCGCCGTGCCGCTCGGCGGCTGTGTCGAAGGCGGCGTAGCGGGCGTCGCGAGCGGCGGACTCGAGGCCGTCGGGGCCCTGGACGACCTCGACCACGGCCCTGCTCACCGGCGCCAGCCCGAGGGCCTCGCACTGCTCGGCCGCCCGGCGGGCAACGTCCGCGGACTCGGCCGAGAGCCCGTGGTCGACGACGACCGCGCCGCCCCGGACAGCCAGCTTCGGCGCCTCGAAGGCGACCGCCGCCGCGAGCGCGAGCGAGTCCGCTCCCCCGCTGCACGCGACGAGGACCAGGTCGCCGGGCCGGCACTCGGCCAGGGTCACGCGCACAGCGACGCGGATGGCCGCGCTGGCCGGGTGGGGGCCGGTCACGTCAGACCTCCGGGAGCACAGTGCGAGGGTGTGCGGCCACCGGTCAGCCGTGGACCCGGGACACCCAGGCCGAGGGCGTGGCGATCTCGGCCGGCAGCGGGAGCGTCTCGGGGGACTCCCAGATGCGGTTGAAGCCGTCGGTGCCGACGGCCGCGGTGACCTCGCGGACGAAGATCGCGCCGTCGCGGTACTGCCGCATCTTGGCCTCGAGCCCCAGCAGCCGGCGCAGCACCCGGTCGAAGGCGCCGACGCCCTTGCGGCGCTCGTTGAACTTGCTGCGGATGTGGGCCACGGAGGGGATGATCTGGGGGCCGACCTCGTCCATGACGACGTCGGCGTGCCCCTCGAGCAGCGACATGACCGCCGTGACGCCGGCGAGCTCGGCGCGCTGCTCCGGCGTGGCGATCAGGTCCGTGAGGCCGGCGCCGCCACTCTTGAGTGCGTCGGGCAGCTGCTTGGTGAGGCGCGAGAGCGTCTCCTGCAGCGACTCGGGGTCGGGGACCAGGTCGGACGCCAGGGTGCGGACGCGCTCGACCATGTGGTCGCGCAGCCAGGGCACCGCCGTGAACTGCACGCGGTGGGTCTCCTCGTGCATGCAGACCCAGAGCCGGAAGTCGGCCGGGTCGAGGCCGAGCTCGCGCTCGACCTGGACGAGGTTGGGGGCCACGAGCATCAGCTGTGGCGTGCCACCCGGTGCCAGGTCGTACTGACCGAGGACCTTGCTCGACATGAAGGCAAGCAGCGCCCCGGCCTCGCCGCCGGTGACCTTGCCGCCGATGGCCTGCATGGTCTGGTTCGGGGCCGTCTTCTGGCTGTCGACGAGCTTGCCGAAGACGGGGTCCATGAGCGCCGACATCGAGTCCGCGTTGAGCGAGATCCAGGTGCGGCGGTCGACGACGACGGGCCCGGGGGCGTCCCCGGGGGCGTGCAGCCGAGCAGTCTCGGCGACGGGTTGCTGAGCGCGGTGAGCCGCCGCCCGCACCGACGCGACGACCTCGGCAGCCTCGGCCACCGTCACCTTGGGTCCGGCGGGCACCAGCCGCGTCCCGGTGGTCTTGGCGAACTGCCAGTCGACGTAGCGGGTGGTCTTCGGAGCTGCTGCCTCGGACACGGTCATCCCCTCACGGTAGGTCAGGGACACCCGCAGGTCGCGAGCACCGCCACGAAGCGGTCCAACGCGGCCCGGGCGTTCAGCGTTCCGGGGCCCCCGGGGAGCCCGTCGGCCTGGACGACGAAGGACAGCACCCGCCCGTCGGCGTCGATCACGGTGCCGGCCATGGCGCTCACGCCGGTGAGCGTGCCGGTCTTGGCGCGGGCGAGGCCGGCGACGGCGCGCGTGTTCCTCGCGTGGAACCGGGTCGCCAGGGTGCCCGACAGGCCCGCCACGGGCAGTCGCGCGATGGTGTCCTGCATGGCGGGGACCGAACCGTCGGCTCCGAGCTGAAGCACGTCGGACAGCACCTGCGGAGGGATCGCCTGACCCGAGGTGAGCCCGCTGGTGTCCTTGAGGACCACCCCCGTCAGGTCGACACCCCGGGCCTGCACCGTGGTCGTCACGAACGAGACGGCGGCCGCGAAGGTCGCAGGGTACCCGGCCTTCACGGCTGCCATTCGCGCGAGCCCCTCGGTGAGCGCGTTGTCGCTGTCGTCGAGGGCGAGGGCGAGGAGGTCGCCGATCGGGGCCGACTCCACCCGCCCCAGCTCGGTGGCGCCCTCGGGCACCTTGGTGGACCAGGTGGCCTCCGGGGCGAGGGTCGCCGTGATGCCGACCTTGGCCAGGGCGGCCACGAAGGCGGCGCCCGTGGCGGCCTCGGGGTTGCGTGGTGCCGGCTTGAACGGCACGGCCCGCTGGCCTGCCAGGCCCAGCATCGAGACCCCTCCGGTGTAGCCGGCGTTCACGTCCGCCTGGTTCCAGCCCGGCGCCCAGCGCGGACCCTTGGCGTAGGTCGTGTCCAGCCGGAGGCTGACCTGGGTCTTCCCTGCGGCCTGCAGCGCCGAGGCGACCTGATCCGCCAGGTCCGCCAGCCCGGCGCGACCCTCGACGGCGGTGGGCGTTCCCTTGCCCCTGGCCAGCATCGTGTCGCCGCCCGCGACCAGGACGATCTCGTCGGGCGTGGTGCCCTGCACCACGGTCGTGGGGAGGGTGGACAGGGGGTCGAGCGTCGTGTCGACCGCCAGCGCCGTCAGCAGCTTGGCCGTGGACGCGGGCACCCGGGCCCTCGTCGCGTCCTTGGTCAGCAGGGTCTGGCCCGTGAACGCGTCACGGACCACGATGCCCGGCCCGGGACGCAGAGCCGGGTCGGAGACGACGGTCGAAAGCGCCTTGGCCAGCGCGGTGGGGTCCGGGATCGGAGCACTGGCGGACGCTGGCTGGAGCGGTTGGGCGGCGGCGTCGATGGTCGGGACCGCGGCGGTCGTCGGCGTCGCCGTGCCGGTCGGGGTGGTGGTCGTCGGGGCGACCCGGGGCTGGTCACGCGTCAGGATCCCGGGCACGATGTCGAACACGTCGAGCGCTGCGTAGGCCACCCCCAGCACCACCACGGCCAGCAGGGCGGCGAGGATGCGACGCACTCGACCCCCTCAGGCGCTGGACTTGCGTCATACGGAACACTTAGCCGCGAGCCTAGGTCATAGGCGCGCGCACCAAGTCTCAGGCATGCGCACAACGGAAGGGACATCGTCGTGGAGTTCGACGTCACCATCGAGATCCCGCAGGGGCACCGCAACAAGTACGAGGTCGACCACGAGACGGGCCGGATCCGGCTCGACCGCCTGCTGTTCACCTCCACCCGCTACCCGGCCGACTACGGCTACGTCGAGGACAGCCTCGGCGAGGACAGCGACCCCCTCGACGCCCTCGTGCTCCTCGAGGAGCCGACCTTCCCCGGTTGCCTCGTGCGCGTGCGCCCGATCGGCATGTTCCACATGCGCGACGAGGCGGGCGGCGACGACAAGATCCTCTGTGTGCCCGCGGGCGACCCGCGCCAGGCGCACATCACCGAGCTCGAGCAGGTCAGCAGCTTCGACCGCCTCGAGATCCAGCACTTCTTCGAGACCTACAAGGACCTCGAGCCCGGCAAGTCCGTCGAAGGCGCCCACTGGGCCGGCCGTGAGGAAGCCGAGAAGGTGGTGCGCGAGGCGATCCAGCGCGCCAAGGACGCCGGCATGACGACCGCTCGGTGGCGCATGCCCGACGTGTCCGCCGAGCCGATGTCCGAGGCCAAGCCCCCCACCGGCTGAACCCGCGCGCGGTGGCGCGCACCCGGCATACAGGAGCTAGGGACGGCCGCCGTAGGACACGAGGTCCGACCGGTAGATGGAGGCGTAGCGGACGTCGGCGCCGGTGTAGGGGGCCTCGATCATCTGGCCGTCGCCGACGTAGAGACCCACGTGGTGGCTGGTCGGGCCGGAGCTGCCGAAGAAGACGAGGTCACCGGCGCGCAGGTCGCTGATGGCGACCCGTGAGGTCTCGTCCCACTGCGCACCGGTGTAGTGCGAGAGGCCGACCCCGGCTCGCTGCCAGGCGCGCATCGTGAGACCGGAGCAGTCGAACGTGTTCGGGCCGTCGCCACCCCACTCGTAGGGCTTGCCGATCTGGGCGCGCGCGTACGCGATGACCGCGGAGACCCCGCCGTTGGTGGACGGCGGCGGCGGGGGCGGGTTGTCGGGCTGCTGCCTGGGCTTCGGCTGGCTGTGCTGGGCGGCGTCGCGGGCAGCCTGCTCGGCGGCTTCGGCAGCGGCCTTCTGGCGAGCCGCTTCGGCCGCGGCACGGGCCGCTGCCTGCTGGGCCGCCTTCCGTGCGGCAGCCGTGCGGGCGGCCTTGGCCCGCTCGGCGGCAAGGCGAGCCTGCCTGGCCGCCTCGGCCGCGGCGGCGCGGGCGACGGCTGCCGCGGCCAGACCGTCCTGGCGCTGCTTCTCGAGGGTCACCGAGGTCTTGCGGAGGCTGGCCAGCTGCACGGTGAGCGCCTGCTGCTGGTGCTGGATCTGGGCTGCTGCGGCCTGGGCCTGGTCGGCCTGGGCCTGCGCGGCGTTGCGAGCCGCCTGGGCGGCCGCTGCCGCCTTGGCCTGCGCCGCTTCGGCGCTGGCGGCCTGCTGGCGCATGGTGTCGGCGACGATCGAGGAGGCGGCTGCCCGCTGCAGGGTGCGCGTCCGGGCGTCGCTGACGGCCTCGAGGGCGGTGGCGCGGTCCAGCAGGTCCTGCGGTCCGGTGCTCGACAGGTAGGCGTCGAGCTCACCGAGGTTGCCGCCCTGCTGGTAGACACTGGCCGCGTAGCGACGCACCTGCAGTCCCGCGGCGTCGGCGATCTCCTGGGCCTGGGCTGCGCGCTTCTTGGCTGCCGCTGTCTCGGCCGTGCGCTTGTCGAGCTGGTAGCGGGCTCCGTTGTAGGCCTCGGCCGCTGCCGCCGCGCTCTCCTGCACCTGGCTCAGCCGGGCGCTGGCCGTCGCGTACTGCGCGTCAAGGCTCGAGACCTTGCCGGAGGTGCTGGCGACAGCCGACTTCGCCTTGTCGACCTGGGACTTGGACGGGTAGACCGGGCCCGGGTTGGCGGAGGCGGACAGCCCCGTGCTGACGGCCAGGATCCCCACGATCGACAGGGTCGCGCCGGAGCGCAGCGCGCGACGTGCGGGGCGGGCGTTCGGCACGGGGGATGCCTCTCGAGTCGGGGGACCGGTCTGGTTGTGGCAGCCGCACGAGACTAGAGCCGGGTTTTCACTCGGAACACTCCAGTCACACAAATCCCACGCCTTACGGGCCGGTACGGCGAATGACACCCCTGTAGTTCGGGGAGTTACACGGATGTCTTTCAGCAGGCAGCGACGCTCCTTCGATCACCTGTCCGACAACGGTCACGAATCGGTAACGAAATCCGCATTTTCGCAGGTGAGAGGCCCTGAGCGGCCGATCTCGCCCCGCTCCAGAAGGCGGCGAGATCAGGGCGTGATGGCCTCGCCGGCTCGCAGGGCGGCGTAGGCCTCGGGATCGCCTTCCTTCAGGGCCCGGCGGGTCTTGCGGCGGTAACGGAGGATCTGCACGACACCGGCACCCCAGACGAGGTACTGCACCGACATCGCGGCGCGGAAGGTGTCGACGTCGTAGGTGCTCGGCCCACCGGGCGCCACCCTGTCGAGGATGATGCCGATCAGTGTCACGGTCGACAGCGAGGCGAGGAAGCCGCCGACGTTCACGATCCCCGTGGCACTCCCGAGCCGCGTGGGCGGGTTGAACGTCCTGGCCAGGTCGAAGCCGACCAGCGACCCGGGCCCACCGACCGCCGTGATGACGACGAGCAGCACCAGCAGGGGCAGCGGCGCCCGCCCGGGCCACAGCAGCACGACCGCCCAGACCGTCATGATCGAGAAGACGATCCCGAGGATCAGGGTCGAGCGAGAGAACGGGTACTTCGTGACGAACCCGCCAATGAGTGGACTGGTGACCACTGTCGTCACGGTCATCAGCATGAGCAGGATGCCGGCCGCCTTCGGCGAGAGCCCCTGCCCGGCCACGAGGAACGGATAGCCCCACAGGAGGGCGAACACCGTCGCGCCGAACTGGGCGGAGAAGTGCGACCACAGGCCGAGCCGGGTGCCGGGGGTGCGCCAGGCGGCGCGCACGCTGCGGGCCAGCGCCCGGACCTTGATCTGGTCGAGCTCGTGGTCGGGGTTTGGCGAGTCCCGCACGACCACCAGGACGATCGCCGCCAGGACGACGCCGAAGAGCGCGGCACCCGCGTAGGACGGCGTCCAGCCCCAGGTGTGGAGGGCGTAGACGAGGGGAGTCGCCGCCACGAGGGCCCCCAGCTGGCCGAGGAGCCCGGTGAGCTGGGAGACCATCGGGATGCGCAGCGGCGGGAACCACAGGGCCACCAGGCGCAGCAGGGGGATGAAGATCATCGCGTCGCCGATCCCGACGAACACCCTGGCCGCGATGCCCACCACGAAGGAGTCGGCGAAGGCGAACCCCAGCTGCGCGACGGTCATCATCGTCACGCCCGTGAGCAGCAGCCTCTTGGGCCCGAACCGGTCGAGCAGCGCGCCGACGGGGATCTGCATGGCCGCATAGACGAGCAGCTGCACCATGGTGAACACGGACAGCTGCGTGGCCGCGATGTCGAAGCGCTCACTGGCCAGCAGCCCCGCCACCCCGAGCGAGCTGCGGTGGAAGACGGCCAGCACGTAGACCGACACGGACGCGGCATACACGATCCACGCCCGCCGCCCGCCGAGTGCGAACTGGGTGGCGGGTCTGGTCACGGCCCCAGTGTCCCCCAAGCCCGACTTCACGGGCACCGCGGGTCAAGCCAGGTAGTCCGCCAGCCCGGCTCGCCCCGACCTCATCATCCAGCCGTGGTTGGCGCGCAGCAACGGCCCGGTCACGCGCGCGGTCCGCGCCAGCAGCACGGGGGTGACGACGGCCTCCTGGTCGAAGTCGGCGATCGTGGCGCCGTCGTCACCAGCCCGGACCCGCCACTCGCACCAGCCCTCGAGGTCACCGCTGACCTCGACCCGCAAGTGACCGGTCGACGGGTCCTCGACCTCCCGTCGCAGCACCAGGTGCAGCGTGTAGGGCAGGAAGCTGCGGATGTCGGTGCGCCCGGAGTGGTCGTCGATGCGTTCGGCGGAGCGGACCTGCGGCCACCACAGCGCGTACCGCTCCACGTCCGCGAGTGCGTCGAAGACGCGCCCGGGAGCGGCGGGCAGGCGCCACCGGTGGTGGAAGTGGAAGGTCGGCACACCACTCATCATGCTCGCCCCCGCCGGGCCGCTGCCCACCACGTCCGCCCTCGCCAGGCACCCCGGTAGGTTCGCCCCATGGAGCGTTTCACCCGGGACGGCCTGGTGTTCGACGTCGCGGACAGCGGCGCCGGCGACGAGGTCGTGGTCCTGCTGCACGGCTGGCCCCAGGACCGGCACACGTGGTCGCAGGTGGCCCCGCTGCTCGCCGCCGACGGCCTGCGCGTGGTGACGTTCGACCAGCGGGGCTACTCGCCGGGCGCGCTCCCCCGGGGTCGCGATGCCTATCGCATGAGCGAGCTCGTGTCCGACGTGCTGGCCCTCGTCGACGCGCTCGGCGAGACCCGGGTGCACCTCGTGGGCCACGACTGGGGTGGCTCGGTCGCCTGGGCCTTCGCCGAGCGTCACCCCGAACGGCTGCTGAGCCTCACCGCGGTCTCCACGCCGCACCACCGGGCCATCGCCTGGGCGCTGCGCCACGCGGACCAGGCCCGGCGCAGCTGGTACATGGCCGCCTTCCAGCTCCCCGCCCTGCCCGAGCTGGTCCTGCGTCGTCGCCTGCCTGCCGCCCTGCGCCGTTCCGGCCTGCCCGAGCAGCACGTGCAGAGGTATGCCGCGCGGTTCCGTCGGCCGGGCATGGCCAGTGGCGGGTTGGCGTGGTATCGCGCAATTCCGTTGCGCCGCAGCGCCCCTCACGATGCGACCACCTCACACCGGATCTCGACGCCCACGGCCTACGTCTGGGGCCGGCACGACCCGGCGCTGGGCCGGGCGGCCGCCGAGCGCACCCGGAGCCACGTGGCCGCCGACTATACCTTCACCGAGCTCGACGCCGGGCACTGGCTGCCAGAGACCCATCCGCAGGAGGTCGCCGCGGTCATCCTCGAGCGGCGACGCACGCTCCAGCAGTAGATTCACGCCCAGGAGGTGGGTGCGATGACAGGTGGCACCGGACTGGCACAGGTGGCCCAGCACGCTGAGGACCTCGACCGAGCGGCCGCCTTCTACGAACGGCTGCTCGGGTCGCCACCACTGGCCAGGTTCGACCCGCCCGGACTGCTGTTCTTCGGGCTCGGCGACACCCGGCTCCTCCTCGAGGAGGGTGCGAGCTCGGCCCTGCTGTACCTCGCCGTCGACGACGTCCCCACCCGCATCGAGGAGCTGCGCGCCGACGGGGTCGTGGTCGAGGCCGAGCCGCACGTCATCTTCAGCCACACCGACGACACCCTCGGGCCCGCCGGCAGCGACGAGTGGATGGCCTTCATCCGCGACAGCGAGGGCAACCTCGTCGGGCTGGTCAGCCACGCGCCGAGGGCAGACGGCTGACCACAGCGCCCCCGCTGCCCGACCCTGCGCTGGTCGTGCTCGTCGGCCCGAGCGGTGCGGGCAAGTCGACCTGGGCTGCGCAGCACTACCGGCAGCAGGAGGTCGTGTCGTCGGACGCCCTGCGCGCGGTGGTCGGCAGTGGTGAGCACGACCTCGACGCATCGGCCGACGCGTTCGCGGTCCTGCACCAGGTCGTGGCGGCGCGGGCTCGCCGCGGACTGACCGTCGTCGTCGACACCCTCGGGCTGGACCCGGACCTCCGCGACCGCCTGCGCGAGCAAGGCCGGGCGGCTGGACTTCCTTGCGTCGCAGTGCTTTTCGAGACAACCCCCGCCGTATGCCGCGCGCGCAACTCCCAGCGCGACCGACCCGTTCCCGCGGCCGTACTGGGCCGACAGCTCGCGACGTTCGGGCGCGTCCGCGAGGCCCTCGCCGACGAGGGGTGGGACGTGGTCCGGACCGTCAGCGAGACGTCGTCGGCGGCCGACCGGATGTCGGGGACCACCACAACGCCGGAGGACGCGGCGGCCGCTCGGCCGGCGTCCGCCGGACAGGTGACCGCGGCGTCGACGACCGGGGCGGGTGACCTCGGGCTCGACGTCGTGATCCAGGTGTCACGTTTTCCCTGGGGTGCGGACCCGGCCGGCTGGCTGCGTTCGGTAGCCCTGGCGGCGGACCACTTCGGCTTCAGCGGGATCGCCCTCATGGACCACCTGATCCAGATCCCCCAGGTGGACCGGGCCTGGGAGCCGATCCCCGAGCCGTGTGTGACGCTGGGCATGCTCGCCGGCCTGGACACGAACCTGCGACTCGGCACCCTCGTCTCGCCGGTGACCTTCCGCGCTCCCGGCATCATCGCGAAAACCGTTGCCACGCTTGATGTGCTCTCCGGTGGTCGCGCCTTCGTCGGACTCGGGGCCGGCTGGTGGGAGCGCGAGCACCTCGCGTTCGGGCTGCCCTTTCCCCCGCCGGCAGAACGGCTCGACCAGCTCGAGGCCTCGATCGAGACGATCCGCGCCCTGTGGGGCAAGGGCACCAAGGCACACCAGGGCAGACGGGTCACGTTGCCCGAGACCACGGCATACCCGCGGCCTGTGGGGCAACCACAGATCATCGTGGGCGGCGGCGGCGAGCAGCGGACGCTGCGCATCGCGGCGGAGCTCGCGGACGCCTGCAACCTCCCCAGCAACCTGCCGACGCTGGAACGCAAGCTCGCCGTCCTGCGCAGGCACTGCGACAGGGTCGGGCGCGATGCCGACGAGGTGGCCGTGACCGTGCTGGACCTCCCTGTCGTCGGCCTCGACCGTGAGGACACCTGGCGCCGGGTCGAGCGGCTGCGAGGTCGCACGCCGGCCACGACCTACGCGTCACGTCACCACGCGGGCGAAGCGGCCCTGCACCACGAGCCCCCGGCGTCGCGGTCAGCAGGCCCGTGCGGTGACGGGCCGGGGTCAGGCCGAGGCGGAGACACCCGTGAGCTGGGTCAGCGCGAACTCGGTGATGCGAACGAGGGCCCGCTTGGCGGACTCGCGGTCGCGGGCATCGACCGCGATGACGGGGATGTGCGACGGGATGGCGAGAGCCTCGCGGATCTCGTCGGGACCGAACTCCTGCGAACCGTCGAACTGGTTGAGCGCGACGATGAACGGCAGGCCCTTGGCCTCGAAGTAGTCGACGGCGGCGAAGCTGTCGTCGAGGCGACGGACGTCGACCAGAACGACGGCACCGATGGCGCCCTTGACCAGGTCGTCCCACATGAACCAGAACCGGCGCTGGCCAGGAGTGCCGAACAGGTAGAGAACGAGGTTCTCGGCCAAGGTGATGCGACCGAAGTCCATCGCCACGGTGGTGGTGTGCTTCTGCTGCACCTTGGAGATGTCGTCCTGGCCTTCGGACTCGTTGGTGACAAGAGCCTCGGTGCGCAGGGGATCGATCTCGGAGACGGCACCAACGAAGGTGGTCTTGCCGACGCCGAACCCGCCGGCCACGACAATCTTCGTCGAGGCGCTGTTGCGGCTAGAGGGCGCGTAGTCCACTGAGTGTCCTTTCAATCAGTTCACGTCGTTCGTCGGATGTCGTGTTTTCGGAGATGGTCGTTCGCGTCTTGAGGTGCCCGGCGGTGACCAGGTCACCCAGGAGCACCCGGGCGACGCCGAGTGGGATGTGCAGCTTTGCCGAGACCTCGGCCACCGACTCCTTGGCTGCGCACAGGTCGATGATCCGCCCCGAGAGGTCGCCCTCGGGCCAGGTCGTGGTGCGTCCGGAGGGAAGCACCTCGAACGTGGCCTCGATGGGAAGGTCGACCACGGACTCGGTGCGTCCGGACGTCAGTGCGTACGGCCGGACCAGGCGAGGGCCTGCCGACACTTCGCGTCCGTCTGGCGCCATGGGTCTAGCCCGACATCGGGGTCCGGGCAGACGCGTCGATCATCTTGCCGACGCGGTCGACCAGGACCGCCATCTCGTAGCCGACCTGACCGATGTCAGAGTCGGTGCTGGTGAGTGCTGCCAGGTGCGAGCCGTCCCCGACGCTCATGAGGAGCAGGTAGCCCAGCTCCATCTCGATGACGGACTGCAGGACCGTGCCGCCCTGGAAGAGGCGGGCCGCGCCCGAGGCGAGGCTGGCCATGCCCGAGGCCACGGCTGCCATCTGCTCGGCGCGATCGACGGGCAGCTGCTCGCTGGCGGCCATGGGAAGCCCGTCGGCGGACACCAGGATGGCGTGTGAAACGCCAGGGGTCTCCGTCGTGAACTTGGCCACGAGCCAGTCGTACTCGCCCTTGGGCTGGGCCATGGCGTCAGTGGTGTACATCGGCTTCCTCTCGGTGTGTTCCATCTTGTGCCTCGGTGCGAGCGGAGCTCACGCCGTTCTTGTGGCGGTTGAGGTTGCGGCGGATCGATTCGGGATCGCGTCGCGATGCTGCGCGGGCAGCGGGCTTCTCGTCGGCCTCGTCGACGGCGCCGGGGATCAGGTAGCTGCCCGGGCGTCGCATGGGGAGGCCGGCTGCGGACTCTTCCAGGGGTTGGGTCTCCTCGATCCGTGCGGCGGCTGACCACGCCTGGTCAGCCTCGTTGGTCGACCACGATGCCGATGCGGGCACCGACGAGTCGTCGGTCAGCCAGCGCGACATCATCGCTCGGAAGATGGGGGTGTCGTTGAGGTTCCCGCTGCGAGGCGCGCTCGCCGGCTCCTCGACGTCCTCGGGCGCCACCGCAACCAGCTCGGTGGTCTCCTCGGCTGCCGTCTCGACGCCCTCGTCGACGCGCTGTTCGGGAGCGTCGGCGACTGCCTCGACCACCGGCTCCTGGAACGCGACGACCTCGGTCTCCTGCTCGACGTCGGCGACTGCCTCGACCACCGGCTCCTGGAACGCGACGACCTCGGTCTCCTGCTCGACAACGGCGACCGGCTCGGTCACGGCCTCGGGCACGGACTCGGTGGTCGCGGCCTCCGCGCTGACGACGGTCTCCTCGCGCTCCGGCACCACGGCCGCGTCGCGGGCCCGACGGGCGCCGAAGAAGGACGTGTTGTGCGCCCGCATCGCCGGCCGTGAGCTGGGTGCGCCAGCCGTGGGGTCCTGGGTGGCAAGCGCGGACGTCGCCCCCGGGACGCGGGTCGGCAGCGGCGTGGCACCTTCCGGCCCGGTGACAGGGGCCTGGACGACATCGAGGCTGTCGACCGGCGCCGACACCTCGGCGGAAGCCTCCGCCGGCGCGTCGGCAACGGCCTCGGGTGCGCCGTCAGCAACCAGCTCGCCTCCGGCCTCTCCGACGGGAGCGTCGTCAGAGTCCTGCTCGGAGTGCTGCTCCGGGACCTGGTCGGACCCGGCATCGGCGGCCTCGACAAGGGCGACCTCGGCCACCCACTCCTCGGGCACGTGCATCTCGGTGGTCGAGTCGTGCGAGTCCATCGAGTCGCTGCTGACCGACGAGCCGTTCGACTCAGGTGAGTGGATCGAGTCGATCGAGTCGATCGAGTTGTCCTGGGCGGCGATGTCGGTGTGCGCTGCGGTCTCGCCGTCGGTTGCCGGGTCCTCGGCCCCGAGCTCACGGGCCTTGCCGGCCTCGACGATCTTGGCGCGGTGCTCGAGCCAGGCGGACAGGTTGGAGGGCATCTGACGGGGCTCGTCGACCTCCGCCTCGATCCGGGCGGCTTCGGCGGCCGCCTTCGCGCGGCCGGGAAGCCAGCTGAGCCGGCCCGACTTGGCGGCGGGGGCACTCGACTTGGCACCGGGCTTGGTCGGTGCTTCCTCCTCGGGCGCGGACGGGGCGTCCTCGAACTCGCGGTACTCGGTGATCCCGGTGGCCCGTGGCTTGCGGACCGGAAGTCCGGACGCCGAGAGCTGGGGCCCGGTGGCTGCCTCTGCCGCCGGAGCGTCCTGGCTCTGGGTGGGGGCCTCGGTGACCTCGGGGTCGGAGACCTGGGGGTCGGCGACAGCGGCCGTCGCAGCCTCGGCAGGAACCTGCGTGGCCGGGGTGTCGTCCGTCGGCGCGACGGTCGCGCCGTTGACGGCGGGCTTGTCGGACGAGCCGTTGACACCCTTCTCCGGGGCGGCGTGGCCGTTGGTGGGCGCCTTCTCCTCCACCGCCGCGTCGGCACCGTCGATGACGGGCTTGGCGGGGGTCTGTATGCCGTTCGCGGCCGAGGGGCCGTGGGCCCCCGGCGTGCGGGTGGGCAGCACCTTCTTGGCTGCACCCGGCACCGGGCTCGGCGTGGCGCCGCTGGCGCCGCGCACGCGGGTGGGCAGGCCGGACTTGGTGGTGCCGCCGACAGCCGACGCGGGCGGGGCTCCGAGGGAGGAGGCTGCCGGCGCCTCAGGAACGGCTGGAGCAGCGGCCGGGCGCGCCGGGCGCTCGCCCCGGCTGCTGTCGGCGAGCAGGGCCGCGGGCAGGTGCACGGACACCGTGATGCCCTGCTTGTCGTCGCCGTTGCGGCGCAGCCGCACCGCGATGCCGTGCCGCTTCGCGAGGCTTCCGACCACGAACAGGCCCATGCGACGGGCGGTGTCGGCGGTGATGTCGCCACCGTGCGCGAGCTGGTCGTTGAGGGCAGCAAGCTCCTTGGGCGGCATACCGAGGCCACGGTCGGAGACCTCGATGAGGAGGCCGCCTTCGGGCGTGCGGGCACCACGGATCGCCACACGGGAGGTGGGCGGCGAGTAGGAGAGGGCGTTGTCCACGACCTCGGCGACCAGGTGGATGAGGTCGGAGCCGACCGCACCCAGGACGTGGTCGTTCGAGGTGTCACCGATGTCGATGCGCTCGTAGTTCTCCACCTCGGACACGGCCGCACGGACGGCGTCGGAGACCGAGACCGACCCGGACACGCCACGACGGGTGGACGTGCCGGCGAGCACCAGCAGCGAGTCGCTGTTGCGGCGCATACGGGCGGCGAGGTGGTCGAGGCGGAAGAGGCTCTGCAGCCGCTTGGGGTCTTCCTCGTCGCTCTCGAGGCGCTCGATGAGGCTGAGCTGCTGGTCGATGAGGGACGTGCTCCGGCGCGACAGCGTCTCGAACATGTGGCCGACCTGGACGCGCAGGCGGGCCTGCTCGCCGGCGAGGGTGCGGGCCTGGGTGTGGAGGTCGTCCACCGCGCGAGCGAGCTGACCCATCTCCTCGGTCGTGTGGACCGGGATCGGTTCGAAGGCGGGGAGCTCGGTGCCGTCACGCATGGCGGTGACCGCTTCCGGCAGCCGCTTGTTGGCAACCTCCAGGGCGCCCTGGCGCACGGCGCGGATCGGGAGGAGGAGCGATCGGATGAGGGCCACCACCAGGGCCAGGGCGGCCGTCAGCGCAGCGATCACGATGATGGCGTTGAGGATCGCTGCGGTGCGGTGCTCTGCCGCGCGCTGGCGGAGGTTGGTCTCGAGCGCGGTCAGCTGCCCGTCCATGAGCTTGGTGTAGCCGGCGTTGCTGGACTCGATGACCGTTCCGAGCCCCTGGATCTGGGCCTTGTCGGGCGACGCCTGCTGGAGGGTGTACCCACGGCGGCCGTTCTCGTTGAGGAGCTGGCGGACCTGTCCGACCTGCTCGCCCGTCGAGGCCGACATGAGTCGCGTCAGGGCTGCGGTCTCGGCGCCGACCTGACCGACGGCGCGCAGGTTGGCGGCTGCGTCGTCAGTGTTGGCGAGGTTGACCTGTTCGCCGGTCATGGCGCGCTGGGCGGCGATAGCGTCCTGGAGGGCCACGACGAGCTTGGCGGAGGCCGAGTCGTCGCTGAGGCCGAGGTCGGAGACCGCCGAGGACATCAGGGTGGCGGTGTTGCCCGACTTGTCGATGACGGTGTCGGAGAAGCCGTTCTGCGTCTTGGCCGTACGCACTGCCTGCCCGAGCGACAGCGCCGTCGTGGCGCTCTCCTTCACCGAGTCAGGGACGCCGGGGACCTTGATGGCGATGCGGAGGTTCGCCGCCGCGGACTCGTACTTCGTGATGGCGGCGATGACGCCGCCGCCGCCGACGCTCTCGGCAGCAGCCAGCCGCTGGACCGCGAGGTTGTACTCGACAACGGGGCGGATGACGAGGACGGTGTCCGCGGCCCGCGAGAGCTTGCGAGAGGAGTCGAAGTCGTTCTTGACGCGGAGGCCACCGAAGACGAAGGCCAGCAGCACGGGAAGAACGATGGCGGCTGCCAGTTTGCGACGGAGGGGCCACTGACCGAACGACCAGCGTTGGGGGACACGGCCAGCCGCCGACTGCAGTCTGGACACGGAGCCACCTTCCTCACGACGAAAACTTGGGCGAACGGCAACATACGTGCGCCCACAGGGGGCAGGGATAGGTATCCAACGGCGGTTGGCACGTTTGGCCTGCGTAGTTCTGACCGAACGGACTAGACCACCCCGGAGGGGCGAACCAGCGTGCCTGCCGTGACGCCGGTATACGCGGCCTGGGCATGGGCGAGACTGACGGGATGCCCCTCCCGCGGATCGACCTGGCCGACGGCGCGCCCGCGTGGTGGTCGCTGGCCGCAACCGTCGGTGGCGGCCTGGTGCTGCTCTGGGTCGTCCTGGTGGTGGCACTGTGGTGGGCCCGTCCGGACGACCTGCGGTTGCGGGAGGCGTTGCGGTTGCTGCCCGACCTCCTTCGCCTGCTGCGACGCCTGGCCGTGGACGCCACGGTGCCGCGTGCCGCGCGAGTGCGCCTGTGGCTGCTGCTCGCCTACCTCGCGAGCCCGGTCGACGTCGTGCCGGACTTCCTCCCCGTCATCGGCTATGCCGACGACGCCATCCTCGTGGCCCTGGTACTGCGCTCGGTCACCCGGCGCGCAGGGGCGGAGGCGCTCGAGCGGCACTGGCCGGGCAGCCCCGAAGGCCTCGCCGCGGTCCGCGCCCTGGCTGGGCTTCGGGACTGACGGAGCAGCGCGACTCCGGTGTCCCACCTGCCGGCTCAGCATCTGCGCAGGTCAGCGACCCGTGGCCGAGGCTTTGGGCGCTAGGCTCGTCAAGCTGTGCACCCCCACCGGAGTAGGACACCATGGCCTTCTTGACGCGCTACACCGACGATCGCTCGTCGCCTCCAGTCGGCTCCGCGGTCCGGGACGCGTTCGTCCGCGCCGTCGCCCCGGCAGTTGCCCTCTGGGCTGCCATCGTGGGCATCGGGCTGTTGATCAAGGGACCTCTCGGCGGCCTGCCCTCCGAGGAGGGCATCAGCAAGGACGCCCAGGGCGTGCGCACCCCGCGGTGGGACGACGTGACGCTGGTGTGGTCCCACATCGGCAACACCGAGATCGTCATCGGGGTGTGCGTGATCGCCGTCGGCCTCCTCTGGTGGGGCACGCGGCAGTGGTGGGTGGCCGTCATACCGGCCATCGCGATCTCCCTCCAGGCCACCGTCTTCGTGATCGCCACGGCCGTCGTGGGCCGGCCCCGGCCCCACGTGGCCCACCTCGACCCGGCTCCGCCGACCTCGAGCTACCCGAGCGGTCACGTCGGTGCGGCCACCGCGCTCTACGTCAGCTTCGCGCTCCTGGCCCAGCGGATCGAGTCACCCGTGCTGCGCCGGGCCGTGACGGCGGTGTGCCTCGTCATCCCTGTGCTGGTGGCGTGGGCCCGCCTCTACCGAGGCATGCACCACCTGACCGACATCCTGGTGGGAATGGCCAACGGCTTGGCCTGCGCGCTCCTGGCGTGGGCCTACCTGCGTCGCAAGAGCGCCTGACAGTCGCAGGGCGCCTGACAGTCGCAGGGCGCCTGGAAGTCGTCAGGGCGCGCGGTCGTCAGGGCGCGGGCTCGAGGTCCTCGGCGCCGGCGGCGGCGTTCTCGAGGGTTCGCGCCGTCGGCACCGCGGCGTGCCGACGCAGGGCGACCGCAGCCACGTCGTCGTCATGCGTCTCGTCCGCGACCGCGGCGATGGTGCCGCACAGGCCGCGGAACAGGTCCGGGTCCGTGAGGCCGGCGAGGGCAGCCGTGAGTCGTTCTCGACCGACGTCGATGTCCTCGGTGCGCCGCTCGATCAACCCGTCGGTGAAGAGCAGGACGGTGTCGCCGGGACCGAACCACATCCGATGGCGACGACGTCGTCCCTCTCCGATGGCCAAGGGCCCACCGTCGGCACTGGGAAACTGCTCGACGGAATTGTCTGCTCGCAGGAGGATCGGCGCCGGATGTCCGGCGTTCGCGACCAGCAGGTCGTTCCGTCCCGGATCGACCAGCAGGTAGGCCAGCGTGACGAACTGCTCGTCACCGTAGGCAGCGAGCATCAGGTCGAGCTTGGTCAGCACCACGTCCGGGAGCGGGTCCGCGGCGATGTAGGCGCGCACCGATGCCCGCATCTGCGCCATCGACGCGGCGGCCTCGACCCCACGCCCCATCACGTCTCCGACGAAGACCGCCACCCGCCCGTCCGTGAGGGCGACCACGTCGTAGAAGTCGCCCCCCACCTCGGTACGGCCAGACGGCAGGTAGCGCGCCGCGACATCGCAGCCCTCGATCACCGGCAGCCCGACCGGGAGGACGGCGTGCTGCAGCCGGGTGGCGACCGCCAGGGTCTCGCTGTGCAGCTCGGAGTTGTCGATCGAGACGGCCGCCCTGCGCGCGATGTCCTCGGCGAACACGAGGTCGCCCTCCGTGTAGCGGTGCTTGGACTCCGCGCTCACCCACGTGATGACGCCGAGGGTTCGTCCGCGCGCGACGAGGGGGACGGTCACCGCGCTGTACAACGCCAGCTCTCGCGCGATCCGGAGGTGCTCCTCGTCCCGGGCCCCGGCGACGAGCATCTCGTCGGTGATCTCCGCGATGAGCTCGCTGCGCCCTGTCCTCATCACCTGCCACGGACCGCTGGCGGAGTTCGGGTCGCTGGGGTACCGCTCCGCGAGCTCGTGCGCGTACGCCACCTTGGCCGGGTCGACATGGGCCACGGCGAGCCGGCGCAGCCGGTTGTCCTTGACCAGGTCGATCGCACACCAGTCGGCGAAGGTCGGCACTGCGAGCTGGGCCACCCGCGCCAGGGTGGACTCGTAGTCGAGGCTGCTCGCGAGCTCGGCCGAGGCCTCGGCGAGGAAGGTCAGCTTGGTCTGGCGGTCGGCTGCCTCCTGCTCGGCCTGCACGCGCTGCAACGCCTGGGCGCAGGTGTCGGCCAGGATGTCGAGGCAGTCGAGCTCCGTGGGCTCGAACCTGCGTCGTCCGGGGAAGGACAGCCCGATCGCCCCGAGGGTGTCGTTCGCGGTGTTCAACGGCAGGACCAGCACCGAGCGGTCGCCGCGATCTATCCGCGGGGTGTCCGGATAGGCATCGAGGATCGCCTCACGACCGGACAACAGGATGCGACGACCCGAGACGATGACGTCAGCCGCCGGGCTCGGCATCGACAAGGGGTAGGTCGCGAAGGCCTCGGCATCTCCCTCGTCCCCACCCCGCAGCCCCATGAGCCGGATCGTGTCGGGCCCGTCCTTCAGGCTGAGCGAGGCCATGGTCGCTCCCACGGCTTCGGAGCTGTGTTCGACCACGATCCTGGTGACGTCCTCTGCGCTGGCCGCCCGGATGAGCTCGGCCGTCACGCGGGCAAGTCCGGTCAGGCGGTAGTCGAGCCGCGCCTCGATGCCAGACCCCTGTGTCATGCCGACATGATGACAGCGAGCGCCTGCCGCGGCACGGGATCGCCAAGAACCCGGCCGGACGATCTTTGGGGGTCGGGAGATCGGCGCGGCCTCCTGACCAGCGCTTTCGCGGTGGCTGGCTCGGGCCAACGGTGGTAGTGAGGACACATGCAGATGTCCAAGACGGCCGACCTGTGGTGGAAGACCGCGGTGTTCTACTGCGCCGACGTCCAGACCTTCCTCGATGCCGACGGGGACGGGCAGGGCGACCTGGCGGGCATGGCGCGCCGGATCGACTACCTGGCCGACCTCGGCGTCACGTGCCTGTGGCTCATGCCGCTCTACCCGACGCGCGACGTGGACGACGGGTACGACATCACCGACTTCCTGGGCGTCGACCCCCGGCTGGGCGACCTGGGTGACTTCGTCGAGCTGGTCCGGACCGCGCGGTCGCGCGGCATCCGGGTCATCCTCGACTTCGTCATGAACCACACGTCGGACCACCATCCGTGGTTCGTGCAGGCCCGCAAGGGCACCGACAACCCGTACAGGGACTACTACGTGTGGCGCTCGACGGCCCCACCGGACACGTCGGCGATGGTCGTCTTCCCCGACAAGGAGGACAGCATCTGGGAGAAGGACCCCCGCACCGACGAGTGGTACCTGCACAACTTCTACAAGACCCAGCCTGACCTCAACACCGCCAATCCCAAGGTCCGCGACGAGATCGTCAAGGTCATGGGTCTGTGGCTCGAGCTGGGCGTCTCGGGTTTCCGCATCGACGCGGTGCCGTTCCTCTTCGCGCGGGACACCGTGCCCAAGAAGGACCAGAAGTTCGAGTGGGACCCCCACGAGACCCTGCGCCACGTCAAGGCGTTCTGCGGGCGGCGGGGTAGCGACGTCGTCCTCCTCGGAGAGGTCAACGTGCCGCGCGCAGAGCAGACGGCCTTCTTCGGCGGAGCGGACGGGGACGAGCTCACCATGCAGTTCGACTTCATCGGCATGCAGGCGACCTGGCTGTCCCTCGCGCGCGGCGACGCACGGCCGTTGGGCAAGGCGTTGCAGGGCAGGCCGGAGGCCGACGAGGAGAGCCAGTGGGTGAACTTCCTCCGCAACCATGACGAGCTCACCCTCGACAAGCTCACCGACGAGGAGCGCCAGGAGGTCTTCGACGCCTTCGGACCCGACCCCGCAATGCAGCTCTACGGGCGCGGCCTGCGCCGCCGGCTGCCGACGATGCTCGACGGCGACCCCCGCCGCATCCGGCTGGCCTACTCCCTCATGTTCTCGCTGCCCGGCAGCCCGGTTCTCTTCTACGGCGAAGAGATCGGCATGGGCGAGAACCTCGACGTGCCGGGCCGGTATGCCGTGCGGACGCCGATGCAGTGGAGCGCGGCCAAGAACGGCGGCTTCTCCCGTGCGGCGAAGGGCCGGCTGCCGCGGCCCGTCACGGAGGGCGCCTACGGACCCGACCACGTCAACGTGGCCTCCCAGCGCAACGACCCCGACTCGCTGTGGACCTTCGTGGCCCAGCTGATCCGCCGCTACCGCCAGTCGCCCGAGCTCGGATGGGGTCGGTTCCACCCGCTCGAGCAGCCGTTCGACGCCGTCCTGGCGCACGTCGCCCGCGTAGACCCCTGGGCCACCATCGCGGTCCACAACCTCGGCTCGGAGGCCTGTCGCGTGCCGCTCTCGCTGGCCACGATCGCCGGCGACGACCTGCCGCCGATCGTCCACCTGACCGACCTGCTCGCGGACTACCGCCTCGAGCCGGTCGGAGACGGCTCGGGCGCTCCGACGGTCGAGGTCGACCTCGACGGCTACGGGTGCAGGTGGCTGCAGGTTATTCGCGAAGGCGACGAGCGGATCGCCTGACCGCATCGGGAAGGACCAACGAAGGAGAGGAGCAGTCCGATGAAACGAGTGGTGGTCGTGACGGGTGCGAGTGGAGGCGTGGGACGCGCCTGCGTCCGTGAGTTCGCGCGGCGAGGCGACGACGTCGCTCTCATCGCGAGAGGCAGCTCGGGGCTCGAGGCTGCCGTCCGGGAGGCACAGCAGGCTGGGGTCAAGGCCCTCTCGGTGCCCGTGGATGTCGCCGACGCAGAGGCGGTCGAGAGCGCCGTGGCCCGGATCGAGGACGAGCTCGGTCCGATCGACGTGTGGGTCAACGCGGCGTTCACCTCCGTGTTCGCGCCGTTCAGCCAGGTCACCGCCGACGAGTTCCGCCGCGCCACCGAGGTGAGCTACCTCGGCTACGTGTACTGCACGATGTCGGCCCTTCCCCGGATGCGGGCGCGCAACCGCGGAACGATCGTCCACGTGGGGTCAGCGCTGGCCTATCGGGGAATCCCGCTCCAGACCGCGTACTGCGGTGCACGGCACGCCGTCCAGGGTTTCCACGAGTCGCTCCGCTGCGAGCTGCTGCACGATGGCAGCAACGTCCGCGTCACGATGGTCCAGATGCCGGCCCTCAACACACCTCAGTTCGGCTGGGTGTTGTCGAAGCTCCCTCGACGTGCCCAGCCCGTCCCGCCGATCTACCAGCCCGAGGTCGCTGCGCGTGCGGTCGTCTACGCAGCCGACCACCCCCGTCGGCGGGAGTACTGGGTCGGCGCCTCCACCGTCGGCACCCTGGTCGCCAACGCCGTCGCGCCCGGCCTGCTCGATCGCTACCTGGCTCGGACGGCATACAACGCCCAGCAGACCGACGAACCCCGGGACCCAGCCGACCCAGCCAACCTGTGGGACGCGGCGGACGGTCCCGGCGGCCGGGACTTCGGCGCCCACGGTTCCTTCGACGACCGGGCGAAGGGCCGCAGTTGGCAGCAGGAGCTCTCCCACCGCCCCAAGGAGGTCACGGCGGTCCTCGCCCTCGGCGCCGCGGGCGGGACGGTCCTCGCAGGGCGGGCGATGCGGGGAAGGAAGCATGTCTGACGTGCTCACCCGCGTCAGCGGGATCGTCTTCGACCTCGACGGCACCCTGGTCGACTCGACTTACGTCCACACGATCAGCTGGTGGGAGGCGATGCAGCAGTTCGGTCACGACCGGCCCATGGCGATGGTGCACCACGCGGTGGGGATGGGGGCCGACAACCTGCTCGACCACGTGCTCGGTGACCGGCGGAACCGGAGCCAGGACAGCGCCATCACGGCTGCCCACGATGCACTGTTCGGCACGTGGCACGACCGTCTGCACCCGCTTCCGGGCGCCGGTTCACTCCTGCAGTGGTGTCGGGACGCCGGGCTGACGGTGGCGCTCGCCACGTCCGGCGGGGAACGGGACCTGTGGGCGATGCTCGAGGTCCTGGACCAGCCCGACTTCGACCTGATCGTCACGGGCGACGACGTGGCGAGCTCGAAGCCCAGCAAGGACCTGCTCGAGTCCGTCATGACGCGAGCGGACCTCGAGCCCGAGGACCTGATGGTGGTCGGTGACTCCGTCTGGGACATGGAGGCCGCGACCCGCGTCGGGGCCTCCGGGGTGGGGGTCGCGACCGGGGGGACCAGTGCGCCCGAGCTGCACGACGCCGGAGCCGAGCTCACCTTCCCCGACCTCGCCGCACTGCACGACGCCCTCCGGAGTGCCCGACCGGAAGCCTCGCCCGGCGCGTAGCTGCCGCGGCTCCAGAGGGCAGGGCGCCTAGCCCTCGACTCCCGTGCTGCTGTGGGCGCTCCCGACCGGCTTGGACTCCGGCGACCCGCGCTCCCGCAGGTAGATGCTGAACACCACCATGCTGCCGACGGCGAGGAACTCCGACTGCCAGTTCTGGAAGGTGCGATTCCAGAAGTCCGGAGCGTGCAGGTAGCCATTCCACGTCAGCGGATCCTGGAGGTCCTGCAGCTGCTCGGCGTTGTAGGCACTGCGACCGGCGACCAGCTGCGCCGTCCACGACCCGAGGAAGACCGCCCCCATCGCCAGTCCGAGGGAGCGTGAGTACAGGCTGGTCCGCCAACCCCCGACCTTGGCCCACGTGGGCGACCCCACGTCCGCATAGCGTCCGACCTTCTGGTCCTTGTCCGACCCACGACCGGCGTGGTCGAGGGGCTTGGACTCCGGGGACCCCTTCTGCAGGAGCCACACCGTCAGGAGGATGTAGAGCAGGAACTGCAGGTACTCCGACTGCCAGTTCTCTGCAACGTCCACCGCGAACTGCGACGAGGTGACGTACTCCCGCAAGGTGAGTGTGGGTAGCCCGGCGTCCATCGCCGCCTCGTTGTACGAGGCCTCCCCGGTGAGTGATTGACCGACGAGGGCAACCAGGAGTAGCACCGAGAAGGCCAGGGTGAGGCTGTTCTCACGAAGCCACGTCCTCATCGGTGGGTCACCCCCATGGCGAAGCAGAAGGTGAGTCCCAGTCCGATGAACAGCAGGTACCCGGCGAACCATGCACGCACGTCAGGCTCCCTTGACCTTGCAGTCATACGGCCGGCCGTCTTGCTGCCGGCTGCAGCCCGCGGCGGTCACGCGCCATCCCTGCTTGAACCGGGCGAGGAAGATCGTGTCCGTCGACAGGTGCACCACAGCGTCCTTGCCGTAGACCTGCACGGACTCCACCGAGGTGGAGCCCTTCTCCTCCGCGGAGGACGGCAAGGCCTCCGCGCAAGGGCCGTCGGACTCCTCGAGGGCTCGAAGGGTCTCGGGGGCCAGCAGCCCGCAGGCCGTCGCGGGCGCGGTGCTCACGGACCGGACGAACGTGCTGGCCGCTGCCTTCACGGTGGCGGCCTCGACGTTCCCCTGGCCCGCGCAGCCCGACACTGTGGCCAGGGACGTGAGGGCCATGATGATTCGGTAGCGGGATGTCATCCGTTGCCCCTGCCCTGCACGGCTTTCGATGTCGCGGAGCTCAGGCTCCGGTGTGCCATGTCGAACGTCGAGAGCACCTCCAGCAGGAACTCGGAGGCGGCAGCCGTGACCCCGCGCACGTCATTTTCCGGGCTGTCTTCGAGGACCTCGGCGAGGACGAGGTGGTGGACGTGGACCAGGTCGAGAAGACTCACCCCCCGGACGATCGCCTGGCGCCCCAGCTGGTAGCCCAGCGTCAGCGCCGCCTCACTGCGCTGGGGCAGGTAGCGCTGGAACGCGGCACGGTAGTCGAGGGTCAGGTCCTCGACGTCACTCATGCCTGTTCCCCTGTCCACGGATCCTCGTGAGGTAGTCGAGGCCCTCCTCCAGATCCAGCGCCGTCGGGACCTCACCCATCCCCATACCCAGGCGCACCATGGCGTACGCGACCTCGGGCTGGATGCCGACGATGACGGTGGCCGCGCCGCGCAGGCGGGCGATGTCGGCGATCGACTGCAGCGTGCGCGACCCGAAGCTGTCGATCACGTCCAGTGCTGCCACGTCGATGATGACGCCACGCGCGCGGTGCTCACCGATCTGGCGGACGAGGTCGTCCTGGAACCGGACCATCTCCGAGTCGTCCAGGGCAGTGTGGACCGACGCGACGAGGGTGTCACCCTGACGCAGTATGGAGACGAGGGCCGGTCCGGAGTTCACGAGCCGTCAGTCACCGCCTTGCGCGTCACCGCGTAGCCGAGCAGCCGCTCGGCCTCCTCGAGGCCGCCCTGGAGGTCGCCGATGGTGTTCATCTTGCTCAGGTCCACGCCGATCGTGACGAGGGTTTGCGCAATCGTGGGCGACAGGCCGGTGATGATGACGCTGGCACCCATCAGCCGCGAGGCGTCTACCGTCTGCACCAGGTGGTTCGCGACGGTCTCGTCGACGTCCGGGGCCCCCGTGATGTCGATGACGACCACCTTGGCGCGATGGGTGCGTATGCCGCTCAGCAGCTGCTCGGTGAGCTGCCTGGCCCGTTCGCTGTCCAAAACGCCGATGATCGGCAGGATGAGGAGCCTCTCCCGAACGGGCAGCACCGGGGTCGACAGCTCCTTGATGGCGTCCTGCTGCTGGCGGATGACGCGCTCGCGCTCGTCGACGAAGCTGACGGCCACGGTGTTGGCGATACGGTTCGCCGCCGGTTCGTACGCGTCGAGGATCTGGTTGAGTAGGGCGAAGTCCCGCTGGTACTTCTCGAAGAGCGACCGCGCCAGGACATCCCTCAGCAGCAACACGATGCCGACCACCTCATGCGTCTCGACCCCCCGCGGGATGATCCGCTCCGACAGGTCGCGGGCATAGTGCTGCAACGCTTCCACACTGCCGGTCTCGAGCACCTCCACGTAGTTGTCATAGACCGACGTGGTCTCGGCGATCATCTCCTGCGGGGTCATGGCCTCGAGCAGGTGGGCATCGCGGATGCGGGACGCCCACTCGTTGCGGAGCTTCGCGCGATGTTCCCTCAGGTGGGCCACCAGCTGGGGAAGCAGCTGGTTGCCGGACAGGGACGGCTCGTGCTCCGTCGGGTCCTCCGTGTTCTGGGCGTTCATGCTCATCCCTTCTTGTCGAACCATTTGGTCATGCTCACAGTGGTGCCGTGCTCCGCCTCGGAGACGATGGTGAACTCGTCCATCAGCCGTCTGGCTCCGGGAAGCCCGAGGCCGAGTCCGCTGTAGGTGCTGTAGCCGTCTTCCATGGCCTTCTCGACGTCCGGTATGCCGGGTCCGGTGTCCCGGGCGACGACCCGGATGCCGGGACGTGGACGTTCGAGCAGCTCGATCGTCACCTCCCCGGGTGAGGCGAACCGGACGATGTTGCGGGCCACCTCCGACACGGCCGTGGCGAGCAGCGTCAGGTCTGTGCCCCTGAAGCCGGCGCGCACCGCCAGCTCGCGAGCGGCTTGACGCACCGTGACGATGTCCGGGTCCGCGCTGATTGGCACGTGCACCTCGTCGTCCCGCACCGGCCCCCTGCCGAGCAGTGGTTCGCTGAGCCGGGCGCAGAGCTCGCACTCGAGCAGGTGTCGAGCAGCATCGACCTCACGCTGTCGTCGTCGGTCCGCGCTGGAGAGGGCCAGCAGCACAGGCCTGCATCTGTCTGTGGGGGGCTCGGCCCGCTCCAGCGCGAGCAGGTACTCGACCCGCAACCGGGCTCGGGTCCGCTTCAGCTGGGCGGCCACAGCACCGGCCGTGCTTCCGGTCTCCTCCGCCAGCGACTGGGTGGCGCGACCACTCACCTCATGCGCCAGCAGGACCTCTCGTTCGCGGTCGGTCAGCCGGCGAAGCGCCTCGTTGATGGCGGACTGTTCCTCCGAGGCGACGACGACCTCTTCGGCCTCCTCCGGCTCGCTCGGGTCGAGCACCCGGTGCCTGTTGCGGACTTCTCGGTCGTCGTTGCGCCACATGGTGGCCATGACGTTGCGGACCGTGGCGATCGCGTATGGCTCGATCATGCCGGGCTCGATCCGGTTCTCGGCCGCCAGCACCCGGAGCAGCGTCTCCTGGACCAGGTCCTCCGCCGCGGGGTGCTGGCCGACCCGGGCTGCGACGATCCGGCGCAGCATGGGGATCAGGGCCGCGACATCTGCCGCCCCTGTTGGCTCCCTCGGCTCGTCGGCCGCCCCGGCCGTGCTCACGGGTGCGACACTACGCCGCACCGAGCATTTCCACCCCTCTGACCTGCACAGTTGGCGTCCAGCGGCGACAGGCAGGACGCCCCGTGCCGTGACCGAGAGCGGGTGGACACCGCGTGGCGCCGGGAGAGGAACCTCGCATCCCGGCGCCGCGCGGCTGGTCCCGTCACCATCAGCAGGTGGAGCGCCCTCGCTGGTCAGTGGTCCTTGGTTTCGAGGGCCGTTGGGTGCGGAAACGGTGCCGGGGGCGGTCTGCGGGAAACAGCTGGCGCGCTGTCCTCCACGGTCCACGACTCCAGCTTCTGGAGAACGTGCAGCAGCCCGAGCACCAGACCCGGCGCAGCCAGCGCGACGGCCTTCACAGCGGTTCCACGCGAGCCCGACTCGTGCGGGTGGTGCGTGCCCTCCCTCCGGTGCTGCTCTCCCCGCGAGGAAAGGCAAGCGAAGGTTCGATCGTGAAACGCTCGACGTGGACGGTGATCCCCATCAGGTCGAGCTGCAGTGGTCGGACCACGGGTCGTAGGCCGCTGTCGTCACGCACCAGGTCGACCGGGGCGGTGGCGCGACGGCTGTCCACTCCGACCAGGGTTCCGTCCGGCTCACGGAGCTGACCCGTGAAGACCCCGGTGATGAAGGCACCGCGCGGCACGATGACCAGTCGCTGGAGCCGCAGCGACCCGGTCATGGCCCCTGAACGTCCCCGCGGAGATCGGAACGTCCCACTGATGGGCGTGCCGTCGCCGTCCGGGGGACGCGCACCACGCCGGGGACGAGGTCTGAAGGCGATCACGGTCATCACGAGCTCCAATTGCGTCGGGCGCTGTCGCCGGGCTTTGGGGGGTGGCAGCGGCGCCCCTGCGGTGAGGGGCGGCGCAGGGACGCCACTGCCACGTCAGTCGCTCACGCGGCTCAGAGGCCGAGACCTGTCAGCAGACGGTTGAGCAGCGCTGCGATGCCACCGAGAGCGTTGCCCGGCCCGTCCAGCAGGCCGGCAACGGCGCACAGCAGGTTGCCCAGGAGGTTGCCCGCACCGGGGACCGCCGTGACGTCCAACGACACCGGGGCGAGGTCGATGACCAGACCCAGCAGGTCGAGGTGGAGCGGGCCGAGGTCAAGGGTCAGGATGCTGCAGCCCTGCGTCACCGCAACGTCCTGCAGCGGTGCCGTGAAGGTCGTCCCGCCCGCGGGCAGTCCGGTGCCGGTGATGGTCCCGGAGAGCTGGACGACACCATTGACGACCGAGGTCGTCAGGTTGCTCAGCTGACCCGTGAACGCCGTGCCGTTGGGCAAGGTGCCCGTCACGGGCAGGGTCGTGGCTGCGGCTTGTGCGGTGGGAGCCACGGCCTTCGCTGTGGGCGCCGCACTCGCAGAGGCGGCAGCCGGGACGAGTCCAACTGCCCCGGCCAAGAGAATGGCCGTGCCGGTTCCGACAAGTTTGGTCTTCAACATGACTTGCTCCTTCGGTGGAGCCCGGGTGGAGCTCCGTAGGGGCTTGTTCTTCCTTGGCTAGGCGTGGACCTGTAGGTCCATCTGGTTCCTGTCCACACAGATGAAGACTCCGGTCGGCAGCCACATGACGCGGGATCTGCGGTTCGCTGGGCGGCTGCGCGCCACCATCCCCGCGTGGGGAAGCCGGCCAGCCACTGACACTCGCGTCATGTCCGGCCCTCGAAGGCGTCAGTCGCCAGATACGGGCTCCGTGTCCACGTTCGCTGCTTGTCCCCCATCGGTATGACGCCACCAGCCATGGTTGCCCGAGGTCCCGCCACCGGGTGCAGGACGGGACAACAGGGACAATGCGACGTTTGCGCAGGTCAGACGCGGGTACACCCCTCGTGGGCACCGCCCCGTCTCCCACCCGTCTCGCAGCCGCCGACGGCGCTACCGTTGCCGTTGCAGCGTCCACCCGCCCGACTGGAGGAAGAGCTGACCATGGAACTCCCGACCACAGGCGTCATCACCGTCACCCGAGACATCGATGCTCCTGCGCAAGCCGTCTGGGACGTGCTCGCCGACGGCTGGTTCTACGCCACCTGGGTCGTCGGCGCGTCAAGAGTGAGGGGCGTCGACCCCGAATGGCCGGCCGAAGGCGCGCGCATCCACCACTCCTTCGGGGTGTGGCCCACGGTTCTGAGTGACACGACGCACGTCCTGAGTTCCAGCGAGCCCAGCGAGCTCGTCCTCAAGGCCCGCGGTTGGCCCGTGGGTGAGGCGAAGGTCGTACTCACGATCATCCCCGGCAGCGACGAGTCGTGCACTGTGGCCATGGCCGAGGACGCCGTGTCAGGGCCCGGCACCTTGCTGCCCCGCCCGTTGCGGCAGCTCGCCATCGGCCCGCGCAATGTCGAGGCCCTGCGCCGGCTGGCGTACATCGCCGAGGGCAAACGCCGCGAACGCGTCAGCGGGCAGTGAGCAGCGCCCGTCAGGGCTGGACATCGCGCTCCCAGTAACGCAGCGCGCCGCACTTCTTCACGAACGTGGTCGCAGTCGACTTGGTGACCTTCACACACCCGGCATCGAGCAGGTCGGCCACCCCGGCCGCCTCCAGGAGCGGGCGTGAGGCGGCGTTGTACCCGACGAACTTGTGGTGGGCGAAGGCGTCCGAGACGAAGTCCTTGGCGGTGCTGCGGACGGCCAACGCCGGGACGGCCTTGGCGCCCGGCAGCAGCACCACCGCGTCGTAGAGCACGGAGGGTCCACCGTCGATCATCTGGTCGGCCAGCAGCACCGAGCCGTCGCTGAGGGTCACCCCACCCACGACGGGGGCGATCGTCTCCAGGACGGCGCCAGCCTCGGCGAACGCGTCCGCCAGTGCCGTGAGCACCGCGGCATCGGTGCCGTCGGTGACGAGCACTCCCAGCTTGCGGCCGGCGAAGCTGCCCGGACCCCTCTTGAGGATGCTGAGCGCGTCCGAAGGCGGGAGGTCGGTCCGCGGCGGCATGGCCGCGATCGCAGGCTCGGGCAACGGCATACCAAGGCCGCCTGCCACGCCAGTCGCCAAGTCCTCGTGCACGTTGAGCAGGTGAGCCAGCATGCGCGTCCGCACCTGCGGGATCTCGCACTTGCTCAGCTCGAACGTGTAGGCCTTCACGATGTGGTCCTGCTCGACCGGCGTCTGGCTGATGAAGAACTGTCGGGCCTGGCTGTAGTGGTCGGAGAAGGTGGCCGAACGCACCCGCACCTTGGTGCCCTCGAGCGGCTCCTCATGGCTCTGGAAGCCCGCTGCCGCGTCCGCTCGAGGTCCGCGCTCGGCGGCGCCGAAACCGTTGGGCTCGTAGTTGACTCGGCCCGTCGGCACCTCGTACTGCATCTTGCCGTCGCGCTGGAAGTGTGCCACCGGGCACCGAGGTGCGTTGATCGGCAGCTGCGTGAAGTTGGGCGTGCCCAGGCGGGAGAGCTGGGTGTCGAGATAGGAGAAGTTGCGCCCTTGGAGCAGCGGGTCGTTGGAGAAGTCGATGCCCGGCGGGACGTTCCCCGTGTGGAAGGCGACCTGCTCGGTCTCGGCGAAGTCGTTGTCCACAACCCGGTCCAGCGTCAGCCGTCCGACGACCTGCAGCGGCACCAGCTCCTCCGGGATCAGCTTGGTCGCGTCCAGCACGTCAAAGTCGAACTCCTCGGCGAACGACTCGTCGAACACCTGCACGGCAAGGTCCCACTGCGGCAGGTCCCCGCTGGTGATCGCGTTCCAGAGGTCACGCCGGTGGAAGTCAGGGTCGGCACCGTTGATCTTGACCGCTTCGTTCCACACGACCGACTGCAGGCCCTGGAGCGGTCGCCAGTGGAACTTCACGAAGGTCGACACCCCGTCGGCGTTCACGAAGCGGAACGTGTGGACCCCGAACCCCTCCATGAAGCGGAACGACCGCGGGATCGCCCGGTCCGACATCTGCCACACGGTCATGTGGATCGCCTCGGGCGTGAAGGACACGAAGTCCCAGAAGCTGTCGTGAGCCGACTGCGCCTGGGGGAACGCCCGGTCAGGGGACTCCTTGACCGCATGCACGAGGTCGGGGAACTTGATGGCGTCCTGGATGAAGAACACCGGGATGTTGTTGCCGACGATGTCCCAGTTGCCCTCGGTCGTGTAGAGCTTCACCGCGAACCCACGTACGTCGCGCGCAAGGTCGAAGGATCCCTTGGCGCCGGCCACTGTCGAGAAGCGAACAAACGCCTCGGTCTTCCTGCCGACGGTCGAGAAGATGGCTGCCCTGGTGAGCTCTGACAGGTCGGCGGTGGTCTCGAAGGTGCCGTGAGCGCCGTAGCCGCGGGCGTGCACGACGCGCTCGGGGATGCGCTCGTGATCGAAGTGGAAGATCTTCTCCCGCATGGCGAAGTCTTCCAACAGGGTCGGTCCGCGTTGGCCGGCACGCAGGCTGTTCTGGTCGTCGGACAKCGGAGCGCCTTGGGCCGTGGTGAGTACCTGACCGCCCTGGACCGGCTGGTGCACCTCTCCCCCGGAACCGAGGATCGCGGCGGGCTGCGTGGCAGGCTGCCCCGCCGCAGAAGCCTTCGCCTTCCCCGCGCCGGCCCGGGTCGAACCAAGCTTCGTCGTGTTCTTCTTCGACATGACTCCCTCTCGCGATGCGGCGAACCAGCTCGCGACGGAGAGCTCGGCCACGACTGTCTGTTCAGCACCTACCCCCCCAGGGCCGCGGGCAAACACGGCTCGGCGGGCGACGCCTACGGAAGCCGGGCGGACGGCCGCTCGGCGGCCAGGCGCACTCGGTCGACGGCAGCCACGACGGCGGCGGGATGGGTCAGGGGAACCATGTGAGCGGCGCCGTGAATTGTGCTCAGACGTCCGTTGGACGCGCGCCGCAGAACCGATGACCACTCGTGCGAGGCGATTCGGTCCTTGTCCCCGCGCACGACCTCCACCGGCAGATCCAGCCCGCTCAGTGCATGGTCCGTGCGAAAGCGTCGCAGCGAATCCATCCCCCGGAGCATGCTGAGGATCCCGGTATGCCGGTACTGCGGGGCGAGCACACGGGCTTCACCTGGGCGTTCGTGAATGGCGGTGCGGCCCCATTGGGCCAGCATCCTCGGCCAGGTGTGGGCCGCGGGATCGGTCACCGCGCCTACGAGGACGAGTCCCACGACGTCGTCAGTGTGGCGGGCCGCTTCGACCACGACGGGGCAGCTGGCCGAGTGACCTACCAGTATGGTCGACGCACCTCTCGGCAGTCTGTGCAGAAGGCGCTCGGCCTGAAGCTCGACTGAAACCCCGGTGCCGCGCGGCACGGGTTGCCCCATGGAGGGCAGCAGGACGACGGTGCTCTGCCCGCGCAGCTCGTGGCGGACCCGCTGCCAGGATCTGCGGTCCAGACCCAGTCCGGGGACGAAGACCACGATGGGGCTCGACCCTTGGGTCGTGGCCTCGCTCACAGGACGGTCTGCAGGACCTTGGTCAGGATGTCCACCTGCACCGTCGCTCCCGCCGGCAGGTCGACGACCTCGCCGTCGATCTGCAGCGGTAGCGGGGTCACCGTCGTGAACGAGTAGCTGCGAACGCTGGGCTGCTTGCCCAGGCCGATGGTGCTCGCCTTGATGGCCATCGCGAGGATCCGCAGCTTCGACGTGTGCCGGAGGGTGATGACCTCGAACAGTCCGTCGTCGGGCTTGCCCTCGTCTTCGGCCAGCGTGGCAACCTTCGCCATCTGCGCGATGTTGGCGAAGACGAGGCTGTCGAACTGTTGGCGGGTGCCGTCCTCGATCTCGATCTCGAACGGGCGGAACTTCGCGAACGTCCGCACGACGGTGACCATCTCGCGCAACGAACCCTTGCCTCCCTTTTCGAGGTCGACCGCAACCACGGGTGTCAGGCCCAGGCCGATGTACGAGTGCGCGTAGCGCACCACCTCGTCGGCCGCGCCCCCCGCCGTGAAGCGGAGGAGGTCGATCCGGCTCACGGAGCCATCGGCGATGGCCTCGGCGATCGGACGCTCCTTGGTCGTGCGGCGGTGGTCGTTGGCGTTTCCTGCTGCCAGCACCGCCGCGAAGGCACGGTCGTTGTCGGCTTGCATGACGCCGTTGACGACCTCGTTGTAGCCGCCGTCACCGCTGACGGACACGACCAGTGGCGCCCCCACCTCTGCGGCCTCCCGCGACAGCTCGACGGCGTGGCCCGCGTGCTGGGTGGGAAGCAGCTCGACGGCAAGCGTCGGCACGCGCTCGGCGAGGTCCTCACGCAGTTCCTCGGCCAGCTCCTTGGCCTCTCCGGTGCTGTGTGGGTTGAAGATCAGGACGACGCGGTCGAAGGAGGGCACGTGGTCAGAGTAGGGGTGTCGACGACCTTCACGACGCCATGTGGGCTGGTGGCGTACCGCCAGCGTCCTCGTCGGCCCGCCGAACGGGAGGGGTCAGACCGAGGACAGCATCGATCTGGGTGTCCGTGAGCCGCCCGGGAAACTCACAGACGGCCGCCATCAGGTCAGCCAAGAGCTCGATCTCCGAGCGCAGCACTGCGTCCGTCATCTCCGAGTCGTCGGGGCGGTCGACCATCTCCCGACACTAGGGCGACCCGACGCCGGGGTCGTACGTCATTCACATGCGTGCGGAGTACGCCTTTCGAGCGTCATCACATCGAGCTATGGCTGCCCTAGACACCCCGCGAAGGTGTCGCTCGAGACTTCCGCCGAGATGGGCTTGACGCGCGAGCGGCCATTCGTATTATTTGGCCGAAGGTCAAGAAGTGGCCTCTCTGAACTCGTGGTTGCTGTCCCACGGCGGTCTCTGGCGATGGAGGGTCTGATGTCATTTCTCGCGTCCCTGACGGACGAACCTGCACTGTTCTTCGAGTACGACGCCACCGCAGACCGGTGGACCTGCTCAACCGATCTCCGGGAGCTGTACGGCATCCCGCTCGGGCAGGACCCGACAACGGACCTGATGCTCGAACGCGTCGTCGAGCAGGACCGAACCGTTGTCCTGGAACGGTTCCATGAGGTGCTGACCCGCGCGCGCCCGTTCTCCCTGGAGTACCGGCTCGTCGACCCGGCCGGCCGCACCCGACGCCTGGTCCTGGTGGGCCAGAGCGAGGATGCCGGCGGGGAGGTCAAACGACTGTCGGGGTTCATCGTCGACATCACCCAGTCCCTCCGTGAGGGAGCCGCGGAAGCAGTGCTGGCCTCGACCGAGCACCGCGCCGCGATCGAGCAGGCCAAGGGTGCCCTCATGCTCAGCTTCGGCATCGGGGAGGACGCGGCCTTCGAGATGCTGCGCACCTACTCCAACCAGCACAACACCAAGCTGGTGCGCGTGGCGGAGTACATCATCGCCGGGCTGGCCGATCCCGCCTTCGCCCGCGAGGAGCCGGTCCGCTGCCTGCTCGACATCCTGCTCAGCCTCGAGAGCGGCGCAGCCGAGGACGCCCAGGACTCGGCCTGACGGGCCCGGGCCGGCCGTCAGCCTCCCCCGCCGCCATCGCCCCCTCCTCCGGCTCCGCCTCCGCCGAAGCCCATGCCGGCACCATTGTCGGCGTTCAGGTGGTTCTGCCTCGCGAGGTTCCAGCGGCCGCTGTCGGGATTGAAGCCGGCCTCGGCCCAAGCCCCCTCCTCCTCGGGCTCCGGGTCGGCGCCGTCCCAGGCGGCATACCTCCCGAACAGCCCGAAGCAGGCCTCGGTGTGGATCACGGCCTGTGAGAGAGCCAGCAAGGTTGCCGGCTCGCAGGACGACAGGAAGGCGTTCGGCGAGCGCCGCTCCCCGAGCACGATGAGGTGCGCGATCTGGGCGGCGTCGCCCGGTTGGAGCCGCTGACCCGCGACCAGCCCACGCTGGACGGCCGTCAGGATGACCCGGCGGTTGTCCTCGCCGAGCCGGGAAAGCGCTTCGGTGTGCGCCACCTCCACCGCGTCAGGCGAGGCTTCCCGCAAGAGGAAGCGGTACTGGCGGACCACGGGGTCCTCGTCGTTGGCGTCTCGCGGTTCCTGCTGCCTGCGGCCGATTCGGACCATGGTCGATGGTAGGACGCGCGGAACCAAGCCACCACTGGGAAAGCACGCCCACGGCATACGCGCCAGTGCCACTAGGCGAGCTGGTCGCGGCGGCGGGTGAGGTAGGCGGTCTCGGCCGTGTTGCCGGCCAGCTCGAGCGCGGCGTCGTAGGCGGCGCGGGACTCTTGGCTGCGGCCCAGCCGACGCAGCAGGTCGGCCCGCGTCGCGTGGTAGGCGTGGTAGCCCGACAACGCTCCCTCCAGGCGGTCGACGAGGGCCAACGCCACGTCCGGCCCGTCGAGCTCGGCTACCGCGATGGCGCGGTTGAGGGCGACGACCGGTGAGGGGTCGAGGCGGACGAGCTGGTCGTAGAGTGCGACGACCTGGGACCAGTCGGTGTCGCGTGCGTCGCGGGCGGAGGTGTGCACGGCGTTGACCGCTGCGAGGAGCTGGTACCGCCCCGGAGCCACGCCCTCGGCCAGCCGCTCGCGCACCAGCCGATGACCCTCCGCGACCAGCGCCGCGTCCCAGCGCCCACGGTCCTGCTCGTCGAGGGTGACCAGCTCGCCGGTCGGGGACACGCGGGCGGTGCGGCGGGCCTCGATGAGGAGCATCAGCGCCAGCAGCCCGGCCACCTCACCGTCCTGCGGCAGCAGCCCCCGGATCAGGCGGGTGAGCCGGATCGCCTCGGCGGTCAGGTCGTGACGGAGGGGATCGGTGTCAGGACCGGTCGCCAGGTAGCCCTCGTTGAAGACGAGGAACAGGACGGCCAGGACGCCTGAGACCCGGGCCGGCAGGTCGTCCGCGGACGGCACCCGGTACGGATGTGGGCCGCCTTGATCTTGGCCTTGGCGCGGGTGATCCGCTGCCCCATGGTGGTCTCCTGCACCAGGAAGGCCCGCGCGATCTCGGGCACGGTCAGGCCGCCGACCATCCGCAGGGTCAGCGCGACGCGCGACTCCATCGCGAGCGCCGGGTGGCAGCACGTGAAGAGCAGTCGCAGCCGATCGTCGTCGATGGCTCCGAGAGGCTCCGGTGGGTCGTCGTCGTACACCAGCTGGGCCTCCTTCTGCTTGCCGTCCCGCTTGTTCTCGCGCCGGATCCGGTCGATGGCCTTGTGGTTCGCGGTGGTGGTCAGCCACGCGCCCGGATTGGGAGGTATGCCGTGTGCCGGCCACCGCTCGACCGCCGTGGCGAACGCCTCGGCCGCCGCCTCCTCGGCGATGTCGAGGTCGCCGAAGCGCCTCGTGAGCGAGGCGACGACCCGCGCCCACTCCTCGTGGTGGGCCCGGGTGATCGCCGGCGCTACGTCATCCACGCTCACCGGAACGGCACCTCCTCACCCCTACTACGAACGCGTGCGCCCCGATCCGACACTGCTCAGGGACGATTTCCCTGAGGGCACCCTTCAGCTCCGCAGGATCTTGTCCATCGCCTTGCCCTTGGCGAGCTCGTCCACGAGCTTGTCGAGGTAGCGGATCTTCTGCATCAACGGATCGTCGATCTGTTCGACGCGCACCCCACACACCACGCCCGTGATCGACGAGGCCCGCGGGTTCAGCCGTGCCTGGGCGAAGAACTCCTCGAACGTCGTCCCGTCGGCCAGCCGTCCCTTGAGCTCCGACTCGTCGAAGCCGGTCAGCCACTCGATCACCTGATCCAGCTCGGCGTTGGTCCGGCCCTTCTTCTCCACCTTGGTCACGTAGTGCGGGTACACCGAGGAGACACTGACGGAGAAGATCCGGCTCATCCCGTGAGCGTACTTGCTTGCCCCCAAACGCGTTCGGCGATGAAGGCGAACGGTCAGCGGTTGTAGACGTCGAGCCCGAACCGGTTGAGGCCGCTCTGTGCCGCATAGCCGAGGCGGGCCTGGCCGAACAGGTCCTCGATGCTCGCGAGCATCGAGTAGTGGTTGTACGGCGTGCTGCTGAGGCTGCCGGGGCGCACGAACGGTGACAGGGCGAGGGCGCCAACGCGACCGCCGCCCATCCCGGTGATGCCGGGCAGCGGGCTGTTCGGCCCGGGCCCCTCGCCACAGCACGCGGTGGCATCGCTCTGGGGACCGTCGGACTCGTCGAACGTGATAAGCAGGAGGCCATCCGTCTTGAACGCGGGGGCGTTGAGGATGCTCGGCACGGTCGCCTTTAGCCACGCGTCGGCTGAGGCCAAGCCGCCGGGCTGCCCGTCGACGCAGGGCGTGTCGTGCCCGTCGTGACACAGGTTGGGCGTGATGTAGGTCAGGTTCGGCGTGGTCGCCGTCGCGGCAAGGTCGGAGTCGAGCGCTCCGGCGTCGACGACGTGGGCGGCGCAGTAGGCCGGGTCGTCGATGACGGAGTGGAAGTACACGAACGGGTTGTGGCGCGCCGCGTACTGGTCGCCGACCTCCGCCTTCTGGGTGTCGTCGGGGGCGCCCACCGCGGGGTGTCGGCAAGGAGTGCCCATGTCCTCCATGTACCCGCGCCAGGTCAGACCGGCGGCGTCGAGCTGGCCCTGCAGGGTGGGCACGGTCCTGGGGTAGACGCACCCGTCCCCGATGTACTGACCGGGTGCCGCTGTGCCCGCGCCGGCGAAGTCGCTGAACACCTGGCAGTCGCCCTGCGTCTGCGGATTGGGCCCCTGCCCGCTGACCTGCGCGATGTAGTTCGGCAGGCTGTTGTGCGCGGTGCCGTAGTACTGGGTGAGCAGGTTCCCCTGCGCCCGCAACGTCTGCGACAGATAAGGCGCCGCCGACCCGGGACCCCAGGTCTCGTCATACCCCTTGTTCTCGAGGTTGATGACGAAGACGTGCTTGACCGCAGGCAGGTATGCCGCGGGCCTGGGTGCGCGCGCGGGCGCGGCTGACGCGCCCAGCGAGATCGCTGTCGTGGCAACGATGCCGACGAGTACGGCAGTCACGGCGGCGGCGAGGCGGGTGCCAGCAGCTCGGGGACGAATAGCCCGCGACGGGCGGTGGCCGAAGGTGCGGGGGCGGGTCATCACAGGCTCCATCCATGGGTGTTGGCAAGGTCCTTGAGCGCGTGCCAGTCCTCGTAGTCGGCCGTTCCTGCCGGCGGGCACGGCGTGCCGACGAACGGGGGGACGGCGTATCGCGGGACGTCGGTGTTCGGGGCGTTGGTGAAGTCGAGCACCTCGGCGAGGTTGCGGGCAGCAGCGTCACGCGGGGTCAGTGCAGGCAGTCCCCATCGCCACTCGATCATCTTCAGGACAGAGGTGTGGTCGTAGACGTCCTTGGCGACGTGGCCGCGGCGGGCACGTGGGGAGACGACCAGGCACGGCACCCGGAAGCCGCGCATGCCCCATTCGGGGTGCGCGTCGGGTGCGCTGGTGGGGGCGACATGGTCGTAGAAGCCGCCCCACTCGTCGTAGTTGACGACCAACACGGTCTTGTCCCAGCCGGGGCCGGAGGTGACCGCGTCGTAGACCTGGTCGAGGAAGTGCTGGCCCGCGCGGATGTCGGCGTGGGGGTGGTCGTCGGCGCTGGAACCCGTGCCCTCGTCGAGGAACTTCGGGTCGACGAAACTCACGGCCGGCAGGGTCCCGGCTGCCGCATCGGCCAGGAACTGCGGATAGGGCTTGGAGATGTCGAGGTACTTGCTGCCCCAGAGGGCGGTGAACGGGGTGTCGTAGAAGTAGTACGTGCCCTTCACTCCGGCCTCGGCGAGTCGGTCCCAGATGGTCGGCATCGTCGCGACGTCGGTCGAGTTGTGGATGCGATCGGTCTGGGCGGCGTGCTGGTAGAACCGGTTCGGGTAGGTCTCGGCGAGGATGGCGGAGAAGTAGTTGTCACACACGGTCCAGTCGCGTGCTGCCTGGCCGTAGAACGCGAGGTCGGCGTCGGTGTAGTAGCCGATGGCGAACGTGTCGTTGTCGCCCGCCTTGAGCCAGCCGTCGCAGCGGCCGTTGTTGTACTCGACGCGACCACCTTCGAAGGAGTGGTCGGGGTCGGGGTGCGCGCACCCCTGGTAGTCGGTCAGGTGGTGGGTGTTGTGCGGCACGCCGTAGCGGTCGGTGAAGGTCAGTCCGGCCTGCTTGCCACGCGCCCCCGGCAGCCACCCGAGGTAGTGGTCGAACGACCGGTTCTCCATCATGACGACGACCACGTGCTCGATGCCGCTGCGGTTCGGGTCGGGCAGGACCGTGGCGGCCGCAGCCGCGGATGCGTTGTCGGGCAGGCCGAGTGCGGCCCCGCCCAACGCGGCGCCCGCGCCCGCGAGGAGGTGTCTGCGTGTGATGCTCATGCCCCGACAACGCCATGCGGCGGAGGTGGTCACGGGCATGGTGGCCCTGTTCACCGGACGTTCACCGAACAGAAAAGACCCCCGGGACCGGAGTCACGGGGGCCTTCTTCTGGGTGGTGCCGCTGAGCCTCCTATCGGAATCGAACCGATGACCTATTCATTACGAGTGAATCGCTCTGGCCGACTGAGCTAAGGAGGCGGGTGCCCGAAGGCACGGACGATGAGTATACGGATGACCCAGCAGATTTCCGAACCGGCCGAACGACCGCCCGACAGCGCCTCCTGGGGTGATCGCCGACCGGCCTGCCGAACCCACCCGAGCCGCGCGCGGAACCCGGCCACGCGGCATACCGTCCCATCGCCATGAGCACCCAGCCGATGTCCCGTGGAGCGGTCGCCGTCGCGGCCGCGGTGTTGCTGGGAGGCGCCTTCTGGGTCGGCTCCCACTCCGGTCGCGAAGCCTCCGCCGCGACCCTCGTCACCTACCCCAGCCCGACCAGCCCCGGCACCACCGGCACCGCTGTCGGCAGTCCCGGCATCACCGTCACCGGCACGGCCCAGGTCGCCGGCAAGCCGGACACCCTGCGCCTCGACCTCAGTGTCCAGACCCGTGGGGCCACCGTCGGCAAGGCGCTTGACGCCGCCAACTCCCTCACCGCCCGCGTCCAGTCCTCGCTCACCCGCAACGGCGTTGCCGGCAAGGATATCCAGACGTCCAACCTGCAGGTCCAGCCCGAGTACTCCTACCCCGTGAACGGCACCCCGGTCATCAAGGGCTACGTCGTCAGCGAAGGCGTCACCGCCACCCTCCGGAACCTCGGCAAGGCCGGCAACGCCATCACCGCAGCGGTCACCGCCGGGGGAAATGCGGTGCAGGTCAACGGAATCAGCCTCGACCTCGAGGACAACGGCAAGCTCCTCACCGCCGCCCGCGACCAGGCGGTCGCGAACGCGAAGACCAAGGCCGAGCAGTACGCCAAGGCCTCCGGCCGCGGCCTCGGCGCCGTCGTGAGCATCACCGAGACCGTGGCAGACCCTCCCCCGGTCAACTACGACATGCGCTCCGCCGCGGTCGCCAAGGACTCGTCGTCGCCGGTCCCGATCCAGGTCGGCAGTGAGAAGGTCGGCGTGACCGTCACCGTGGTCTACGCCTTCCGCTGACAGTTGCCGTCGGTATGCCGGGTCAGCACCTGGTGTTGTCGGCCGGGACCTTGCCCTTCGTGTAGTAGTTGTTGACCGCGTTGTCGATGCACTTGTTGGACCGCGTGTAGGCGGTGTGCCCGTCACCGTCGAACGTCAGCAGCCGCGCGTTCGCGAGCTGGTCGCGCTCGCGCACAGCCCATTCGTACGGCGTCGCCGGGTCACGGGTCGTGCCGATCACGACGATGGGTCCGCTGCCCTCGGCGCTGATCTTGTGGGGCACCTGGCCCGTCTTGACCGGCCACTGGGTGCAGATCGCCGCGCCCCAGGCGAGGGCCGGGCCGAAGACGGGGGCCTTGACTCTCGCCTTCGCGACGATGCCCTCGTAGTACGCGGGGTCGGGGCTGCCGGGGTTGTCGAGGCAGCTGATGGAGTAGAAGGCCTCGAGCAGGTTCTCGACGTACCTGCCCTTGGCGGTGCGTCGCGCGTACTGGTCGGAGATCAGCATCAGCTTGGTGCCGTCGTCCTTGGCGACGACCTGGCGCAGCGCCTCGGTGAGCGCCTTCCACGACCGTGGGTCGTACATCGCCTGGGCGACGCCGAGGGTGGCCCACCCCTCGGTGAGCTGGGACTCACGTCCGTCCCGCATGGGGACCGGTGACGCGTCGAGCCGGGCGAGCAGGTCCCCCATACCTGTCATGACCGCGGACTCGCTGTCGCCCAGGGGGCAGGTGCCCTTGGCGACGCAGTACCTCGCCCAGGCGTGCGCCGCGCGCTCGAAGCCCTCCGCCTGACCGACGGCCGACTCCTCCCAGGTCAGGTCGGGAGGGAGGACACCATCCAGGACGAACCGGCCCACCAGCGACGGGAACAGCCCGGCGTACACAGCGCCCAGCTGCGTGCCGTAGGACTTGCCGAGGTAGTTGAGCTTCACGTCACCGAGGGCCGACCTCAGGATGTCCATGTCCTTGGCGGTGTCCACCGTGGAGATGTGACCGAGCGGCGGCCCGGTCCGGGCGAGGCAGCTGTCGCCGAGGTCCTTCATCGACGCGAGGTAGGTCTGCACCTCGGCGGGGTCGTCGGGTGTGGGGTCCTGTGCCAGGAAGTCGTCCATCTCCGCATCGCCCAGGCAGTCCACCGGGCTGGACCGCTGGACCCCGCGAGGGTCGAAGCCCACGATGTCGAACCGCTGGCGCACCGGCTTGCCCACGATGGTGTCCGCGGCGGCGGCGTAGTCGATACCGGACCCCCCGGGCCCGCCCGGGTTGACCACCAGGGACCCCAGCCGTTGCCCCTTCTTGGTGGCGCGCATCCGCAGCACCCGGATGGTGATCGTCTCGCCGTCCGGCTGGGCGTAGTCCAGGGGAACGGTCAGCCCGGCGCACTGCCCGGGACCGCACTTCTTCCAGGCCAGTGTCTGCCCGTAGAACTTCGCGAGCGCCTCCGACCCGGGCGGGGCGGTGCGCGCGGCCTTCGGCACTGGTGTGGACGCCTCGCTGGAACCGCCGCCCAGCACCGAGCAGCCGGACAGGCCGACGGCCAGCGCGGCAGCAGCAGCCACCAGGACCTGCGCCTTCACCTTCATGCAGTCGACCGTATCCCGAGCAGCTGGGGCCGACTCACCGCGGCACCCGGAGCGAGATGGCCATGGCCTCCAGCGCCAGCAGCGGGGCAACGTTGAGGCCGATCCGCTCGCGGGCCGTGCCGATGGCGTCCATCGCCTGGAGCAGCTGCTCGGCGCTCATCGAGCGGGCCACCCCCTGGACGATGGGCAGGCTGTCCTGGTTGACCAGCCCGAGGGCTGCTCCGCTGTGCAGGATGAGGGCGTCGCGATAGACCGACAACAGGTCGACGAGCGACCGGTCGAGGACGTCGCGCGAGTGCCGGGTGGCCCGCGCCTTCTGCTCCTTCTCGAGGCCGGAGAGCTGGCTGCGGATGTGGGGTGGCTGCGTGCGGGCCGACGGGTCGGCTCCCAGCACCTCCATGAGCCGCTGCCGCTCCGCCGAGTCGCGCTCCGCCGCAGCCGCGCTGGACTCCTCGTCGGCGATCGAGGCGAGGTCGGCGGCAGCACCGATCGCGTCTCCGACACCGTGGATCCGCCCCGCCAGGCTGATCACGTCGCGGCGCCTGATCCGCGCGCCCTCGTCGCGGGCCAGCCGCCGAGCGAGCCCCACGTGGCTCTGTGCCGCCCGCGCGGCATACATCGCCATCGGCATCTCGACGCCGTCGCGACGGTGCAGCAGCTCGGCGACCGCCTCGGCAGGCGGGGTGCGCAACCGGACGTGCCGCGACCGCGAGCGGATGGTGATGACGACGTCCTCCAGCGAGGGAGCGCACAGGATCCACACCGTGCGGGCCACCGGCTCCTCGATCGCCTTGAGCAGGGCGTCGGCGGCGCGCTCGGTCAGACGGTCGGCGTCCTCGACGATGATGACCCGCCACGGGCCGACCGACGGCCGCAGCGCCGACATCGCAGCGAGCTCGCGAGCCTGCTCCACCTTGATCGAAAGTCCTTCAGTGGCAATGACATCCACGTCGGCATGGGTGCCGTCGACAGCTGTGCGGCACTCGCGGCACTCGCCGCAGCCGTGCTGGGGGCACTCGAGCGCGGCGGCGAACGCCCGGGCCGCCACCGATCGCCCGGACCCGGGTGGCCCGGTGAGCAGCCAGGCGTGCGTCATGGCGCTGGGGTCGGTGACCGCCCGCTGCAGGGTCGCGACCGCCGTGGCCTGCCCGATGACGTCGCGCCACACGGTCACGGCAGTGCTCCCATCGTCTGGAGCCGCTGCACGACCTGGGCATGGATCGCGTCGGGGGCCAGCGTCCCGTCGACGACGAGGTAGCGCTCGGGGTTGCCCTGGGCCATGGCCAGGTAGTGCGCGCGGATCGCCTGGTGAAAGGCGTCCGCCTCGGCCTCGAGCCGGTCGTGGACGTCGCCACGGCGACGGCGACCCTCCTCGGCCGACACGTCGACGACGACGGTCAGGTCGGGCACCAGGTGGTCGACCGCCCACATGTTGAGGTCGTGGATCTCCTCCGCCCCGAGGTCTCGCCCCGCGCCCTGGTAGGCCACGGCCGAGTCGGTGTAGCGGTCGGTCAGCACCACCTCGCCACGGTCGAGTGCCGGCCGGATGAGCTGGTCGACGTGGTGGGCCTTGTCCGCCGCGAACAGGAGCGCCTCGGCCCGTGGCGCCACATGGGCGCCGTGCAGCACCAGGTCGCGGATCTCCCGGCCCAGGTCGGTGCCACCGGGCTGGCGGGTGACCGTCACCGTGCGCCCGGCGGTCTCGAGGGCCTCGCGGAGCAGGGCCACCTGGGTGGACTTGCCCGCGCCGTCGCCGCCCTCGAAGGCGATGAAGAGTCCGTCGGTCACGGGCCGAGCCTAGGCCAGCGGGGGGACACACCCCGCCCGCGGAGGTATGCCGCGCGGCCGGGTGACCACGCGGCATACCTCGTGCTCGGGATGGGTGGCCCCCCGTCAGCCCTCGTCGTCGAGGTGCTCGCGCGCCCAGAGGGCGGCGCTCGTGCGATCGAGCACGCCGATCTGGCGGAACACGCGTCCCAGGTGGGCCTTCACCGTGCGCTCGGTGATGCCCAGGGCTCGCGCGACCTGCTTGTTCGCGAGGCCGTCGGCGACCAGGCGGAGCACCTGCTGTTCGCGACGGCTCAGCCCGTCCGCCGGACGCGCCCCCGGCGCCGGTAGCAGGACCTTGGCAACCCGGGGGTCCAGGGGGGCGTGACCGGCCGCGGCGGCACGGACCGCCGCGAGGAGATCGGCTGGTTCGCAGTCCTTCAGCTGGTAGCCCACCGCCCCCGCGTCGAGCGCCTCACTCACCCGTCGCCGGTCGGAGAACGACGTCAGGACGACGACCTTCGCGTCGGGGACCGCCGCCAACACCTCCCGGGTCGCGGCAACACCGTCCATGACGGGCATCGACAGATCCATGAGCACGACGTCCGGGAGCGTCTCGACGGCGACTTCCCTGGCCGCGCGACCGTCGGCAGCCTGGCCCACCACCGTGAGGTCGTCACTGGCCTCGAGGAGAGCCGCGAGCCCAGTGCGCACCATCGCGTGGTCGTCGACCACCACGACCCGGATCACGGGGTCTGCTCCGGTTGCACCACGAGCCGCCAGTGCGTCCCGGCACCGGGGCGCGAAGCCACCTGGAGCACCGCACCGGCGTCGCTCGCGAGGTCGGCCAGCACGCGCAGCCCGAAGTGCCCCTGGTCAGGGGCCTCGAGCCTGGACGTCTCGAAGCCGGGCCCGTCGTCGAGCACATCGAGCACGACCGAGCCGTCCTCACGGCCGAGCCGGATCGTCGCGGTGCCCGGGGCTGCGTGCTTGGCGCTGTTGCGCAGGCACTCCTGGGCAACCCGGTGGACGAGTCGTTCCTGGTCCTGGGTCAGCCCGAGGTCGTCGGCCACTTCGACATCGACGTGCACCGTCAGGCCACGGGAGGCGCCGGACTGGGCCAAGTCGACCAGTGCCGTGGCCAGCCCGGCGCTGGCGAGGCTCGGCGGGTAGATGTCGACCAGCAGCGTCCGGAGCGTCCGGATGTTGCCACGCACCGAGGCGGCCAGCCCTCGGAGGTCGTCGGCCATCTGCGGCTGCCCGGACGACTCGGCCTTGGCAGCCGAACCCGCGGCGACGAACGCCGATCCCACGAGGTCCTGGACCGGGCCGTCGTGCAGGGTGCCGGCGATCCGGCGACGTTCGGCGTCGGACGCCTCCAGGGTGCGTTCGAGCAACCGCTCGCGGTGGCGCTGCGCCTCACTGAGGCGACGGAGCAGCCGCCAGAGGATCGGAGCCGTCAGGACCACGAGCAGCAGCAGGCTGCTGACGGTCACCCCGGCGAACCCGCGCCAGAGCTGGCTGCTGCGCTGCCTGACGGAGTCATACGGCGAGTAGGTCTCGAAGAGGAGCTCACGCCCACTGGGGGTCCACACGGGTCGGTAGACCTCCAGCGCGCGCCCACCGGTCTCGAACTCGTTCTCGGTCGAGTCCAGCTCCGACACCTCGGCCTTGGTCTGCGGCTGCGAGAGGGCCACCCGTTGGTCCTCGCTGAGCGCGAAGGTGCGACCCACCAGCTGGGGCTCGTCCGCATAGAGGACCTTGCCCTCGGGAGACCAGAGCTTCACCCGCATGATGCGAGGACCCAGCACCCGCTCACGGATGGCGGCGTCCATGGCGGCCACGGCGGCGGGGTCGCCGTCCGCCAGTGCGTCGGTCAGCGAGGGGGTGATGACGGCCTCGGCGAGGACGTCGGCGATGGTGGCGGCGTCGGTGACCGCCTCGCGCTCGGCGAGTCGCTGGGCGGCCCACGACCCCAGGAGCCCGACGACCAACAGCACCACCGCGAGGCCGCCCACGACCTGGGTGAGGACCCTGCGCGGGCTGACCGGCGACTGCGCGGCCGCGGTGTCGCGGCGGCGGGAGACCGTCACCCAGGGAGCAGCATCGGTCGCCTCGACGCGCAGGGGCTGCGTCGGGGCGACCGAAGAGGTGCGTTGGTCCACTCAGTCGTCGCTTCCGTGGCCGCCGTGGTCGTCGGACCCACCGTCGTCGGAACCGGAGCGGCCGGAGCCGGACTCTCCCGAACCGCCGGAACCGCTGGAGCCGGAGCCGGAACCGCTGCTGCCGGAGGAACCGGAGCCGGAGGAACCGGAACCGCTGGAGGTGGACACCGGACCAGAGTTGTCGACCGAGCTCGAGCCCGAACCCGACCCACCCGAACCGGAGTCGCGGTCGTCGCCTGGCTCGGTGCGCTGGTCGCGCGGGATGTCGCCACCGCGGTCGTCGCCGGCCTCGGTCGTCCGCGTCCCGCTCGAGGTGGCGGTCCCGGTAGAGGTGGCCGAGCGGTCGTCGCGGTCGTCGCCAGGCTCGGTGCGCTGGTCGCGCGGGGTGTCGCCACCGTGGTCGTCAGCCGTGGTGGCACCGGTCGTCGGCGTGACCACCTGTGCGCTCGCGGGGACGCGCACCGGCACGGCCTGCGAGAACGACGCGTTCCCCCAGAGCCCGACCGCGGCAGGGACGAGGGCGGCCAGCAGGGCGGCCAGGGTGATGGTCGTGCGCTTCATGGCGGATCCTTCCGTACTGGATTGTGACGGATCCACAGTGCGGCCGCGTCGTGGTCGCGCGGTATTGGGCGATGGTCGTAGTACCTCATCGGCGCGCTCGGTCCTCGTCCGCTGCCGGCCGCGACGACGAGCTGGACGCGGCCCACTCTGCCGCGGTCACGGCATACACGTAGTCGTCCATCCGGGGGCGTCCGTCGCCGTCACTGCCCGCGCGCCTTTCGGCCACGCGCCGCAGCCCGACCTTCTCCAGCACCCGTTGCGAGGCGCGGTGTGGGACGAACACGTCGGCCTGGACCATCGCCACCCCCAGGTGGGCGAAGCACAGGCGGACCAGCGCCTCGGCGACCTCTGTCGCCAGCCCCCGCCCTGCCCAGTCGGGGTGGACCGTGTAGCCGAGGACCGCCACCCACATGCCGTTGTCGTCGGGTTCGAGCCGGATCATCGCGTCGCCCACCACCGCGCCCTCCACCTCGATGACGAGGCCGAGGAGCGGCTCCGGGTGGCCCGGCTGGCTCCGCGCCATGTCGCCGGCGATGCGCTCGGCCACCTCGGCGCGGTCGAGCGGCCCACGGCTGAGGAACTCGGCCACCTCTGGAAGCGACCGGTGCCTGAGCACTCCGTCGACGTCATCAGCGCTGACCGGACGCAGGGAGGCCCGGCGGGTGCGTACCGGCCAGGGCACGGTGCTGAAGTCCACTGCCGAGCTGCTCATCGTCCGAGGGTAGCCAGCAGGGTCGCCCTTGCTGCACCTGAAGTCCCGCCCCAACAACCGGCTCAGGCGGTGGGCTGCTCCTGCCGGTCAGCGTTGGCGTAGATCGCGTCACGGACGTAATGCGCCATCCCCGGCCGGATCTCGTCGTACGTCGCCGTGAACCGTGGGTCGCTGGTGTACATGTCGGCCAGGTTGCGGTGGAACTGCGGCGGGCAGTCGTAGAAGCGCTCGTTGATGTTGAGCCGGTGGGCCTCGGCGGCGTCCATCGCCGCCACGCTCGTTGGCGGCTCCCCCGCGTCCATTGCGTCGGTGAATCCCCGGTGCAGGGCGTCGCTCTCGGCCTTGACAGCCTCCCAGTCGGCCTTGGTGTAGCTCTTCGTGCGCCGCTGCGACTGCTGCCACGCGTCGCTGTCGCCCCACCGTTGCTCCGCTTCGGCCTGGGCGTCCTCGAAGCCTTCGCCGAAGAGCTCCTTCAGGTCCTCTGCCGTGGCGTGTTCGTCGTTCATCTCTCTCTCCAGTGCTCGCTCGATGGCCGTGACGAGGTCGCTCATCTCGTCGAGCCGTTGCTGGACCGCCGCGCGTTGGCGACGCAGGTGCTGCTCGACGCTCTCGGGGTGGTCCAGGAGGAGCGCGATCTCCTCGAGGGCGAACCCGAGGCGGCGGTAGACCACCACGTGCTGCAGGCGCGTGAGGTCATGAGCCGTGTAGAGCCGGTAGCCCGCCGACGATCGCTCGCTCGGCCGTAGGAGCCCGATCTCGTCGTAGTGGTGCAACGTGCGCACCGTCACGTCGAGCTGCTCGGCCACCTGCCCCACCGTGAGTGGCTGCGCCTTGGTCGTGCGATCGGTCATGCGCACCACTGTGACGCCTCACGCCGCGTGAGGGTCAAGTCCCCCTGCGCGGGGCGGGGTCAGGAGTCCCTGGCGTGGCGGCGCTTGCGGAGCCAGGAGCTCAGGCCGTTGCGAGCGGTGCCCCAGATGCCGTGGCGGAACGCCAGCACGATGATGACGAAGATCGCGCCGGTGACGATCCCGATGCCGTTGAAGCCCGACGACGCCAGCTGGTCCTCGAGGGTGACGACCAGGGCGGCGCCGACGACCGCACCCCACAGCGTGCCGATCCCGCCGAGCACGGTGATGAGCACGACCTTGCCGGACGTGGTCCAGATCAGCTCCTGGAGCGAGGCGAACCCGTGGCTGATCGAGAACACCCCGCCCGCCAGACCCGCGAGCCCGGCCGACAGCACGAACGCCATGATCTTGTAGCGCTCCACGTCGTAGCCCAGCGCCCTGGCCCGCGCCGGGTTGTCCCGGATCGCGACGAGCACCCGACCGAACGGGCTGTTGACCGTGCGCCAGGCGATGAAGACGCCGAGCAGGATGATCGGCAGCGCCGCGTAGTAGAAGTAGAACGAGTCGGCGTTGATGGTGTCGGTCAGCGGGCCGAGGTTCTTGGGGATCCCCTGCAGGCCGTTCTCGCCACCGGTCACCGAGCGCCACTGGTTGGCGATGAAGTAGATCATCTGCGCGAACGCCAGGGTCACCATCGCGAAGTAGATGCCGGTCCGCTTGACCGACAGGTAGCCGATCGGCACGGCCAGCACCATCGCCACGACGGCGCCGCCCAGGATCGCGACGGGGAAGGGCAACCCGACGTGGCTGGCGATCAGGCCCGTCGTGTATGCCGACGTGCCCCAGAACGCGGCGTGGCCGAACGACAGCAGGCCGGTGTAGCCCAGCAACAGGTCGACCGAGATCGCGAACAACGCCCAGGCCGCGATGTCCATCGCCACGGGCGGATAGATGAACCACGGCAGGGCGAGCGTCACCAGCAGCCCGACGCCCAGCATCACCCAGCGCACGAGGGGGCGTTGAGCGGCCACCACCGGCCCGGCGGGCAGCTCGACGTCGACCTTGTTCTCGAGCTGGGCACTCATGACGCAGCCTCCTCGCGGCCGAACAGGCCCGAGGGCCGGACCAGCACCACCACCGCCATGAGCATGAAGATGAAGACCTGGCTGAACCGGCCGGCATATCCCTGGCCGTAGGCCTCGACGAGACCCACGAGGAAGCCGGCCACGACGGCGCCCAGGATCGAGCCGAGCCCGCCGATCACGACGACCGCGAACAGGATGATGATGAAGAAGCTGCCCATGTCGGCGTTCACCGAGCCCGTGGGTGCGCGCAGCACACCGGCGAGGCCCGCCAGGGCGATGCCGAACCCGAATACCGGTGTCACCCAACGACTTACGTTGATGCCGAGGGCACGCGAGCGCTCGGCGTCCTCGGTCGAGGCGCGCACGATCATGCCCACGCGGGTCTTGGTCAGGACCAGCCAGACGCCGAGGCAGACGACGATCGAGAAGACCGCCGCGAACACCTGGTAGGTCGACAGCGAGACCGCACCCATGGTGATCCGGCCCCCGAGGCCGGCCGGCAGCGGATAGGGCAGCCCCGAGACGCCGTACTTCTTCTTGACCAGGTCGACGAGCAGCAGGGTCAGGCCGAAGGTCAGCAGGAAGTTGTAAAGGGGGTCGAGCCGCAGCAGCCACTGGACCAGCAGGCGTTCCATGAGCACACCGAACAGGAACATCGCGATCGTCATGATCGGCAGTGCCCACCAGAAGCCGAGACCGGTCGAGTCGAGCAGGACGGCGGCCCCCACCGCGCCGAGCATGTAGCAGGCGCCGTGGCTGAAGTTGACCACCCCGAGGACACCGAAGATCACGGCCAGTCCGAGCGCGGCCAGCGCGTAGAAGCCGCCGAGGGCCAGGCCCTGGAGCGTGTACTGGATGAAGGCACTCATGCGCGTCTTCCCGTGGTTGTCGGGGTGGGGAGGAGGTATGCCGCCCGCTCGAGGCGAGCGGGCGGCATACCTCCCGCTGTGGTGACTCAGTCGTGGTGACCGAGGGTCACATCGTGCAGTCGGTGGAGGCGGGCCCGTAGGCGTCGGCCGCGGGGATGGTCTTGACGACCTCTTCGTAGTCCCAGTCCTCCTTGACCTGGTCCTTGCTCTTGACCTTCACGAGGTAGGAGTCGTGGATCACGTTGTGGTCCGCGGCCCGGACCTCGCCGTTGCGCAGGAACAGGTCGTCGATCTTCTTGCCCTCGAGCTGCTTCACGACGGCGTCGGAGCTGTCGGTCCCCGCCGCCTGGATCGCCTCGAGGTAGTTGAGGGCCGCGGAGTAGTTGCCCGCGTGCGCGAACGAGGGACGGGTGTTGGTCTTGGCCTTGAACTTGTCGGCCCAGGCCTTGTTCTTGGCGTCGAAGTTCCAGTACCAGGCGTCCGTGAACGTCGTGTTCTTGAACGCGTCGACACCGAGGGAGTGGATGTCGGTGATGAACATCAGGCCGACGGCCAGCTGCGCCTTCTCCTGCATGCCGGCTTGGTTGTACTGCTTGACGAAGTTCACCAGGTCTCCACCGGCGGCCATGATCCCGACGACATCGGGCTTGGACGATGCCGCCTTGGTGATGAAGGTGGCGAAGTTCTCGTTCGGGAATGGCGTCGCGATCGACTGCTGCACGGTCCCACCCGCCCCCTTGACGGAAGCAGTGAACGACTTGGTCATGTCCTGGCCGAAGGCGTAGTCGGGGTAGACGATCGACCAGTTCTTGCCGCCACCTTCGACGACCGCGCTGCCGGTGCCGCGGGCCAGCATGGCCGTGTCGTAGGCCCAGTGGAACGTGTACTTGTTGCAGGACTTGCCAGTCAGGGCAGTGCTGCCGGCGCCGATGTCGATGAACAGCTTCTTCTTCGCCTTGGCCTGGGTGGCGACGGCGAGCGCCGCCGACGAGGTCGGCACGTCGAGGATGATGTCGGCCTTGTCGCGGTCGTACATCTCCTGGGCCTTGGTGTTGGCGATGTCGGGCTTGTTCTGGTGGTCAGCCGCGACGATCTCGATGTTCTTGGCCACCGCCTTGTCGCCGTACTTGGCCTTGTAGTCGTCGACCGCCATCTGGATCGCGATCTTGGAGTTGGGGCCGGACAGGTCCTTGTAGACGCCGGACTGGTCGTTGAGCAGACCGATGACGACCTTGTCGTCACTGATCTTTCCGCCGGCGGAGCTGGGGCCGCCGGCCCCGCCACAGGCGGCGAGAACGAGGCTGCCGGTGACAGCGATGGCCATGAAGGCCATGGACTGTCTGGTCTTGGTGCGCTGCATGTTCCCCTCCTGGGGTCCTTGTACGGGTGTCTGTCTCTTGCTGGTGGGAGCGGGGGGTGGGAGCGGGTGGGGCGGTGCGGTTGGTGGGAGCGGAGCTCACATGCCGAGGTACTCGAGCAGCTCGGAGGTGCGGGACTGGAACGAGTCGTTGTCGAGCGACTCCACGACCCGTCCCTGGGCCAGCAGGTAGTGGCGGTCGGCGACCGTCGAGGCGAACGTGACGTTCTGCTCGACGAGGAGCACGGAGACGCCCTGGTCCTTGATCTGGCGGATGATGTCGCCGATCTGCTGGACGATCACGGGCGCCAGGCCCTCGGACGGCTCGTCCAGCAGGAGCAGGCGGGAGCCGGTGCGCAGCACGCGGGCGATGGCCAGCATCTGCTGCTCGCCACCGGACAGCTTGGTGCCGGGGAAGTCGCGCCGCTCCTGCAGCACGGGGAACTGCTCGTAGACCTGCTCGAGGCTCCAGGCGTCTACCTTGCTGGTGATCGGCGGCAGCAGCAGGTTCTCCTGCACCGACAACGTGGCATAGATGCCCCGGTCGTCGGGCACCCAGCCGATGCCGGCCTTGGCCCGCTTGTCGGCGCTGGACCTGCCGAGCGCCTGGCCGGCCCACGAGACGGTGCCCTCGACCTGCCGGTGCAGCCCCATCACGGAGCGCAGCAACGTGGTCTTCCCCGCGCCGTTGCGGCCCACGAGGGTCACGACCTCTCCCGGGGCCACGCGCAGGTCGACGTCGGAGAGCACGCGCGCCTCGCCGTACCACGCCGACAGCCCGTCGATCTGGAGGACCTCACCAGCCATCGGGGTCACCCTGCCTGTCCGAGGTAGGCCGTGATGACGCGCTCGTCGTGGCGCACCTGGTCGTAGCTGCCCTCGGCCAGCACCTGCCCGGCCTGCAGCACCGTCACCGTGTCGGCCAACGACCCCACCACGTGCATGTTGTGGTCGACCAGGACGACGGTCCGTCCCTCGGCGACCTGCTTGACGAGGGCGATGGTGCGATCGACGTCCTCGAGGCCCATCCCGGCGGTCGGCTCGTCGAGCAGCAGCAGCTGGGGATCCAGGGCCAGGGCCAGAGCGAGCTCGAGGGCCCGCTTCTGCCCGTACGCCAGTGACCCCGCGGCGGCACCGGAGCGGTCGGCCAGGCCGACCTGCCCGAGCAGGTCCATGGCGCGGTCACGGAACTGGCGCATCTGCGAGGACGACCGCCAGAACCGGTAGCCGAGCCCGGTGGGCGACGCGAGGGCGAGCTCGACGTGGTCGACGGCGCTCATCTGGTCGAACAGGCTGGTGATCTGGAACGAGCGCGCGATGCCGAGGTGGGCGATCTGCTCGGGCTGGCGGCCGGTGATGTCGTCGCCGCGGAAGAGGATCTGCCCCGAGGTCGGCGCGAGGAAGCCGGTGAGCAGGTTGAACAGCGTGGTCTTGCCCGCACCGTTGGGCCCGACGAGGGCGTGGACAGTGCCTTCGGTGACGCTGAGGCTCACGTCGGAGACGGCGCGGAAACCGCGGAACTCCTTGGTCAGGGCGCGGGTCTGGAGCAGGGCTCCAGCCGTGTCCGTGGTGGCGTCGCGGGGCACCGGCACCTCCTCGTGCGGCTCGGTGCGACGGTGCGGAGCCGTCGCGTTCTGCAGAACCCTAGGCGCGCGCCGTGACGCCTGATATGGCCGGGTTCGCCACACAACCCTGACAGAACATGTCCTCCGCACACATCAGGCGCGTGTCACGATTTCATCCGTTTTCGTCCGGTTGGGTGCGTCAGTGCCAGCGGTCGGGGTGGATGTCGCCGGGGATGTCGGCCGCCGGGTCGTAGGGCGTCCGGCTGAAGCGGAACGACCCCAGGTCGAGGTGGCTGGGCCGGCCGTCCGCGCCGCGGACTACCACGAGCGGCTCACCCTCGTGGTAGCCGTCGAGGCCCACCCACCCGGTCTCCGTGGGCCGGAACCGGGAGCCGCGGTTGGCGCCCGGCTCCCCCAGGACGAGGTGCCCGTCGGCCGACAGGCGCAGGTCGTATGCCGTGGTGCCCCAGTACCAGTCACCGACCAGTTCCAGCCCGGAGGCCTGGTCGGCGTCGGCGGACCAGGGCTTGACCGGCAGGGGCTCGTGGTCGACGAGCAGGTCCAACAGGTCGTTGCCGAGGGCCATCCCCGACGTGGCGTTCGCGAAGACCACGCAGCCGTCGCCGGTGTCGCGGCTGACGCGGAGGCCGGCCAGGAAGCCGGGCATCGAACCGCCGTGACCGGCATACCGGACGCCGTCGAGGTTCCAGACCTGCCAACCCAGGCCGTGCGCGCCCGTCCAGGTCTGACCCGGGTTGTCGTTGACGGCGATGGGCAGGCACATCTCGTCGAGGGTCTGCGGGCTCAGCAGCCCGGCGGTGTCACCGGCCAGGAACGTGGCCCAGCGACTGAGGTCCGTCACGGTCGACCAGAGCTGCCCGGCAGGGGCCATGGAGCCGGCGTCGTGCTCGGGCTCGACGTGCAGCAGGTCGGCGAGCGGGTGGACCGCCCAGCCGGGCGCCGCGGGTGCGACGGGACGCATGGAGGTGCGAGACATGCCAAGCGGGTCAAGGAGATTCGTGCGGACGACGTCGCCCCACGGCATGCCGCGGAGCCGCGCCACGAGCTCGCCGAGCACGGCATACCCGACGTTGGAGTAGTGGAACCGCGCACCGGGACGGAACCGCAGGGCCGGTCGGCTGGCCACCAGGTCGGACCAGCTGCCACCCGGCGTCCGCTCCCACCACGGTCCCGAGGTCTCGGCCTGCAGGCCCGACGTGTGCGAGAGCAGCTGGGCGATCGTGACGCCGCCGAAGGCGGCGTCGGCCGTCTCGGCGAGGTGGCCGCTGATCGCGTCGTTCAGCTCGAATCGTCCCTCGTCACGCAGGCGCAGCACCTCGACGCCGACGAACGTCTTGGTGATCGAGCCGATGCGGTACTGCGTGTCCGCGGTGGCGGGCTCACCGTCGGCGCGACCCGACAGCGTGCCCACGGCGCCCGACCACGCCAGCTCGCCACCGCGCACCAGGCCAGCACACACGGACGGCAGCCGCCTGTCGGACTGTTCGCGCGCCAGGCGCTGGTCCAGCTGTCGGGCGGTGGTCTGCTCGATCGGCATGGGCCCTAGGCCTTCTTGGCCGCTGACTTCGTGGCGGTCGACTTCTTGGCAGCCGTCTTCTTCGTGGCAGCCTTCTTGGTCGTCTTCTTCGCGGCCCGCTTGCGGGTGGTCGGCCCCTTGGCGCGCTTCTCGGCCAGCAGCTCCGCACCGCGCTCGGGGGTGATCGACTCGGGGTCGTCACCCTTGCGCAGCGTCGAGTTGGTCTCGCCGTCGGTGACGTAGGGCCCGAAGCGGCCATCCTTGACCACCATCGGCCTGCCCGACACCGGGTCGCTGCCGAGCTCCTTGAGGGGAGCCGTGGACGCGCGACCCCGCTGCTTGGGCTGGGCGTAGATCGCCAGCGCCTCCTCGAGGGTGATGTCGAAGAGCTGCTGCTCGGTGGCCAGCGAGCGGGAGTCGGTGTCCTTCTTGAGGTAGGGGCCGTAGCGGCCGTTCTGCGCCGTGATCTCGACCTCGGTGCCGTCCTCCTCCTTGGAGATCCCCACGACCCGGGGCAGGCTGAGCAGCTTGAGCGCGGTGTCGAGGTCGAGGGTCGCGAGGTCCATGTCCTTGAACAGGCTGGCGGTGCGCGGCTTGACCTTGGCCTTGCCCTTGAGCGCCGCGGTCTCCTCGTCCAGCACCTCGGTGACGTAGGGACCGTAGCGACCGGCCTTGGCGACGATGTCGCGGCCGTTGGTGGGGTCCTGACCCAGGACCTTGCCGTCGTCGGCGGACTGCTCGAGCAGCTCGCGTGCCTTGGCCGGGGTCATCTCGTCGGGAGCGATGTCGTCGTTGATGGTGGCGCGGCGCGGGGTGGTCGCCGCATCGTCGCTCATCTCACCGGTCGACAGGTCGACGCCCTGGGGCACGGTCTCCTCGACGTACGGACCGTAGCGTCCGACCCGCACGACGATGCCCTCGCCGATCTCGATGGTGGAGATAGCACGCGCGTCGATCTCGCCGAGGTCCTCGACCAGGTGCTTGAGGCCCTGCCCGGAACCACCGACGAGGCCGCCGCCACTGCCGCCGACCGCCGGGACACCGAGGCCGTCACCACCGAAGTAGAACCGGTGCAGCCACCGTGCCCGCTGCTCGTCGCCGCCGGCGATGCGGTCGAGGTCCTCCTCCATCGAGGCGGTGAAGTCGTAGTCCACCAGCTCGGTGAAGTGCTCCTCGAGCAGACGGGTCACCGCGAACGCAAGCCATGTGGGGATGAGGGCGTTGCCGCGGGTGTTGACGTAGCCGCGGTCCTGGATGGTTCCCACGGTGCTGGCATAGGTGGAGGGTCGACCGATGCCCTTCTCCTCCATGGCCTTCACCAGTGTTGCCTCGGTGTAGCGCGGGGGCGGGGACGTCTCGTGCCCGTCGGCCTCGGCACGCAGCGTGGTGATCGCCACGCCTTCGCTGAGCTTGGGTAGGCGACGCTCCTCGTCAGCCTCCTGGGCGCGGCTGATCTGCTCCTCGTCACGACCCTCCTCGTAGGCCGCGAGGAACCCGCGGAAGGTGATGACCGTGCCCGAGGCGCTGAACTCCACGACCTGGCCGTCCTCGAGGGTCCCCCCGAGCTTGACCGTCGCGGTGGACCCGCGGGCGTCGGCCATCTGGGAGGCGACGGTGCGCTTCCAGATCAGCTCGTAGAGGGCGAACTCGTCGCCGCGGAGCTCGCCGGCGACCTGGGCCGGCGTCCGGAACCGGTCCCCTGCGGGGCGGATCGCCTCGTGCGCCTCCTGGGCGTTCTTGACCTTCTTCTCGTAGCGGCGAGGGGCGTCGGGAACGTACTCGGCGCCATACAGGTCCCGCGCCTGTTGGCGGGCCGCGGTGAGGGCGGCCTCCGACAGCGTGGTGCTGTCGGTGCGCATGTAGGTGATGTAGCCGTTCTCGTAGAGCCGCTGGGCGACGCGCATGGCGTTCTTGGAGGAAAGCCGCAGCTTGCGCGAGGCCTCCTGCTGGAGGGTGCTGGTCGTGAAGGGTGCGGAGGGGCGCCGGGTGTACGGCTTCTCCTGAACGCTGGTGACCTTGACCTGGGCCGAGATCACCTGTCGCGCAATGGAGTTCGCGGTCTCCTCATCGAGGTGGACGACCCCCTTGGCCTTGAGGGACCCGTCGTCGGCGAAGTCGCGACCCGTGGCCACGCGCGCACCGTCGACCGCGCTGAGGCGGGCTCCGAACTGGTTGGACGTGCCGTCCGGGGTGAAGTCCCCCTCGACGTCCCAGTAGGACGCACGGACGAACGCCATCCGGTCGCGCTCGCGCTCGACCACCATGCGAGTGGCGACGGACTGGACCCGACCGGCGGACAGGCCGGCCTTGACCTTGCGCCACAGGACCGGGCTGACCTCGTAGCCGTAGAGGCGGTCGAGGATGCGCCGGGTCTCCTGGGCGTCGACCATGGCGACGTCGAGGTCGCGGGTGCTGTTGGCGGCGCGCTGGATGGCTTCCTTGGTGATCTCGTGGAAGACCATCCGCTTGACCGGGACCTTGGGCTGGAGCACCTCGAGCAGGTGCCAGGCGATCGCCTCGCCCTCGCGGTCCTCATCAGTGGCGAGGTAGAGCTCGTCGGCGCCCTTGAGCAGTCGCTTGAGCTCGGAGACCTTCTTCTTCTTGTCGGCGTCGACGACGTAGTAGGCCTCGAAGCCGTTGTCGACGTCCACGCCGAACCGGCCGAAGGGGCCCTTCTTCATGTCGGCGGGCATCTCCGACGGGGTCGGGATGTCGCGGATGTGGCCGACCGACGCCTCGACGTCCCAGTCCTTGCCCAGGTAGCCGCCGATCGTCTTCGCCTTGGCCGGCGACTCGACGATGACGAGCTTGCGCCCCTCACTCATGGTTCAACCTCAGTTCCTGACCCGTGTGCAGCGGATTCGTCGCTGCGTGGACACGGCATCGCGGATGACGGTATCCGAGAGGGTCAAATCCGCCACGCCGCGTCCGCATTCCGCGAGGCGTGGCTGGGCGTCGTCGCTCACGGTGGAGCGGGCTCACTCTCGGGGGAGGTAGTTAGTTGAATGTTCAACCTTACTCGTTGTATGCTGGAGCCATGAGCCAGTCCGCGACCGCCAGCCGCCAGCCCGTGCTGTACCTCAGCCACGGTGCGCCCCCGTTGGCCGACGACCCGGTGTGGACCGACCAGCTCGCGACCTGGTCGACGAGGTTCGGCAAGCCGACCAACATCCTCATGGTGTCGGCCCACTGGGAGGAAGCGCCGCTGTCGCTGTCCGCCACCTCCGGCGACGTCCCCCTCGTCTACGACTTCTACGGCTTCCCGCGCCACTACTACGAGGTCACGTATGCGGCGCCCGGCGCACCTCAGCTCGCGGCCGACGTCACCAAGCTCATGCACTCCGGCGACACCCCCGTCCACCGGGACGAGACCCGCGGCCTCGACCACGGCGCCTACGTCCCGCTCGTGGAGATGTATCCCGAGGCCGACATCCCGGTCCTGCAGATGTCGATGCCGACCCTGGACCCCCGGGCGTTGTTCGACCTCGGCCGCAAGCTCGCACCACTGCGTGACGAGGGCACGCTGATCGTCGGGTCCGGGTTCACCACCCACAACCTGCGCTGGTTCAACCCGGCTGCCGGCCCTGACGGAACCCCGCCGGCCGCCTCCGCGGAGTTCGACAACTGGGCCGCGGAGGCGCTCGAGCGCCAGGACGTCGACGCGATCCTCGACTTCATGCAGAAGGCTCCTGCCGCCCGTGAGGCCCACCCGCGCACCGAGCACTGGGCACCGCTCTACGTCAGTCTCGGCGCGGCATACGAGTCGGGCAGCCTCGAGAACGAGAGCGTCATCGACGGCTTCTGGTTCGGCCTGAGCAAGCGGTCCTGGCAGTTCGCCTGACCGCTCGGCCCGGGTCAGGGGATCACGAGGGACTTGCCGCGTGAGTGGAACTCGCCCTGGAGGCGCAGCGCCTCGGCGGCGTCCGCGAGCGCCCACCGCCGGTCCATCACGGGACTCACCTGCCCGCGGGCCACGAGGTCGACGAGGAGCTCGAGGTCGGCGCGGTTGCGGGAGGCGACCTTGAAGGCAGGGGCGCGCCGGCTGCCGAAGGCGAAGTAGACCGGCACGCTGAGCATCCGCGGCAGGGGGCGCAGCCACTTCGACTTGGGCGAGGTGACCATCACGTAGCTGCCACCCGGCGACACCAGGCGGCGGCTCTCGCGCAGGGTCAGGCTCCCCGCGTTGTCGAAGAACAGGTCGAACGTCTCCCCCAGCGAACGCACGTCCTCCTTCGTGTAGTCCACGACTCGGTCGGCCCCGCCGCGACGCGCCGCCTCGACATTGCCGGTGCTGCACACCGCGGTCACGTGCGAGGCGCCCAGGGCCTTGGCCAGCTGGACGGCGAAGCTGCCCACCCCACCGGACGCACCGTTGACCAGCACCCGCTGCCCGGGCCGGAGGCCGCCCCAGTCGCGCAGGCCCTGCAGGGCGGTCTCCGCGGCGACGCCGACGGTGGCGGCCTGATCGATCCCGACGCCGTCGGGAACCGGCACCAGCCAGTCCGCCGGCGCCACGACGAACTCCGCAAAGCCCCCACCGGACACCTCCCCGAAGACCCGGTCGCCCGGCTGGAAGCGCGTGACTGCCGCGCCCACCGCCTCGACCACCCCGGCGATGTCGGCGCCGGGAACCTGCCGCTTCGGGCGGCGCAGCCCGAGGCTGGGGCGGGCGAACATCGGCAGCCCGGTGACGTAGTGCCAGTCGAGCGCGTTGACCGAGGCCGCCCCCACCCGCACGAGCACGTCGTCGACGCCGACCGACGGAACCGGCACGGTGCGCACCGCGACCACGTCCTCCGGCCGTCCATACCGCTCGTGGACAGCCGCTCGCATCGTCGTGGGCGTCGGCCCGGAGCTCTCGCGGTATGCCGTCCCGGTCGCCTCCTGCTCGCGCGCCGAGGTGGTGGTGTGGTCGAGGTCGTTCATCGTGGCTCCCCAGCTCGTGATGGATACTTACGGTGTAAATATACGGTGTAAGTTAGCCCTACACCGTAAGTCTGTCAATGGCTGACGGCTAGCATTCATGACGAGAAGCACGCCGATCGGGAGGGACCCGTGACCGACACCGTCGAGAGCGACACGCGCGACGCTGCGAAGAACGCCCCTCGCACGCCGCTCAGCCGCGAGCGCGTGATGCGTGCCGCGGTGGACGTGGCGGACGCGGAGGGGATCGCGGCCGTCTCGATGCGCCGGATCGGCCAGGAGCTCGGCGTCGAGGCCATGTCGCTCTACAACCACGTCGCCGGCAAGGAGGCCCTGCTCGACGCGATGGTGGAGCAGGTGGCCACCGAGATCGTGGCGGCCGTGGCGTCCCTCGACTCCCCCGACCCGGCGACCGACTGGCGTGGCGCACTGCGGGCGCGAGCCCTCGCCGCCCGCGAGGTCATGCTGCGCCACCGCTGGGCGCCCGGCGTCCTGGAGACGCGCACGACGATGACCCTCGACATCGTCCGGTACTTCGACGGCGTCGTGGCGATCCTGCGGGCCGGCGGGTTCAGCAACGACCTGACGCACCACTCCCTGCACGCCCTCGGCAGCAGGGTCATCGGGTTCTCGCAGGAGCTGTTCGACCCCGGCGACGCTGCCGCGGACGGCGCGTCGGAGGAGCTGCTCGCGGCCATGGCGGTGCAGATCCCCCACCTCGTCGAGATGCTCGGCGAGGTCGCGCACGACGACCCGGGCTCGACCCTGGGCTGGTGCGACGACCAGAGCGAGTTCGAGTTCGGGCTCGACGTCCTCCTCGACGGGCTGGAGCGCCGCCGGGCTTCTACCGTGGGCTCATGATCACCGCACTGCACACCCTCGTCTACGCCGAGGACCCCGACGCAGCTCGCGCCTTCTTCCGTGACGTCCTGCAGTTCCCCGCAACCGACACAGGAGGCGGCTGGCTCATCTTCGCCTCCGGCCCGAGCGAGCTCGGGGTCCACCCGACGTCGTGGGAGCACGGCGGACAGTCCGGCGGCACGGAGCAGCGCTTCGACCTCTCCCTCATCTGCGACGACCTCGCCGCCACGGTGGCGGAGCTGCGTGGGCGGGGCGCCGAGTTCGAGGGCGAGGTCGCCGAGCAGCAGTGGGGCTCGACCATCCAGCTCAAGGTTCCCGGCGCCGGGACGATGACGCTCTACCAGCCGACCTACGACCCGCCCGCCCTCGGACACCCCGACCTCGAGGCCATGTGGTGAGGGTGGTCCCAGTGGGGACTCCGGCGTGAAGGAGCTCCCGGGCTGGGTCCAGTGGCTCCTCGTCGGCCGCTTCGTCAACGCACTGGGTTCGATGGCGTGGGTCTTCATCCCGCTCTACCTGGTGTCCGACCGCGGCCTGAGCGAGGGCGCCGCCGGGTCGATCGCGGCCGTCTGGGGTCTGGGGATGATCGCCGGCAACCTCGCCGGCGGCTCGGTCGGCGACCGGTTCGGGCTGCGACCGATCCTGGCCCTCGCATCGCTGGCCTCGGCCGTCGGCTGCCTGCTCGTCCCCCTGACTCCCACCGCTGCCCTGCCAGTGGTGCTGGCGCTCATGGGCGCGCTCGGCGGCGTGGGCCGACCCGTGTCGTTCGCCCTCGTGACGAGCGCCCTGCCCACCCAGCACCGCCGCCAGGCGACCGCGTGGATGCGAGCGGTCAACAACGCCGGCACCGTCCTCGGTCCACCGCTCGGCGGGCTGTTGGCCGTGCACCACTTCGGCGCGATCTTCGTCATCGACGCCGTGGCGAGCCTGCTGATGCTGGGCGTCGTGCTGTTCGTCGTGCCGACGGCCGCGCGCATCCCCCTGCCGGAGGGCACGCCGACCCGCCTGCTCTCCGCGCTGCGCCAGGACCCGCGCTTCGTCCTGCTCCTGCTGACCGTCGTGGCCGCCGACACCGCCTACCGGTTCGCCTACTCCGCCGTCCCCTGGCAGCTCGACGCGCTCGGTGCGGCCCCGTGGATCTACGGCACGACCATCTCGCTCAACTGCGCGCTCATCGTGGTGTTCGAGCCGTGGCTGGCGCACCGCCTGCGCGAGCGCGCGCCCGAGCGACTGATCGCGCTCGGGTTCCTGCTGGTCGGCATGGGGTGGGTCGTGGTGGCGCCCTCACCGGGCATCGCGGTGGTGCTCGTCGCCGTCGCCGTGGTGACCGCCGGCGAGATGCTCTACAAGCCGACGGCTACCGCTCACGCGTCGGACCGTGCGCCCGACGGCATGCACGGCCGCTACCAGAGCCTCTACGGCGCGGCCTCGATCGGCGGCACGGTCATCGCGCCACCGCTTGCCGGGGCGTTGTTCGAGCTCAGCCCCCGACTGATGTGGGTGAGCGGCGGCGCACTGGGCGTGGCCGCCGCGGCGGTCCTCGCCTTCACCGGCAGCCAGGCCCTGCGTCGCCAACCGGTTCACGAGACCCACTGATCCACGACACATGCAGCCGGGTATGCCGGGTGGTGAGCACCCGGCATACCCTCACCGTCGGGCGGTGGGGCTCAGTGGCCGCCGGGGCGGCGTCGCGGAGCTGGACGGGTCGGGTCGTCCTCGACCGGTTCGACGTGCTCCGGCACGATGATCGGCTTGAGGCGGGCCCAGACGAGGAACACCGCTGAGGCGACAGCGAGCGCGAGCCCGGTCCACAGGTTGGCGTTGACCCCTCCGGTCTTGGCCTCCGCCGTGTCCATGAAGAACCCGGCCAGGAGGAGCAGCACACCGTAGATGCCCAGCAGGGCACCGATGATGTTGCGGATGTCGAAGGCACCAGCCGCGTGGCCACCCGATGCCTTGGCCGTGGGGTCGGACTTCTTGTCGGTCATGACTACTCCTCTCAGAAGGCGAAGTTGAGGACGAGGACCATGACCAGGGCGATCCCGGCCAACGGCAGGGTCCGCTGGAACCAGGGCAGCGAAGCCTCCTCGGGGTCGACGAGGTCCTCCCGGGGTGTCTCCGAGTAGACCAGGCCCTTGAGCTCCGACGCAGGGGTCGACTTCGTCACCATCGTCACGAGCACGCTGACGATGATGTCGACGACGAAGGCAGCCGAGGCCGCGACGAAGCTGGCTCCCTGACCCGCCAGGTGGATCACGCCGAGGCTCGCCGACCCGAAGGCGTCCTCGGAGAGGAAGGCGACCACGACGGCCGACAGGGTGCCGCTGACGAGGCCGACCCAACCGGCGGTGGCCGTCATCCGTTTCCAGAACATGCCGAGGATGAACGTCGCGAACAGCGGGGCGTTGAAGAAGCCGAAGAGCGTCTGCAGATAGTCCATGACGTTGGAGAAGCTGCCGGCGATCGACGCTGTGAAGATCGCGACGACGGTCGCACCCACGGTGGCCAGCCGGCCGATCCGCAGGTAGTAGTCGTCGCTGTGGTCCTTGCGGATGTAGCGCTGCCACAGGTCGTAGCTGAAGACGGTGTTGAAGGCCGAGATGTTGGCTGCCATGCCGGCCATGAATGCCGCGAGCAGGCCCGCGATCGCCAGTCCCAGCAGGCCGTTCGGCAGCACGTCGCGCATCAGCAGCAGCAACGCGTCGTTGTACTTCACGCCCTCGCCACTGGCCCCACCGGCAGGGGTGCCGCCGTTCTTGAGGTCCATGATCTCCTTCACCAGCACGGCCGCGACCATGCCGGGGAGGATCACGATGAAGGGTACGAACATCTTGGGGAAGGCGCCGATGATGGGCGTCTTGCGAGCGGCCGAGATGGACTTCGAGGCCATCGCGCGCTGGACCTCGACGAAGTTCGTCGTCCAGTAGCCGAAGGACAGCACGAAGCCGAGGCCGAAGACGATTCCGATGACGGACAGGAACCCCGAGTCGAAGCCGGACAACGCCTGCCCCGGCCAGGACTCGAGCTGCTGGGCGGCAGGCGGGACCTTGGCCGACGCGGGCGCAGCCTCCGCAAAGGCGGTCAGCTTGTCCTTGAGCCCGCCGTACCCGCCGACGCGGTGCAACCCGATCAAGGTCAGCGGCAGCAGCGACGCCACGATGACGAAGAACTGCAGGACCTCGTTGTAGATCGCCGCCGACAGACCGCCGAGGGTGATGTAGGAGAGCACGATCAGCGCCGCGACGATCAACGCGACCCACAGCGGCCAGCCGAGCAGCGCGTGCACGATCGAGCCGAGCAGGAACAGGTTCACCCCGGCGATGAGCAGCTGGGCGACGGCGAAGCTGATGGCGTTGACCAGGTGGGCCCCGGTGCCGAACCGCCGGAACATGAACTCGGGGACCGACCGCACCTTGGAGCCGTAGTAGAAGGGCATCATCACGACGCCGAGGAACAGCATGGCCGGGATGGCGCCGACCCAGAAGTAGTGCACCGTCGGCAGACCGTACTTGGCGCCGTTGGCCGACATCCCCATGATCTCGACGGCGCCGAGGTTGGCGGAGATGAAAGCCAGACCGGTGACCCACGCTGGCAGGGAGCGACCCGACAGGAAGAAGTCGATGGAGTCCGACACCGAGCGCCGGGCGATGACGCCGATCCCCAGGACGAACGCGAAGTAGATCGCGACCAGCGAGTAGTCCAGCCAGTTGGCGTCGATGAGGGTGTCGGCAGCCGGGACGGCGAGAGGGGCGAGGAAGGACATCAGCGGCTCCTGGGCGGTGCGTCGACGGACGTCAGCCCAACCTAGGGCGTATGCCGCGAATCGGCACCCGGGCGCACGCCGCCACCAGCCAGGGCTGGCTCAGACCTTGGCGCCCGCCAGGTCCGGCGCGGGGGCCTCGCCCGTGTCGACGTCCACGGCCGCACCGCTGAACTGCGCGGCATACAGCTCCGCGTAGGCGCCACCCCGGGCGAGCAGCTCGTCGTGTGAACCCTGTTCGACGATCTGGCCGTCGCGCATCACGAGGATCACGTCGGCGTCGCGGATGGTGGAGAGCCGGTGCGCGATCACGAAGCTGGTGCGGTCGTGCCGCAGGGCCGACATCGCCTTCTGCACGAGCAGCTCGGTGCGCGTGTCGACCGAGCTGGTCGCCTCGTCGAGGATGAGCAGCGCCGGGTCGGACAGGAACGCCCGCGCGATGGTGATGAGCTGCTTCTCGCCCGCGCTGATGTTGCCGCCCTCGGCGTCCAGCACCGTGTCGTAGCCGTCGGGGAAGGAGTGCACGAACCGGTCGACGTAGGTCGCCGTGGCGGCGGCCAGCACCTCTTCCTCGCTGGCGCCGGGCCGGCCGTAGGCGATGTTCTCGCGGATGGTGCCGCCGAACAGCCAGGTGTCCTGCAGGACCATGCCGATCTCGTTGCGCAGGTTGTGCCGCGTCAGGTCGGTGATGTCCACCCCGTCGAGGGTGATCCGGCCGGAGTCCAGCTCGTAGAACCGCATGATGAGGTTGACCAAGGTGGTCTTGCCGGCCCCGGTCGGCCCGACGATGGCCACCGTCTGACCGGGCTCGACGGTGAGGTCGAGGTGCTCGATGAGGGGGTTGGCCGGGTCGTAGGAGAACGACACGTCCTCGAACTGCACCCGTCCGTGCGGGTCCTCCAGAGTCGTCGGCTCCGCTGCGTCGGGGCGCTGCTCGGGAGCGTCCAGGACGTCGAAAACCCTTTCGGCAGAAGCCACCCCGGACTGGAGCAGGTTCGCCATCGACGCCACCTGGGTCAGCGGCTGGGTGAACTGCCTCGAGTACTGGATGAACGCCTGCACGTCACCGAGGCTCATCGACCCGCTCGCCACGCGGAGCCCGCCGACCACCGCGATCACGACGTAGTTGAGGTTCCCGATGAACATCATCGTCGGCATGATGATGCCGCTGATGAACTGCGCGCCGAAGCCGGCGTCGAACAGGTCGTCGTTCTTGGTCCGGAAGGCGGCGCGCACCTCGTCCTGCCGGCCGAAGACCTTGACCAGCTGGTGCCCCGTGAACGTCTCCTCGACGATCGCATTCAGCTCACCGGTGCTCTTCCACTGCTGCACGAAGTGCTTCTGTGAGCGCTTGCCGATCGTGGCCGTGACGAACATCGAGACGGGAATGGTGACGAGCGCGATCAGGGCGAGCAGCGGCGAGATGTAGAGCATCATCCCGACCATCGCGACCACCGTGAGAAGCGACGTCAGCAGCTGGCTCATCGTCTGCTGCAGGCTCTGCGCCACGTTGTCGATGTCGTTGGTGACGCGGCTGAGCAGCTCACCGCGCGGCTGCGCGTCGAAGTACTGCAACGGCAGCCGGTTGAGCTTGTCCTCCACGTCGCGACGCAGGATGAAGATCGTGCGGTTGACGGCGCCGGTGAGGATCCAGCCACTCGCCCACGACAGCACGCTGGCCACGGCATAGAGCGCGAGCACGAACAGCAGGACCCGACCGACCGCACCGAAGTCGATCCCCGAACCGGGCACGAGGTGGGGCATCCTGGCGACCATGTCGGCAAAGGTGTCGTCGCCGCGCGCGCGCAACGCCTCGACGACCTGGTTGCGAGTAGCGGTGGGCGGCAACGACTTCCCGACCACCCCCGCGAAGATCAGGTCGGTCGCCTTGCCGAGGATCTTGGGCCCCACGGCGTTCAGGGCGACGCTGCACACGGCCAGCGCCAACACGGCATACAGGGCTGCCCGCTCGGGGCGGAGCAGGGACAGCAGTCGCTTGGCCGAGGGGCCGAAGTTGCGAGACTTCTCCGACGGCAGGCCGATCGACATCGGCCCCCGCCGCTGGGCGGCGTTCGCCACCGGACCGCGCCGCGCCTCCGCAGCCTTCTCCTCCTCGGTCTTCACACCCTCCGAGCTCATGCCGCCACCTCCTCTGCAGATCGCTGCGACTCGACGATCTCGACATACGTCGGGCACGTCTCGAGCAGTTCGTCGTGGCGGCCTGCGCCGACCACCAAGCCGTCGTCCAGGACGACGATGTGGTCGGCGTCGATGATGGTCGAGACCCGTTGTGCCACCACGATCACCGCCGTGTGCCGGGTAACCGGCTTGAGCGCCGACCGCAGCCTGGCGTCGGTGGACAGGTCGAGGGCGGAGAAGCTGTCGTCGAACAGGAACACCTCGGGCCGGGAGACCAGCGCCCGCGCGATCGCCAGCCGCTGGCGCTGCCCACCCGAGACGTTCGTGCCGCCCTGGGCGATCTGCGCGTTCAGGCCCTCGGGCATGGCCCGCACGAAGTCGTCCGCCTGGGCGATGCGCAACGCCTCCCACAGCTCGTCGTCCGTGGCGTCGGAGTCGCCGTAGCGCAGGTTGGAGGCGACCGTACCGGTGAAGAGATAGGGCTTCTGCGGCACCAGTCCGATCCGCGACCAGACGTCCTCGAGCGTCGCGTCCCGGACGTCGACCCCGCCGAGGCTGACGGACCCGCCGGTGACGTCGTAGAGCCTGGGGATCAGGGACAGGAGGGTCGACTTGCCGGAGCCGGTGCTGCCGATGATGGCGGTCGTCCGCCCTGGTTCGGCGGTCAACGAGACGCCTTGCAGGACAGGCACATCCGCGCCGGGGTAGCAGAACTCGACGTCGCGGAGCTCGACACTCGTCCCCGTGCGGGGGATCGCGATCGGCCTGGAGGGCTGGACGACGGTCGAGTCGGTGTGGAGCACCTCCGTGATGCGTCCCGCCGAGACCGCAGCGCGGGGGATCATCATCGACATGAACGTCGCCATCATGACCGACATGAGGATCTGCATCAGATAGCTCATGAAGGCGGTCAGCTCGCCGATCTGCATCTGGCCGTTCTCGACCCGGTGCGACCCGAACCACAGGACAGCCACGGTCGAGGCGTTGAAGATCAGCATCACGATCGGGAAGACCAGCGCCATCAGCCGACCGACCGCGAGCGCCGTCCCCGTGTACTGCGTGTTGGCCTCGGCGAACCGGGCCCGCTCGTGGTCCTCGCGGACGAACGCCCGGACCACCCGGATCCCGGTGATCTGTTCGCGCAGGACGCGGTTCACCCAGTCGACCGACTCCTGCATGAGGCGGAAGTTCGGGATCATCCTGCGGATCACCAGCGCCACGGACAGCGCCAGGGCCGGCACGGCGACGGCGACCAGCCACGACAGCCCGACGTCCTCGCGCAGCGCCATGATGATGCCGCCGACCATCATGATGGGAGCCGACACCATCATCGCCGCACCCATGAAGACGACCGTCTGCACCTGGGTGACATCGTTGGTGTTGCGCGAGATGAGCGTCGGGGCGCCGAACCGCGACACCTCCTGGGCGGAGAAGTCGCCCACCCTCGCGAAGATCCCGGCGCGCAGGTCGCGGCCGAGACCCGCGGCGGACCTCGCCCCCAGGTAGGTCGCGGCGACGGTGGCGACGATCTGCACCAACGAGACGGCGAGCATCCATCCGCCGGTCCTGACGATGTAGCCGGTGTCGCCCTTGGCGACGCCCTCGTCGATGATCCGGCCGTTGAGGCTGGGCAGGTAGAGCGAGGCCATGGTGCCGACCAGCTGGAGCCCCACGAGGAAGGCGACCAGGCCCTGGTAGGGCTTCAGGTAGTCACGAATGATCCGGATCAGCACTACTTCTTCCCCCTGGAGGTGGGCGACGTGGTCGCGGTGGTCGGGCGGGCGAGAGCGCCCTCGAGGACGACGTCGACGAGCTCGGCCGCCGTGGAGTCCTGGCCATCGAGCATCGGGTGGACGCTGGAGAGCGTCAGCATCCGCAGGTAGCCGATGAAGTTCTTGACCGGGATGCGCAGCAGGGCGACATCGTCACCGATGAGGGAGGTGAAGGCCTCGTCGAGCTCGGCGGTCCCCTCCTGGCGGCGCCGCAGCGCCTTCGCGTCCATCGGGCGGTGCAGCGGTTGGCCGGACGACTGCAGGACGCTCATCAGGGCGAAGATGCCCTGCAGGTGCTTCTGCATGACGGTGACCGCGGCGGCGAGGCGTTCGCGCAGGGGCAGGTCGCGGTCCACGGCGGCCAGCTCGGCCTTCACGGCGGCCGTGTCGAACGCCTCGTGGACGCACGCGTGGATGATCTCGTCCTTGCTCTCGAACACCCGGAAGATCGTGCCCTCGGCGATCCCCGCGGCCTTGGCGATCTCGCGGGTGCTGATCCCCCGGCCCTTGTCCCGCAACAGCGGGATCGTGGCGGAGATGATCGAGGCCCGGCGGTCCTCGGGGGCCATCGCGGGGGCGCGTGGTGACATGAGGATCAGTATGAGTGAGTGAGCACTCACTCACAACAGGGTTTCCCACCTGCACAAACGGCCCCGCCCATGACGAATGTCCCAGAGGTCACTCACTCGCGAGCCCCCGCCAGTCCCGGAAGCGGGCCGTCGTCAGACGAGCAGGCCGTCGGCGACGAGCTCGCGCAGCAGCGGGACCGCCGAGGCGCGCACCTCGCCCACGTCGGAGCCGAGCAGCTCGGCGATCGCCGCCACGGCAGCGTCGGCAGGCAGCGTCCCGTCGCACACGCTGACCAGCGCCGCCCCCACCGTGTCGAGCCGGACCGCCCGGCGCAGCCCGCCACCCTGGCGCAGCAGGATCACCGACGGGTCCTCGGCACCGGGCCGGCCGTGCCGCTCCTCGGTCACGTCGTCGGCGCAACGCCACGCGACGGCCAGGACCTCGTCGTCAGTGTGCTCGGCCAGCCAGGTGCGGGCCCGCAGTCCGGAGAGGACGTGCGGACCCATGGGTGCGGCCACCGGACCGGTCGCCTCGGTCAGCTCGACGAAGGGACTCCGCTCCTCCAGTGGCCGCTGCAGGGTGATCACCCCGAAACCGATCGCACTCACGCCGCGCGACGCGAAGTCGTCGAGCCACGCGGCATACATCGTCGCGAACTCGGTCGTGGCGCTGTGGTGACCCCCGTCGCGGGACCAGGTCTCGGCGTACTGCGCCGGGTCCTGCACGTCGCGCTGGACGATCCAGGCATCGAGTCCGGTGCCGGCAACCCAGCCGCGCACCCGGTCGCGCCAGTCGGCCTCACCGACGACCTCCCAGTTGCCGAGGAACTGCGCCACCCCACCGCGTTCGAGATGGGCCCCGATGGAGCGCACGAGGTCGGCGACGACCGCATCGCCGGCCTGGCCGCCGTCGCGGTACTCGAACAGCGGGACGTCTGGAGTCCGCGGCGTGATGACGAACGGCGGGTTGCTGACGATGAGCCCAAAGCGTTGTCCTGCAACGGGATCCAGCATCGAACCCTCGACGACTTCCCACTCGCACTCGTTGAGCAGTGCGTTGAACCGGGCGTAGTCCAGCGCCCGCGTGGAGATGTCGGTGACCGTGACCTGTTTGGCGTGTGCGCCGAGATGCAGGGCCTGGACCCCGCATCCCGTGCCGAGGTCGAGGGCTCGCTCGACAGCCGGCCGCGGCGTCCAGGACGCCAGCGTCGTCGATGCACCGCCGATCCCGAGGACGTGGTCCTCGCGCAGGGGCGCCCGGGTCTGCAGCTCGGTGAGGTCGGAGGCGATCCACCACGCGTGGTCGTCGTCGCCGTAGGGCCGCAGGTCGCACGTCGAGACGACGCCCGGCCCCTGCGGTGCCACCAGGCGCAGCGCCGTCGCACCGGACAACCCCAGGGTGGGGAGAGCGGCCGCCGCCTCCTCGCTGTCGACGGCGTCTCCCAGCGCGAAGAGGCGCACCAGGGTCGCGAGCGGGGTGCCGACGTCGACGGTGACCCGCTGCGCGGGCAGCACCTGCTCCCGGGCGAGGGCCGCTGCCGCGAGTGGTCCCAGCAGTTCACCGACCGCCTCGACCGTGTATGCCGCGGCGACCAGGTCGGCCCGCAGGCGGGCGACCAGCTCGGCGTCGGCGCGCGGTGTGGGGGTGGTCATCCGTCGAGCAGGCCGCCGAGGTTGAACCCGCCTCCGCCGCCACCGCCCTGGGCCGCGGGCGGCGTCCACTCGCTCGGTTGGACCACGACGAAGCCCGGCCCGGAGAAGGCGTACTGGAAGGCCTCGCCCGAACCACCGCGCAGCATCGAACGCACGTTCATGCTCGACACCACCTGAGGCACCAGGTTGGCCGACCAACCCACACAGGCCTGCACGTCGACGTAGGTGGGCTGCTGGCTGCAGTCGAGGATCACCGGTTGCCCGACCGTGTGGATCGCGACCGTCCCGGTGCCGTGGAGGGTGGTGTTGAACAGCCCGCCGCTGAGCATCCCGGCACCCTGCACCCGCTTGATGTCCCACTCGATGGTGGAGTCGAAGGCCAGCAGGTTGCGGGCGTTGACCGACAACGCGTCGCCGGTGAGGTCGATGAGGAAGACGAAGCCCGCCTCGGACGCGAAGAAGACGTCGCCCTCCCCCGAGACCCGCATCAGCGAGACGTCCTCGCCGGTCACGACCTTCTTGAAGAGCTTGCCGACGCTGCCTGCCTTCTCGTGGTCGAAGCGGATCTGCCCCTGGTAGGACACCATCGCTCCCTTGACGGCGAGGACGTCGCCACCGAGGTGGACCCGCAGCATCTGGGGGTTCTGCAGCGCGAACCGCTGCTGCGCCTGGACTTCGAGGTTGGCCTGGTCAAAGAGCGGACTCTGCATGGCCCCAGCCTAGGATGCGGGCCGGTCCGTCGGCAGGCGATAGGCGTACCAGGTGTCGCGCTGGGCCCCCAGCCCGTCGTAGAGCCGTTGGGCGGTCTCGTTGTCCGGCGCGGTCTCCCACGCCAGCCAGCCCGCCCCGCGGTCGGCTGCGAGCCGACGACACGCCTCGATGAGCCCCGCACCCACTCCCCGACCACGGGCGTGCTCCGTGACGAACAGGTCCTCCATCACCGCCAGCGGCTGGGCGAGGGTGGTGTCCCAGGTCCAGAGCATCGTGGCGTGGCCGAGCGCCTGACCCGAGCCCTCGCGAGCGATCAGCTGGGTGCCGCCCGCACCCTCGTCGAGGAAGGCGGCGGCCATCGCGCGCAGGTCCTCGTCGGCCGGGTTGCTCTCGTAGAACGTGCAGTACGCCCGCATCAGGGGCAGCAGGTCGACCAGGTCGTCGGTGGTGACCTGCGAGATGTGGAACGAGCGCTGCGGGTCCATGGCGCGACCCTACGCGCGGTCGTGAGCACGCGGCATACCCCGGCTGCTTCCGGGCGAGTGGCCGATTTTCCGGGGTGACGGAAAGGGCCGGCTCACCCAGGTGGG
>NZ_JBFUHC010000010.1:0-272411 GCF_056402615.1 Pedococcus sp. P3_C7 | reverse complement strand
GGCTCACCCAGGTGGGTGAGCCGGCCCGTCCGTTCCAGCAGGCGTGGGTATGCCGTGGAGCTAGCGCTTCGCCGGCTCCTCGACCGAGTCGGCAGCGTCGGCAGCGTCGGTGGCGTCGTCGACTGCCTTGCCGGGAGCGGTCTCGGCCTCGCCCGAGTCGGGCGCGGCTGCGTCGAACCTCGCGGCAGCCTCACCGTCTCCGTCGCCACCGATCGCCAGGTCGCGTGCCTTGGACACGGCGACCGCGGCGATGACGATGATGATCGCGGCGGCAGCGATGCCGTAGCGGACCACGTTGTTCTTGTCGTCGCCGATCGAGAGGGTGACGACCGCCGGGGCGATGAGCACCGAGACGAGGTTCATGACCTTGATCAGCGGGTTGATGGCCGGACCGGCGGTGTCCTTGAACGGGTCACCGACGGTGTCACCGATGACGGTGGCCGCGTGGGCGTCGCTGCCCTTGCCACCGTGGGTGCCGTCCTCGACGATCTTCTTCGCGTTGTCCCACGACCCACCGGAGTTGGCGAGGAACACGGCCATCAGGCAGCCGGTGCCGATCGCACCGGCGAGGAAGCCGGCCAGCGGCCCGATGCCGAGGCCGAAGCCGACGGCGACCGGGGTGAGGGCGGCGAGCAGACCCGGCGTCGCGAGCTCACGCAGCGAGTCCTTGGTGCAGATGTCGACCACGCGGCCGTACTCGGGCTTCTCGGTGTAGTCCATGATCCCGGGGTGCTCGCGGAACTGGCGGCGCACCTCGAAGACGATGGCGCCGGCGGCGCGGGTCACCGCGTTGATGGCCAGTCCGGAGAACAGGAACACGACGGCCGCGCCGAGCAGCAGCCCGACCAGCACGCTCGGGGTGACGATCTGCAGGTCGAACGGCGCGGCGGCCTTCTGGAGGGTCGAGGAGAACTGCGCCTGCGCGGCCTCCTGGGTCAGGGCGCCACTCTGGACCTTGGCCATCAGGTCGGTCTGGGTCTTCTGCTGAAGGGCCGTGAAGATGGGCTCGAACTTGGCCTTCCAGGCGTCGGAGTAGGAGCCGAAGAGCGCGGTGGCCGCCAGCACGGCGGTCGCGATCGCGATGCCCTTGGTGATCGCCTTGGTGGTGTTGCCCACTGCGTCGAGGTCCGTGAGGATCTGCGCGCCCTCGCCGTCGACGTCGCCGGACATCTCGGCGATGCCCTGGGCGTTGTCGGAGACCGGTCCGAAGGTGTCCATCGCCACGATGACGCCCACCGTGGTCAGCAGACCACAGCCGGCCAGCGCGATGAGGAACAGCGACAGGACGACCGAGCCACCGCCGAGCAGGAACGCTGCGTAGACGGCCGCGCCGATGATGACCGCGGTGTAGACGGCCGACTCCAGGCCGACGCCGATGCCCGACAGGACGACCGTGGCCGCGCCGGTGAGGGAGGTGCGGGCGACGTCCTTGGTGGGGCGCTTGTCGGTGCCCGTGAAGTAGCCCGTGAGCCACAGGATGACCGCGGCCAGCACGATGCCGATGATCACGGCGAGAACCGCCGAGCGGCGCGGGTCGCCGGTGAGAGCGGCAATCGTCTCGTCGGCGGAGCCGAGCCCCTTGAACGTGTCGGGCAGGTAGACGTAGGCGGCCACGCCGGAGAGCACGGCGGCGATGACGGCCGAGATGTAGAACCCGCGGTTGATCGCCGAGAGGGCGTTCTCGCCGGGCTTGACCCGCGTGATGAAGACGCCGATGAGGGCGGTGACCGCACCGATTGCGGGCACGATCAGCGGGAAGACCAGGCCGTAGGTGCCGAAGGCGGCGGAACCCAGGATGAGCGCGGCCACCAGCATCACGGCATACGACTCGAACAGGTCGGCGGCCATGCCGGCGCAGTCGCCGACGTTGTCGCCCACGTTGTCGGCGATCGTCGCGGCGTTGCGCGGGTCGTCCTCGGGGATGCCGGCCTCGACCTTGCCGACGAGGTCGGCGCCGACGTCGGCGGCCTTGGTGAAGATGCCACCGCCGACACGCATGAACATGGCGAGCAGGGCGGCGCCGAAGCCGAAGCCCTCGAGCACCTTGGGGGCGTCGCCCTGGTAGAGCAGGACCACGACGGAGGCGCCGAGCAGGCCGAGGCCCACGGTCGCCATGCCGACGGTGCCACCGGTACGGAAGGCGATCCGCATACCCGAGTCGCGGTCGCCGCCGCGGGCGGCGGACGCGACCCGGACGTTGGCCTTGACGGCCAGGCTCATGCCGAGGTAGCCGATGGCGGCGGAGAACAGTGCGCCGACGACGAAGAACGCGGACCGACCCCATCGAACCTCGGAGGTGTCGGCGGGAAGCAGGAGCAGCAGGCCGAAGACCAGGACGATGAAGACGCTCAGGGTCTTGAACTGGCGGGCGAGGTACGCCTGGGCGCCTTCTTCCACGGCAGCGCCGATTTCCTGCATCTTCTCGGTGCCGGGGTCGGCCGCCAGAACCTGCTGGCGGAAGAACACACCCATGACCAGCGCGATGATCGCAATGGCGAGCACGGCGAAGACCAGGGTGAGATTGGTGCCGTCAAGCTGCAGGTCAGCAGCGGTGGCGGCAGGCGCAAGGCGCGACATTCCATCCTCCTCGATGGGGAATCATTCAGGACCGCCCAAGGGCACGCCACGACGGCGCACCACAGAGGGGACGTTGCAGGCGAGGGTAATGCACGTCACAGGGTATGTGACGCCGCGTGAGCAGGGTCACAGAGAATTCATCACGCCGACTTCGTCAGACGTTCGACGCCTCGGAGGCCTCGTCGACCGTGGGGTAGATGTGGAAGACCTTGTCCAGACCGGTGATCTTGAAGACCTTGAGGATCCGCTCCTGGGCACTGACGATGCGCAGGGTGCCGTTCTGACCACGCACGAGCTTGAGCCTGCCGACGAGCACGCCGAGGCCCGTGGAGTCCATGAAGGTGACCTTCTCGAGGTCGACGACGAGGTCGGTGCGACCCGCAGCCACCTGCTTGTCGAGCACTTCGCGGAGCAGCGGAGCGGTGTATACGTCGATCTCGCCCGCCACGTGGACGATCGTCACGGCGCCCTGTTCGCTGCTGGAGACCGACAGGTCCACGCTCACCCCTTCTGTTGCCATCGCTGGTGCCATCACTGGTGAGCAGACGGGTGCACCGTCTGCCCTCGGGATTACGGTAGCGGCAATGTCCACCTCTGGTCCCACCGCACCCGATTCCGCCGGGACGAGCCGTGCTCCGTTCGACCCCCAGTCGGTGCTGGCCGGCCTCGCGTCGGGAGTGCGAGCCGAGCGGCTGCTGCACGTGCACGAGGTGCCCGCGCGGGCCGCATCGCTCGCTGACTGGCCCACATGGGTCGACCCCAGTGTGTATGCCGCGTGCGCCGGCGCCGGGGTCACCTCCCTCTGGTCCCACCAGCGGGAGGCCGCCGACCTGGCCCACGACGGGTCGCACGTGGTCATGGCGACGGGCACGGCGTCGGGCAAGAGTCTCGGCTACCTCCTACCCGTGCTGTCCGCCGTGGTGGAAGGGGCGCTGGCGCCGTCGGGTCGCGGAGCGACAGCGCTCTACCTGTCCCCCACCAAGGCCCTCGCGGCCGACCAGCTCGCCCGGGTGCAGGCGATGGCCGTGCCAGGGGTGCGGGCCGCGACCTATGACGGTGACACCGCGACCGAGGAGCGTCGCTGGATCCGCGACCACGCCCACTTCGTGCTGACCAACCCCGACCTCGTGCACCACTCCCTGCTACCCCTGCACGAGCGGTGGGCGCCGTTCCTGCGGGCGCTGCGCTACGTCGTCATCGACGAGTGCCACACCTACCGGGGAGTCTTCGGCTCCCATCTCGCGGCGTTGCTGCGTCGTCTGCGCCGTGTGTGCGCACGCTACGGCTCCTATCCCACCTTCGTGCTCGCCTCGGCGACGGTGCGCGACCCGGCGGCCCACGCCTCGCGCCTCGTCGGTATGCCGGTCGCGCCCGTCACGGAGGACGGCTCACCTCGTGAGGCGATGACCTTCGCCCTGTGGGAACCGGGACTCCTCGGAGAGGGTGCGGGTCGCCGGTCGGCCACCTCCGAGGCGGCCGACCTGCTCGCGAGCCTGGTCTCCGGGCGGGTGCAGACGGTGGCCTTCGCCAAGTCCCGCGCCGGGGTGGAGGCCCTGGCGACCAGCGCCCGCCGGACGCTGATGGAGGTGGAGCCCGCGCTGGGAGGTGCCGTCGCGGCATACCGGGGCGGTTATCTGCCGGAGGAGCGCCGCGCGCTCGAGCGATCGCTGCGCTCGGGGGCGATCGTGGGACTCGCGGCGACCAACGCGTTGGAGCTGGGGATCGACATCAGCGGACTCGACGCCGTGCTGCTCGCCGGGTGGCCCGGCACGCGAGCGTCGTTGTGGCAGCAGGCCGGGCGCGCCGGGAGGGCCGGGACCCGGTCGCTGGCGATCTACGTCGCAGCCGACGACCCGCTCGACACCTATGTCGTGCACCATCCCGACGTGGTCTTCGGACAACCGGTGGAGGCCACTGTCCTCGACCCCGACAACCCGCACGTCCTCGGGCCGCACCTCGCCGCCGCGGCGGCCGAGCTGCCCTTGCGGGAGGCGGACCTCGCGATGTTCGGCGACCAGGCACGCGGGCTCGTGGACGCCCTGGTGGCGCGCGGGATCCTCCGTCGGCGACCGAGCGGCTGGTACTGGGCACGCACCGACCGGGCCTCCGACCACGTGTCGCTGCGGGGAGCCGGCGAGGTCGTGGGGATCGTCGACCAGCGCACCGGCCGGGTGCTGGGCACCATCGACGAGGCGTCGGCGCACACGCAGGTGCACACGGGGGCGGTGCACGTGCACCAGGGCGACAGCTATGTCGTGACCGACCTCGACCTCGACCACGGGACGGCGACCGTCGTGAGGGGCGACCCCGGCTGGAGCACGTTCGCGCAGTCGGTGAGCGCGTTCGACATCGTCAGTGCGCAGCGCAGCGTGGACTGGGGGCCGGTGCGGGTGTCGTTCGGGACGGTGCAGGTGCACACGCAGGTGACGTCCTTCCTGCGGCGGCTGGCCAGCGGCGAGGTGATCGGGACCCACCCCCTCGACCTGCCGCAGCGCACCCTCAGCACCCGCGCGGTGTGGTGGACCATGCCGGTCGAGTGGCTCGAGGCGGCCGGCGTGGGTGAGCCTGACATCCCTGGTGCCGCCCATGCTGCCGAGCACGCGGGGATCGGCATGCTGCCTCTGGTGGCGACCTGCGACCGGTGGGACATCGGGGGCGTGTCCACCGCCCTGCATCCTGATACCGGGCTGCCGACGATCATGGTCTATGACGGGCACCCCGGGGGTGCAGGCTTCGCCGAGCGCGCGTTCGACTCCTTCGAGCTCTGGCTCGACTCGACTCTCGAGACGGTCCGCTCTTGCCGCTGCGAGAGCGGCTGCCCCGCCTGCGTGCAGTCGCCGAAGTGTGGCAACGGCAACGAACCGCTCGACAAGGCCGGGGCCGTGGCACTGTTGCGGGCGGTGCTGGCCCACGCGCCACGGGGGTCCGATCGACGCCAGGTCCAGCTGCCGGCCGCGTCCGCCCTCGGCAAGGAACGGACGTGACGAAAGGGGCAAACCCGCAGGCCAGCGGCTAGGGTCGAAGCGAAGGGTGCCCCCGCACCCTTCGGACGGTGCACCACGCACCCTTGATGTGTCGGAGGTTTCGACCCGTGATCGTGTTCGGACTGATCCTTGTTCTGCTCGCCCTCGCCGCGGGTGTCGTGCTCTTCCTGGCGACCGACTCGCTCACCTCGCCGGTGGACATGGAGCTCTCCGGCTACCACTGGGGAATGACCCCGCTGGCCATGCTCGCCACCGGCGCCGTGGCGATGCTCCTCCTCGTCCTCGGCCTGGCGATGATCCGGGGAAGCATCAAGCGCAGGCGCCGTCCAATCCGTGAGGCCAAGGACGCCGAGCGTCAGGCCAAGCTCGAGGAAAGCATTCGCGCCGACGAGCGGGCCCGCGCCGAGGAGACCCACCAGAGCGCCCTCGCCGAGCGGGACCGCATCCGGGACGAGGAGTTCCAGACCCGCCTGGCCGACCATGACCGCGAGCGCGACAGCGAGCTGGCCTCGCGTGAAGAGGAGTTCGCCTCCCGCGAGAAGGCCAGCGAGGAGCGGGTGCGTGCAGACGAGCGCCGCAAGGTCGAGCAGGAGTTCGCCTCGCGGACGGCTGCTGCAGGTGCGGGCGCGGCGGGAGCTGCTGGTGTCGGGGCCGCCGCCACTGGGGCTGGTGGGCCGCGCGGTGCCCGCGACGCGGACGCTGCACCCACCGCGACCTACGCAGGCGCGGGGACGACCGACACCGACGCCACGACTGGCCGCCACTCGTCCGATGCCGAGCCGGACAGCGTGACTCCTGACGGGCGGACCCAGTCCCATACCGGGACCGAGACCGAGACCGGGGCCGCCACCGGGACCAGTACCGGGACCAGGTCCGCCGACTCCACCCAGGTGCTCGAGCGGGACAGCGGCGACACGGTTGCCGGTGACTCACACGACGCGCACGTGTCCGATGCCCAGACCGCTGGCACTCCCGACACGGCCGGCGAGCGGACCGACGACCGGACCGAGCGGGCGGACGACGAGACCTCGAACGACAGGCCCGCCGCGGCGGACGACTCGGCGCACCCGGGCCACCGCACGGTGGCCGACAAGATCATGGGTCGCGACCCCGCGCCCCGCGACTGACCGCGAACACCATCACGGCGACGGCCCAGCACGGGCCGTCGCCGTCGTGGTCCCGGCCACCAGTCCCGGCAGCGAGAAGCCCGCTGTCACCCTGGCCCTCACCGTGACCGAACCGTCCCCCGCCACGAAGCACCCCTGAGGCCGCGCGCCGTTCCTCGCCGTGATCGATGCCCCGGCGGTGCAGGCCGCCCGTGGATCTGCCCCAGCCTGCAACGCCTGCGACGCCGCCAAGGCGCCGAGGTCGGCGGCGGACCGCGCACGGTGGGTGGCGACGACGGCACTCGACAGGGCCAGCGCGCCCACGATCAGGACGAAGGCCACCCCCACGGCCGCCACGACGACCACCGTCACCCCGCCGATCTCCCCGCGACCGTGTCGGCCGAGCCCACGTCCGCCGAGCTCACCTCGGCCGAACCCACGCCGGCTCATGGCAGGGCCTCCGACCCGAGCGGGGCATCACTGGAGTCGACGTCCTCGCGCGCAGCCACCGCCTGACCCGTCGGGGACGCCCCTGACCCCAGCCACCGCAGTCCCGGGGACGGAGCTCCCCGAACCACGACCCAGACCTCCCGGTCGGAGCGCGTCACGGAGAAGGCGGCCCGCGGAGGCGCGAGCCGGTGCCCCACCTCGAGGGCTGCCGCCTCATCGTCTCCGCGAGCGAGGGCTCGCGCCGTGGCGCGCGCGGCGTCAACACAGCGCACCTGGTCGGTCACGGTGGTGATCGCCGACAAGGCCACGACGAGCACGAGGACCAGGGCGGGGATGGCGCAGGCGAACTCGGCCGTCGCCATCCCGCCCTCGCGTCCTAGCCCGCCGACCCGAGCGCGGTGGCGATCACGGACGCCAGGGCGGACTTGACGGCCCCCGACCGCACGACGGCGAGCAGGACGGCGGCAAAGGCGCACGCGGCGAGCGTGCCGACGGCATACTCCGCCGTGGTCATGCCTGCTTCGGTGTGCTGACGAAGCGTCGAAACTCGTTGAACCAGTTTGCATTTCACGCTGACTCCTTGGTGGTAGGTCGGGCACTGCGCCCTGTTCCAGCCGAGTTCAGCGCGTCTGCGCACCCCCCGCCAGCACTGCATCTCAGGCCTGTGCACGCGAAGCCAGGGCGGGTACGCCTGTGGACAGTCCCGGCCACGCAGGCCCCGTATCCGAGGCGATGGCGGATCACGATGCTCCTGACAGGACACCCGAGGCGAGGTTCAGGACGACGGGGACGACTGCCGTGCAGGCGAAGGCCGGCAGGAAACCCAGCCCCAGGGGCAGCACGAGCAGCACTCCGGCGCGAGCCGCCGCCCGCTCGCGCTCGCGTTCGCGCTCCTCGCGAAGCCGTGCAGCCGCCCTGTCGATGAGTGCTGCCGGGGCCGCCCCCGTCTGTTCGGACATGTGGGTCGCCAGCGCAGCCGGCCGCCAGCCCGGTCCCGCGTAGGACCACGCTTCGCGGGCAGGACGTCCCCAACGCAGTGCTGCGACGACCGCCGCCAGCTCGCCGCGCACCCGACCGGTCGACGCCGCCTGGACCTGGTGCAGGGCCTCGACCAGCGGGAGGCCAGCGCGAAGGGCCAGGCTGATGAGGACCAGCGCATCGGCCACGTCGTCCGACGACGCGAGGTGGCGCCGTCGGGTGGGTCTCCGGTCGCGGAAGAAGGCGACGGTCGGCCAAGCCACGATGCCCGTCGACGCATGGTGCCGATCCCCTCCCGGCCCTCCTTGCCGTCCAAGCCCTCCTTGCCGTCCAAGCCCTCCTTGCCGTCCAAGCCCTCCTTGCCCAGACCGGCTCGGCCACAAGGCCGTGGCCAGCCCGACCAGGAGCAGGGCGAGCAGCGTCATGTCGCCCGACGGAGGATCCGGCGACTCCACCACCAGGCCCCGGCGGCCAGGGACAGCCCGAGCACGAGACTGCCTGTCGCGGCGGGCGACGAGAAATAGAGTGCGCCAGGATCCACCCCGACCGCTGCACCGACGAGGGGACCGCTCGCGGGGAGCAGGCACAACACGGCCATCGAGGCTCGCGGGCCTGCGGCGGCGCTGGCGAGCCGCTGTCGTCCGCGCTCCCGCGCCCGCAGGACTCCCTCACACGAGTCGAGCGCCTCGGCCAGCGGCGCCCCGGTCCGTTCGCTGAGAGCCCAGGCTCGCCCCACGAACTGCAGATCGGCGCTGCCCTGGGATTGGGCGTGACGCAGCCACACCTCGGCCGCCGGCGCGCCCGCCCGCGTCGCCTCGACGAGGTCTCGCACCAGGCGGGCGAGCACGGGGTCGTCGGCGCAGCTCGGCTCGGCCGCAGCCAGAGCAACCGCTGGAACGACCCCGGCACGCAGAGGGGCAGCGACGGCCGCGACGAGCTCGGCGAGAGCCGCGTCGAAGGCCACTCGACGAGACCCACGGCGCCATCCGCGGCTGCGAGCGACGCCGGCGGGTCGGATCTCGTCGCCTCCCTGGCCGCCCTCCCGCATGGGCAGATGACTGCGGGAGACGGGCCACAAGGTCGCGGCGGCGACCAGCAGTCCGGCCATCAGGGCGATCCTCACACCCGTCCTCCGGTCAGGGTGGCCAGCCGGGCCCATCCGGGGCCCTGCCGTCCGGAGGCGACGTCCAGCGCGAGGTCGCAGACCGTCTCGTCGCCGGTCCACCTGATCACCGACAGGGAGGCGACCCGCCGCCCTCTCACGCCGCGTTCGACGTGCACCACCGCTTGCACCGCGCTGGAGAGCTGGGTCTGCACGGCGTCCCTCGGCATCGCCGCGAGCGCACCGAGTGCATCGAAGCGGCGTGGCACGTCCGCAGGCGCGTTCGCGTGCAGGGTGCCGCAGCCACCCTCGTGGCCGGTGTTGAGGGCCGCGAGCATCTCGCGCACCTCAGCCCCACGCACCTCACCCACCACGAGCCGGTCGGGTCGCATGCGAAGGGCCTGCCGGACGAGGTCCACGAGCCCCACGGCGCCCTGACCCTCGATGTTGGGTCCACGACCCTGGAGCCGCACGACGTGAGGATGGGCCACGGCCAGCTCGCGGACGTCCTCCACGACGACGATCCGCTCCGCCTCGGGCACCTCGGCCAACATGGCCGCGAGCAGGGTGGTCTTGCCGCACCCGGTCCCACCGCTGACGACGAAGGAGCAGCGGCCGAGCACCAGGCCGCGCAGCAGCTCCTCGACCGCACCATCGAACATGCACCGAGCCCGCAGTGCCCCCAGCCCGACCCCGGAAGCACGAGGCACCCGCAGGCTCACGTGGGGGCCGCCGTCGACCAGCGGCGGGAGGATCGCATGCAGCCGGATGCCGCTGGGCAACAGGCCGTCCACCCACGGCTGGCTCTCGTCCAGTCGTCGCCCGGCAAGCCCCGCGAGCCGCACGGCCAACCGTCGCGCTGCCGACGGTTCGAGGTCGACATCGGCCCGTTGCACGCCACCCCTCCCCCGATCGAGCCACACCGAGCCGTCACCGTTGACGAGGACGTCCGTGACGTCGGGGTCGGCGACACAGGCCTCCAGGGGGCCGAGTCCAAGGACCTCGGAGGCCAGCACGCTGCGCGCGGACTCCACGCCCCCGTCGCCGAGTCGGGCAACGTCGGCCGCGGCGACATCGGTCACCGCAGCCGAGTCTGGTCCTTGGCCACGGCGGATCCGGTCCACGATCAGAGCCTCCTGGCTCATCGGCCCACCGTCCTCACGCGCCCACCGGGTGCTCGGACCAGGCGTCCGGCGCCCCGGCTCCCAACAGTGAGTCGGCCAGGGCCGACAGCACCCCCGAGGAGCGACTGCCCGGAGTACGACCGCGGTCCGCGTCGGCCGCGATCCGCGAGTCATCGCGAAGCGTCCCCACCAGGGGCAGGTCGAGGTGGACCGCCACCTCCTCGGGGCCGACCGGATCGCCTCGACCCGTCCTCACGACGAGGACCGCAGGACGACCGAGCTCGTGGACCACCTCGGCCAAGGTCATCGCGTCCGCGAGGTGGCGCGAGGACGTACCCACCACAACCACCAGCTCGGTGCACCGGTTCGCCAGCCACAGCGAGCAGCCGAGGTCGACCACGGCCACACCACAGACCCGCGCCAGGGCCGCCACCGCGGCGCCCACCACGTCATCGCTCAGCCCTGGGTAACCACCGGAAAGGACTCTGGTCGTCGCCTCACTGGGCAGGGCCCGCAGCAGCGCTGCTCCGTCGAGTGCACCCTGCGCTGCCGCCAGGTCTGGCCAGCGCAGGCCGGGCAGGTGCTCGAGGCAGGCCGTCACATCCAGGGCACCGCCGTCGGGCGCTCCGTCGATGGCCACCGTGGCGCCGACGCGCGGACCGGCGCGCACCGCGAGCGCGACAGCCAGGGTCGACACCCCCAGCCCGCCTGATGCGCCGATCACGCCCATCACCCTGTGGTCCATGCCCGTCAGCCTGGGGCTGCGCATTCACCGGAGCCACCACCACGTGGCGTCCTGTGGACCCATCCGCCAGCCCTGTCGCCGCTGTGGACGAGCGCAGCCACCACGGCGCCGTTCCGGCGCACCTCAGAAGCCTTGCACGAGGCAGGGTTGGAAGAGGCTGCCTTGCAGCAGGCTTCATTGCAGGAGGCTGCATTGAAGGAGGAAAGGGGACGGCCCCGGTCGGGGGGACAACCGGGGCCGTCGACGCGCCAAGCTCCGGGGGGGAGGAGCCGGTGCGCCGATCCGCTCTACCCACAAGGGGGAGCGGACGTCTTCATGGTGGACCATTTACCCTTCAACCGCAACTCGATCCGGCGCGTTTCGGGGCGAGTTTTGGCGTCGCGTCGCAGCGACAGACGCCCATCGCGCGCAAACCGCCACGAACCGAAGGATGGCACCCCGCGCAGCGGGGTGCCATCGCACCGTGATCCGCCACGGGTTACCAGGCGTGCTTTCTGTAGTTGTCGCACCGGGACAAGCCCGTCACGATCGGTCCACCAGTGGACTGCCCGCGCGTGGGTGCCCGATGGAGTCACGGTGGTCGTCGGCCTCACGACCGTCGACTTGCCTCCATGTGTACCCCCGCTCCGGGGCAAAGGAAAGCCTTGACTTCCGGGCGAAGCAGGAAATCCAATACGTCGGACGAAGCACGAAATCCAATACGTCGCGCGTGTCCCCACGAACGGGTCAGGTGAGCCGCCCCGCACGCACCGCGTCGCAGATCTGTTCGCCTTGCGCCGCGCCCGCCACGATGGCGTCGGCGCAGTGCCCGATCCACAGTCCCAGCCCCTCCGGACTGCCGGTTCCGTATGCCGCGAGCGCGCCGAGGTAGGCCGGCCCGCCTTGGGTGGCGTGACCGGCTTCGGTGACGACGACCCCGGTGGGGTCGAGCCCGGTGGCCTGCACCAGGGCGCGCTCGACGGCCCGCGCCACGACGCCGTTGCCGCGAACGAAGGGGCGCAGGGTCGCGATCTCCGCGTGGGCCAGCGCCGCGACGACCAGGGCCGGCACCGCGGAACCTGCCGTCATCACACCGACCAGGAGCTCGAGCCGGTCACGCAGCTCGCTCGCACCCGTGGCCGCCCCTAGGTCGAGGAGCTCCGCGCTGGACTCCCCCTCGATCCGGGGCCGACCCAGCTGGTGGTCCGGGAGGAGGCCCGAGGCTGCGGCGACGTGCAGCCTCGCCAGGGCCTGGAGGGGGGCGCTGGCGACCATGCTCCGCACGTGCTCGCTCTCGGCGGTGGCGGTCACCGCTCCGCGGGCCACGCGTTCGACGGGGTCGGGCTCGAGCGGCCACTGGGCTGCGCCGCGCATGACGTCACGCACCAGGTCGAGCGGCACCGTCGCGCCCTCCAGCGCCGCGCTGGCCTGGGCACCTCGCACCCGCGACTCGGCCGCAGCCTCGGGGATGCGGCGTCGCAGCGCCTCGTGCCAGCGCAGCCGCTCACACGCCTCGCGGGCGGCTGCGATCTTCTCCGGGACCCCGGGCAGGTCGGCGAGGGGGCGAAGCGAAGCGATGACGTCGACCACGGGGAGCAGCCTAGGCGTTGGCCGATCCGCTCCGAGCCCGCGATCAGGCCCTGCGCTCGTGATGAGGCCCTGCGCTCGCGATGGCGCTCAGGCCGGCGATCCGGCTCGGAGGCCACGACTCCGCCTAGAGTGCGCGATGTGTCGGGCAGCTTCAACCTCCCCACCGCGATCTTTGTCGCGGGCGCCATGGTGCTGGTCTACGCCCTGGTGCGGCTGGTGCGTCATGGCCGCAACGCCGCCCGGGGTTTCGTCTCCGAGGTCGACCACGCCACGCACGCCACGCTCCACACCGCCTCGATGGCAGCCCGCCACCTGCAGGACGGCCTGACGGCCGAGGGCACGACCAAGGCCGCCAAGCACCTGCGCGAGCTCCTGGGGTCCCCGGGGGTGGCCGTCTGCGATGCGAGCGGGCTGCTGGCCTGGGACGGAGCGCCGGAGCACCACGCCGCCGACGCACCAGGACACGCGGAGGAGGTGCTCCGCACCGGGCGAACCATCGTCCTGCGGGCCGGCCAGGTGCAGTGCCCCGACCCCGACTGCCCCGCCAGGACGGCCGTGATCGCGCCCGTGGTCACCGGTGAACGCGTGGTCGCCGCCATCGCGGCATACGGTCCGCACGCCTCGGCCGGTCTCGCCCGGGCGACGGAGGAGGTCGCGGGGTGGATGGCCACGCAAGCCGAGCTCGCCGACCTCGGCCACCAGCGCACCCGCACGATGGAGGCCGAGCTGCGCGCGCTGCGCGCCCAGATCAGCCCCCACTTCATCTACAACTCACTGGCGGCCATCGCCTCCTTCGTACGGACCGACCCCGAGCGCGCCCGTGAGCTGTTGCTGGAGTTCGCCGACTTCACGCGGTACGCCCTGCGCCGGGGAGGTGCGTTCACCACGCTGGCCGAGGAGCTGCGCAACGTGGAGCGGTACCTCGTGCTCGAGCAGGCGAGGTTCGGCGACCGGCTGCGGATCTCGTTGTTGATCGCCCCGGAGGTGCTGCCCGTGACGGTGCCCTACCTGGCGATCCAGCCCCTCGTCGAGAACGCGGTCCGGCACGGGCTGGCCTCGAAGGAGGGCGGTGGCCACGTCAGCATCTCCGCGAGCGACGAGGGCGCCGAGGCCGTCATCACCATCGAGGACGACGGGGTGGGCTCGGACCCGCAGGCGATCAGGAGCGTGCTCGACGGCGGGACGGAGGGCGACAACGTCGGGCTGGGCAACGTCGACGCGCGCCTGCGGCAGGTCTACGGCGACGACTTCGGCCTCGTGGTCGAGACCGCGCCCGGAGCCGGGACGAAGGTCACATTCCGGGTGCCCAAGTACGCCCCCGGGGTCCACCCCACGTCGTAGGCTCTCCCCCATGGCTGGCGCGCCCTCCGCCGACCCGGAGCCCCGCCGCCCGCAGGACGCCACCGTCGGCCCCGCGGGCGCAGCGCTGCGCGCGCTCGTCGTGGACGACGAAGCCCCTGCGCTCGAGGAGCTCAGCTGGCTGCTGCGCCAGGACCACCGCATCGCCGAGGTCATGACGGCCTCGAGCGGGGCCGACGCGCTGCGTTCGCTCGACGGCGGCAACATCGACGTCGTCTTCTCCGACATCTCCATGCCCGGGCTCGACGGCATGGAGCTCGCGCGGGTCATCGCGAGGTTCGTGGAGCGGCCCCAGGTCGTCTTCGTCACGGCCCACGACCAGCACGCCGTCGACGCGTTCGCCATCGACGCGACGGACTACGTCATGAAGCCGGTCCGGGCCGATCGCCTCGCGGAGGCAGTGCGTCGCGTCGTGGCGGCCGCCGACCCCGGGTCCGGGACCGCTACCGCGGCCGCCCCTGAGGACGAGACGATCGCCGTCGAGCTCGGCGGGGTCACCAGGTTCATCACCAGGAGCCAGATCCGCTACGCCCAGGCCCAGGGCGACTACGCCAGGCTGCACACCGAAGCCGGGTCCCACCTGGTGCGCATCCCACTCAGCACGCTCGAAGAGCGTTGGGCGGCAGCAGGATTCGTGCGCATCCACCGCAGCACCCTCGTGTCGCTGGCCCACATCAGGGAAGTTCGGATGGAGCACGGTCGCTGCAGCGTCGTCCTCGAGGGCGCGGAGCTCCAGGTCAGCCGACGACACACCCGCGAGCTGCGCGACCGCCTGCTCAGGGCCACCCCGCGCGTCACGTCGTGACCGGACCCGGCGACCAGGGACCGGACGCCGCGCCGGCGCAGCCCCACGGTCCGGCGCCAATCCGCGTCCGGGTCACCAGCACCCGTCGCGACGCACCGACGCGGCGCGACCTGCGACCGCTCACCCGTGACATCGACGAACAGAGCACGCTGGGGGAGGTCTACATGGCCGGCCTGATGTCCGCCCAGCTGCGCCTGGCCCTGAGGGTGCTGGCGTTCGGGGCCGTCGGACTCGGCGGCCTGCCCCTGGTGTTCCTGCTCGTGCCGGCGACCCGCACGATGGCCCTGGGCCGGGTCCCACTGCCCTGGTTGGTCCTCGCGTTCGTCGTCTACCCGGTGGCGATCATCGTGGCGCGCTACTACGTGCGGGCGTCCGAACGGATCGAGGCGGAGTTCTCCCACGTCGTACGGCGTCGCTGATGCACGCCGACCACCGGGCCGAGGAGGCGTCGTGAACCCGGCCTACGGGGTCGTCGCCATCGTCCTCATCTGCACCGTGACGCTGGCAATCGGCGCGTTCGGCCTGCGCCTGTCGAGAACGACGAGCGACTTCTACGTCGCCGGACGCACCGTGACCCCCTACCGCAACGCCAGTGCCATCGGTGGTGAATACCTCTCCGCGGCAAGCTTTCTCGGCATCGCCGGGTTGGTCTACACCAATGGCCTGGACATGCTGTGGTTCCCCGTCGGATACACCGTCGGCTACGTCGTCCTCCTCGTCCTCGTCGCCGCACCGTTGCGCCGCTCGGGCGCCTACACGCTGCCCGACTTCGCCGAGGCCCGGCTCGAGAGCACCGTGATCCGCAAGCTCTGCTCCGTGCTCGTCGTGGCAATCGGCTGGCTCTACCTCCTACCCCAGCTCCAGGGCGCGGGGCTGGCCCTGGCGACGGTCACCGGTGCCCCCACCTGGGTCGGCGGCCTGGTCGTCGCCGTCGTCGTGGTGGCCAACGTGGCGGCAGGAGGGATGCGGTCGATCACCCTCGTGCAGGCCGTCCAGTACTGGATCAAGCTGACCGCCATCGCCGTCCCGGCCTTCGTCCTGCTCGGTGTATGGCTGGGCGATGGCGCGCCCTCCCCCGCCATCGCCGAGAAGACCGCCTGGGCCGAGCCACTGAACGGCCTTGCAGGACAAGGCCATCCGGTCTACGCGACCTACAGCCTGCTGCTGGCGCTCGCGCTCGGCACCATGGGCCTGCCGCACGTGCTGGTGCGGTTCTACACGAACCCCGACGGCAAGGCTGCACGACGCACCACCCTGACCGTGGTCGCCCTCCTCGGCGCCTTCTACCTCTTCCCGCCCCTCTACGGAATCCTCGGCCGCGTCTACATCCCCGAGCTGCCGGTGGGGACGGCTGCCGACACCCTCGTCCTGCGGCTGCCCGGGGCGATCGTCCCCGACGGGCTCGGTGAGGTGCTCTCGGCGGTGCTTGCAGGGGGCGCCTTCGCCGCGTTCCTGTCGACGGCGTCGGGTCTGACCATGTCGGTGGCCGGGGTGATCGACCAGGACCTGCTGCGCAGGCGGCTCGGCCGGATGACCGGCGACGACTTCACCGTGGCACAGGGCTTCCGGCTCGCGACGGTCCTGTCGGTCATCGTCCCGTATGCCGCGTCGAGACTGATCGAGCCGGTCGGCCTCGCGACCATGGTGAGCCTGGCGTTCGCGGTGGCCGCGTCCACGTTCTGCCCCCTCCTGGTGCTGGGATCCTGGTGGCGCGGCCTCAGCACCGTGGGAGCAGCAGCCGGCCTCGTGGTCGGCGGGAGCCTGGCTGCCGTCGCGGTGGCCATCACGATCTTCGCCGGCCCGGTCCCGGGCTGGACCGGGGCCCTGCTCGGCCAGCCGGCGGCCTGGACCATCCCGATCTCCTTCGCCACCGCGGTCGTCGTGTCACTCGCGACTCCGGGTCGCATCCCCCGGCACACCTCTCGCACCATGGTGCGGCTGCACACCCCCGAGGACCTGGCCCTCGACCGAGACTGAGCTAGCGGTCCCGAGACCAGGCCTCGGTGGCCTGCTCGAGTCTTTGGGCGATGTCGGAGATCTCGGCGAGCTCCCCCGTAGCCACCGCCATCACCAGGTCGTAAGCCGCGTCATTGGTGAGCCGGAGCTGCAGGCCGTTGGCGCCGTAGAAGGCCAGCATGGAGACGAAGCCCAGTCTCCTGTTGCCGTCGACGAGAGGATGGTTGTCGACCATCGACTGGAGCAGGGCCGCTGCCTTCTCGTGGAGCGTCGGGTAGGCATCCTCGCCGAAGACGGTCGTAGCCGGGCGGGCCACGGCACTCTGGAGGAGGCCGGCGTCACGCACCTGCACCTCACCCAGGACGCGCTCCGCGATGTGCAGGACGTCATCGAAGGTCAGCAGGATCACTGGCCGAGTCGCTCGATCGCGTCGGCGTAGCGGACCAGTTCGCGGTCGAGGACCGCGTCGACGATCTGTCGCCGGCCGGCCTGCTCGAGATAGCTCGACACGGCGTCGCGAGCAACCTCCTGCATCGAACGACCCTCCGCCTTGGCGCGTCGGCGCAGGGCCTCGGTCTCGTCCTCAGTCAGTCTCAGCGTCATGGCCATGATGTGATGGTATCACTCGTGACACCATCACAGATGGTCCACCAGCTGCGGCGAGACTCGCCGCTCGGCGCTCGACGGCGACCGTTCGGCGCAGCACCCCCTGCCACCCGGCGAGCGCAGACTCCGCACGGCGCGCGACCACGCGGCATACCTGCTGCTCAGGGGCTCGCAGCGGCACAGTGGCGACGATCGCGGGACCGGCCCGCGCCACCACAGGAGGTGTCCCGTGAGCAACGACGCTCGCACGGAGCACGACCCCTTTGTGGACCTGCAAGGGTCCGAGGAGTTCGCGGACCTGAGGTCCCGGTTCCGCAGGTTCGTCTTCCCCATGACCGCGCTGTTCCTGGCGTGGTACTTCCTCTACGTGCTGCTGTCGGTCTACGCGCCGGTGTTCATGGGCCACAAGGTGTTCGGCAACATCAACGTCGGCCTGATCCTCGGGCTCGGTCAGTTCGTGTCGACCTTCGTCATCACGATCCTCTACGTGCGCTGGGCCGACCGTGAGTTCGACCCGCGCGCCGCCGCACTCGCCACGACGATCGGGGAGGACCACCGATGAGCGCTCCCACCATTGCCAGCCTCGCCCCCGCCGCCACGAACGTCGGCAGCCCGGCGCTCAACATCACCATCTTCGGCGTCTTCGTCCTGATCACTCTCGCGATCGTCATCCGGGCGTCGAAGAACAACCGCAGCGCGGCCGACTTCTATGCGGGTGGTCGTGCTTTCACCGGACGGCAGAACGGCATCGCGATCGCGGGCGACTACCTGTCGGCGGCCAGCTTCCTCGGCATCGCCGGGGCCATCGCCCTCAACGGCTACGACGGCTTCCTCTACTCGATCGGCTTCCTCGTCGCGTGGCTCGTCGCGCTGCTCCTGGTCGCCGAGCTGCTGCGCAACGCGGGCAAGTACACGATGGCCGACGTCCTGTCGTTCCGCCTCAAGCAGCGGCCGGTCCGGATGGCTGCGGCGATCTCCACCCTCGCGGTCTGCTTCTTCTACCTGCTCGCGCAGATGGCCGGGGCGGGCGGTCTGGTGGCACTGCTGCTGGGCATCGACAAGAAGAGCGGCCAGTCCGTCGTCATCGCCGTCGTGGGGGTCATCATGATCGCCTACGTACTCATCGGCGGCATGAAGGGCACCACCTGGGTCCAGATCATCAAGGCCGTGCTGCTCATCATCGGCGCCGCCGTGATGTTCGTCTGGGTGCTGAGCAGGTTCGGGCTCAACCTCTCCCACCTGCTCGGCGAGGCCGTGACGAAGTCCGGAGGCAAGAAGGTCCTCGATCCCGGGCTGCAGTACGGGAAGAGCGGCCTGACCAAGCTCGACTTCATCTCGCTGTCGCTGGCCCTGGTCCTCGGCACCGCAGGCCTGCCGCACGTGCTGATGCGGTTCTACACCGTGCCCTCGTCGAAGGAGGCCCGCAAGTCGGTCGAGTGGGCGATCTGGCTGATCGGCATCTTCTACCTCTTCACCCTCGTCCTCGGGTACGGCGCCGCCGCACTCGTCGGGCCCAAGGCCATCGCGGCGGCTCCCGGCAAGGCCAACTCGGCCGCGCCACTGCTGGCCTACGAGCTCGGCGGTGAGCTGCTGCTCGGCCTCATCTCGGCCGTGGCGTTTGCGACCATCCTCGCGGTCGTCGCCGGTCTGACGATCACGGCGAGCGCGAGCCTGTCGCACGACATCTACAACTCGGTCATCAAGGAAGGCACCGCCTCTGCGGAGGACGAGGTCCGGGTCGCCCGCATCACCGCGGTCGTCATCGGCATCCTCGCGATCCTCGGCGGGATCCTCGCCAACGGCCAGAACATCGCCTTCCTCGTCGCCCTCGCCTTCGCCATCGCGGCCTCGGCGAACCTGCCGACGATCCTGTACTCGTTGTTCTGGAAGCGGTTCAACACCCGAGGCGCGTTGTGGTCGATCTACGGCGGCCTCATCACCGCGCTGACGCTGATCGTCTTCAGCCCAGTGGTCTCGGGCAAGCCGCCGGTCGCGCCGCTCACGACGAGCCCGTCGATGATCACGGACCCGACCGTGGACTTCCACTGGTTCCCGCTCGACAACCCCGGCATCGTCTCGATCCCGCTGGCCTTCATCCTTGGCTGGTTGGGCACCGTGACGAGCAAGGAGTACAACGCAGCCAAGTACGCCGAGATGGAGGTTCGCTCCCTCACCGGTCACGGCGCCGAGAAGGCGGTCGCGCACTAGGTCGACCACCCGGCACAGGGATCACCACGGTGCCGCGTCCCCGAACAGGGGGCGCGGCACCGTTGCCATTTCGTATGCCGGGTCAACCACCGGGCCGCGGACCGCGTCAGTGGTGTGTCCGAAGGGAGGACACCATGAACATCACGAAGCACAGCTCCACGCGACTGGCCATCCGGTCGCTCGTCATCGCCCTGGCGGCCGGCGTTGTCCCCGTCGTTGCCGCCACCACCTCCGCAGAGGCCGCACCCTACTGCGGGCTCACCTGGGGTTCGCTCGCCAAGAACTCCTCCACCATGGTCCCCGGCCCGCTCACGAACGTCAGGGCGGGACGGCACACCTGCTTCGACCGACTGGTGATCGACGTCAAGGGCAAGGCTCCCGGCTACACGGTGAAGTACGTGTCCAACGTCTTCACCGAGGGCCAGGGCGCGGTCGTGCCGCTGCGGGGTGGCGCCAAGCTCCTCGTCGTCACACGGGCACCGGCGTACACCTCGACGGGCACCGCGAGCTACAAGCCCGCCAACCAGCGCGAGCTGGTCAACGTCACCGGCTACACGACGTTCCGGCAGGTCGCGTGGGCCGGGACGTTCGAGGGTCAGACCTCGATGGGCCTGGGCGTCAGGGCACGGCTGCCGTTCCGGGCCTTCACGATCCACGACGCCACCGGCAGCAGGCTCGTCATCGACGTGGCCCACCGCTGGTAGGGGACGTCTCGTCGGTGTGGACATCCCGCGCGGGCGTTGTCCGGCGACGCAGGCCGCCGAGCAGCGCCCGCGTCGCTGCGACGAGCACCGCCAGCACGAGGGCTACGAGGAGCCAGCCGCTCGTGGACCGCGCCAGGGACTCCGAGTAGCTCCACCACTGCGTTCGGAGGAAGTCCCATGACGACTCGGCGACCAGGCGCAGCTCCCCGCGCTTGGACCCGACGTTCATGCGCGGGTGGAGCACGTCCCAGCCATGGCTCAGCGACCGGGCCAGCAGAGAGAAGACCAGCCACGTCAACAGTATCCGGGCGACGCTGAGCAGGGTTGGCGCGACGCGCTGCAAGGTCGCCACCGCGAACGGCAGGGCCAGGGCCACCGCCAGCAGCAGCCCGTGCGGCCAGGTGGCCGGCGACAGCCCCGCCACGACGGCGAGCACCGTGGCCGCTCCCAGTGGCCCGCTGTGCCCGCGGATGCCGAGCACGATGCCGCCGAGGGCCGCCGCCACCAGCAGGATCACCAGGACCTGGCGTTCGTCGGGGTACTCGTCAGTGGAGGGCGCGGAGAGGAGCCAGGCGAGCACGCTGAACAGCACGACGATGACGAAGCGTGGCCACGGGGAGCGCACGAGCAGCGAGACCGACGCAGCGGCCGCGGTCGCCCCCAGCAGGACGACGTCGCCGTTGATGGCCCTCAGCGGCAGGTGGAACCACGACGTCAGACCCCAGAAGCCGACCGGCCACCACAGGACAGCTGCGAGCAGCATGGCCACCTCTGGCCAGACGCGACGGGCCACAGCCCTGCCGCGCTCGAGCGTGCTGGGCGTTGCGGTCTCGGAACCGGCGTCAGAGGTGGAGTTCCTCGCGGTGCTCACGCCACCAGAGGCTAGCCGCTTGCCGCTCCCAACGTCCGTCGATCGATCAACGCGACCACTCCCCTTGATGCGCGGCCCGGATGCGGGTTGGCTTGGGGTGTAACCGCGACTGCGACGCCGGATCTGCCGACGACGTCGCCTGCCAACGCCGCCAGGAGGAACCACCGTGTCCGACACCTTGTCCACGAGCCAGACCGAGGGTCGGGATCTGTCTCCCAGCCCCGAGTTCGCCGCCCAGGCCAACGGCCAGGCGGACCTCTACGACGCGGCGGACGAGGACTTCGAGGGCTTCTGGGCCGACCAGGCCCGGCAGCGTCTCACGTGGGCCAAGGACTTCGACCAGACCCTCGACTGGAGCGGTGCGCCGTTCGCCAAATGGTACGTCGGCGGTGAGGTCAACGCGGCCTACAACTGTGTCGACCGGCACGTGGAGGCCGGCAACGGCGACCGCGTCGCCATCCACTTCGAGGGAGAGGGCGGGGACTCCCGCACCATCACGTATGCCGAGCTGCAGCGTGACGTGGCCAAGGCCGCCAATGCCCTTGAGTCCCTTGGGGTCTCGAAGGGCGACCGCGTGGCGATCTACCTGCCGATGATCCCCGAGGCGGTGGCAGCGATGCTCGCGTGTGCGCGCATCGGCGCCCCGCACTCCGTTGTGTTCGGCGGGTTCTCGGCCGACGCCCTGCGCACCCGCATCGCCGACGCCGAGGCCAAGCTGGTGATCACCGCTGACGGCCAGTTCCGGCGCGGCAAGTCCGCCCCGCTGAAGCCCGCCGTCGACGCCGCCGTCGAGGGCGAGACGACCGTCGAGAAGGTCCTGGTCGTGCAGCGCACCAAGGACGAGGTCGAGTGGAACGACGACCGCGACGTCTGGTGGCACGACGTCGTCGACTCGGCGAGCGACCAGCACGAGGCGGTCGCCCACGACAGCGAGCACCCGCTCTTCATCCTCTACACCTCGGGGACCACGGGGAAGCCGAAGGGCATCTTCCACACCACGGGCGGCTACCTGACCCAGGCGGCATACACGAACTCGGTCGTGCACGACGTGCACCCCGAGACCGATGTCTACTGGTGCACCGCCGACATCGGCTGGGTGACCGGCCACTCCTACATCGTCTACGGACCGCTGGCCAACGGCGCGACCCAGGTGATCTACGAGGGCACGCCGGACACCCCGCACCAGGGCCGCTGGTGGGAGATCGTTCAGAAGTACGGCGTGACGATCCTCTACACCGCGCCCACCGCGATCCGGACCTTCATGAAGTGGGGCGACGACATCCCCGCGAAGTTCGACCTGTCGTCGCTGCGGCTGCTCGGCTCGGTCGGTGAGCCGATCAACCCCGAGGCGTGGCTGTGGTACCGCAAGAACATCGGCGGCGGCCACTGCCCGATCGTCGACACCTGGTGGCAGACGGAGACCGGCGGCATCATGATCAGCCCGCTGCCGGGAGTCACGAGCCTCGAACCCGGCTCGGCGCAGCGACCGATCCCCGGCATCAGCGCCGAGATCCTCGACGACGAAGGCCAGCCACTGCACGACCCCGAGGCGGTGGGCTACCTCGTGCTGACCAAGCCGTGGCCGGGCATGCTGCGGGGCATCTGGGGTGACCCGGAGCGCTACAAGGAGACCTACTGGTCGCGGTTCGGTCCCAAGTACTACTTCGCCGGGGACGGCGCGAAGTACGACGCCAACAACAACATCTGGCTGCTCGGCCGCGTCGACGACGTCATGAACGTGTCGGGCCACCGGCTGTCGACCGCCGAGATCGAGTCGGCCCTCGTGTCGCACCCGTCGGTGGCCGAGGCCGCCGTCGTGGGCGCGACGGACGACACGACCGGTCAGGCCGTGGTGGCGTTCGTCATCCTGCGCGGCGGATCCGAGGACCACGGTGACGAGACGGTGCAGGAGCTGCGCAACCACGTGGCCAAGGAGATCGGCCCGATCGCCAAGCCCCGCTCGATCATGGTCGTGTCAGAGCTGCCCAAAACCCGCTCGGGCAAGATCATGCGGCGGCTGCTGCGCGACGTCGCCGAGAACCGCGAGGTCGGCGACGTCACGACCCTGGCCGACTCGTCGGTCATGGGCCTGATCAAGGAAGGCATGAGCTCCGGCAAGGAGGACTGACGACTTCCCTACCGCACCACTGCATTTCGGTATGCCGCGGACGCACCTCGCGTCCGCGGCATACCTGTCTCTCGTGGTTTCAGCTGGTGCAGAGGCAGAACGGGTGGCCGGCCGGGTCGAGGAAGACCCGGAAGGTCGTCCCCGGCTGGTGGTCGTGCTTGGTCGCACCGAGCGCAACCACCTCGGCCTCGCCGGTGTCGAGGTCCTCGACCACCACGTCGAGGTGCATCTGCTGGGGGACGTCCTGGCCGGGCCAGACGGGAGCCCGGTAGTCGTCGACCTGCTGGAAGCAGATGCACTGCCCGTAGTCGGCGCGGATCTCGAACCAGTCGCCCTCGTTCTTGACGGACCAGTCGAGCATGGTGCCGTAGAAGGTCGCCAGGGCTTCGGCATCGGGGCAGTCGAGGACGATGGTGGGAAAGCGTGCGATAGCCATGTCGCGCAGGCTATTGCGGGTTCCGGACGATCCGCGACCTGATGTCGCCCATGGGCAGCCACTGGTCGCGAGCCACCAGCACCTCGCGCAGCAGATCGGGTCGGTCGGTGATGATCCCGTCGACGCCGGCGTCGAGCAGCCGCACCATCGACGGCTGGTCGTTGACGGTCCACACCACGACCTTCACGCCGATCCCGTGCGCCCCCGTCACCAACCGTTCGACGAAGACCGGCACCCGCCCGAGCTTGAGCGGCACGTGCGCGAACTCGGCTGTCGCGAAGCGGCGAGCGGGCGGCATACCGGCATGGGCCGTGGTGACCACCGCGGCCAGGGAGCGCCAGCCCAGGGCGGTCCGCACTCCGGGCGCCTCGGCCCGCACGACATCGAGCCAACCGTCCCAGGCTCCGGCCACGCACACCCGGTCTCGGAAGTCACTGTGCTGCAACAGCTTTCCCAAGGGACCGATCGCGGCCTGGTCCTTCAGGTCGACGGTGAAGTTGGCGTCGGGGAAGGCTTCGAGCGCGTCGGCCAGGGTCGGGATCGGCTCTCGCCCAGCCACCCGCACCCCACGCAACGACGCGAGGGTATGCCGCGCGAGCGGCCCGCGTGCGTCCGTCACGCGGTCGAGGGTCGAGTCGTGGAAGCAGACCAGCGCGCCGTCGGCGGTCAGCCGCACATCGGTCTCGAGGTATCGAACCCCCAGGGCCGACGCGAGGGCGAACGCGGCGACGGTGTTCTCCGGGGCGAGGGCGGCACCCCCGCGGTGGGCGAGGGCGAGCGGGATGGACTCCGTGCCGTAGGCCATGACTCCAGCGTGCCGAACGCTCGGGGGCCCCAAGCGCGGAAACCGGCGTCTGGCACCAATGTTCACATCACGGAGGGCAACCGTTCGCCCGATGCTGACGCGCTAGACGGTTGCGCCCCGCATCTCGGCCGAGATCGCCGCCGCGACAGCGTGCATCGGCGTCGTCGCACTCTCGATGAACGCGTCCGTCATGCGCGGCAGGGGGCCGGACACGGACAGCGCCAAGGGCTGGGGTGAGCCGGGGATGGCGACAGCCACGCAGCGGACGCCGACCTCCTGCTCGCCCTCGTCGAGCGCGTAGCCGCGTTCACGGGTGCGACCCAGCTCGGCCGCGAACGCCTCGGGGTCGGTGATGGTGTGCTCGGTGCGGGCCGGCATGCCCGTGCGCGCGAGGATGGCCCGCACGGCCTCGGGGTCCATGTCGGCCATGATCGCCTTGCCGACGCCGGTGGAGTGCGGCAGCACGCGACGACCGACCTCGGTGAACATCCGCATGGAGTTGCGACTGGCCATCACCTGGCCGATGTAGACCACCTGGTCGCCGTCGAGCATCGCGAGGTTGACCGACTCGCCGAGCTCGTGGGCGAGTCGCTCCATGTGCGGCCGCGCCCACCGGCTCACCATCCGGGACGTCGTCTCCCCCAGCCGGATCAGGCGCGGGCCGAGGGAGTACTGGCGGGAGGCCTCCTGGCGCACGTACCCGAGGTCGACGAGGGTCCGCACGAGGCGGTGGATCGTGGGCAGCGGCAGCTGGGCATCGTTGGCGAGCTGCGACAGGCTGATCACGCCGCCGGCGTCGGCCATCGTCTCGAGGATCGCGAACGCGCGCTCGAGCGACTGGACGCCACCGCCTGTCTTCGCGGGCGTCGCCGCGTCCTCGACGGTCGGTTGGGTGCTCATATATCTCTCCCCAGTCCTTCCCGAATGAGAAGAAGATTTCGTATCATGGAACAATCGTAGTCTGTGAGCCGCCACCGCGGCACGCGACACCACCGACTTCTCCCGAGGATGCGCATGTCCCAGCCCACCACGCCCACCATGCAGCCCGTGCCCACCGTCGTCGTCGACGCCCCCCACGACGTCGAGCGGAGCTCGGAGATCCTGAGCCCCGAGGCCTTGGCCTTCCTCGCAGAGCTGCAGTCGAGGTTCGGTGGCCGTCGGGACGAGCTGCTCGAGGCACGACGCTCACGCCGGGCAGAGGTGTCGAGGACCGGACGACTGGACTTCCTCGACGAGACGCGCGAGGTGCGCGAGGGCGACTGGACGGTGGCGCCGGCCCCGGCCGACTTCGCCGACCGTCGCGTGGAGATCACCGGCCCGACCGAGCGCAAGATGGCGATCAACGCCCTCAACTCCGGCGCCAAGGTGTGGCTCGCCGACCTCGAGGACGCCAACACGCCCCACTGGGCCAACGTGATCGGCGGCCAGGTCAGCCTCTACGACGCGGTCCGCCGCACCATCGAGCTCACCGCCCCCAACGGCAAGCACTACGAGCTCAAGGACCCGGGCGGCATACCCGTCATCGTGCCGCGCCCGCGCGGCTGGCACTTCGACGAGGAGCACCTCACCCTCGACGGACGGCCGCTGGTCGGCGCCCTGGTCGACTTCGGCCTCTACTTCTTCCACAACGCCGCCGAGCTCCTGGCGCGCGGAAGTGGCCCCTACTTCTACCTGCCCAAGATGGAGTCGCACCTCGAGGCACGGCTCTGGAACGACGTCTTCACCTTCGCGCAGGAGTCGCTCGGCATCCCCCACGGCACGGTGCGTGCGACGGTGCTCATCGAGACGATCCCCGCGGCCTTCGAGATGGACGAGATCCTCTACGAGCTGCGCGACCACGCCGCCGGGCTCAACGCCGGTCGGTGGGACTACCTGTTCTCGATCATCAAGTACTTCCGGGACTCGGGGCCGTCGTTCACCCTGCCCGACCGCAACGCCGTGACGATGAACGCGCCAATGATGAAGGCCTACAGCGACCTGCTCGTGCAGACCTGCCACAAGCGCGGGGCATTCGCGATCGGTGGCATGGCGGCGTTCATCCCCAGCAAGGACCCGTCGGTCAACGAGGCGGCGTTTGCCAAGGTGCGAGCCGACAAGGAGCGTGAGGTCGGCGCGGGCTTCGACGGCTCGTGGGTCGCACACCCGGGCATGGTCGAGCTGTGCAAGGAGATCTTCACCGACGTCCTCGGCGACTCGTCCAACCAGCTCGACAAGCGGCGCGACGACGTCTCGGTCACCGGCGCGGACCTGCTGGATGCGTCCTCCACCCCGGGCGACCGGACGCTGGATGGCTTGCGGGGCAACGTCTCCGTCGGCATCCAGTACCTCCAGGCGTGGCTGCTCGGCAACGGCGCGGTCGCGATCCACAACCTGATGGAGGATGCCGCGACCGCCGAGATCTCACGCAGCCAGATCTGGCAGTGGCTCAACTCGGGCGCCACCCTCGCGTCCGGCGAGACCGTCACGCGAGAGCTCGTCGACGAGGTCGTGGAGAGCGAGTATGCCGCCCTGGTCGACGCCGTGGGCGACGACGAGACCGCGCGGGGTGCGTTGGAGACGGCGCGCAGGTTGTTCGTCGAGTGCGCGCTCGACCCCGACTTCCCCGACTTCCTGACGCTCCCGGCCTACGCCGAGGTCCTGAAGGCCGAGCGCGCCTCCTGACCGGTTCGATGTAGCCCTGTCAGGTGCGGCGGGGCATCCGCCAGCGACCGGCGGCGATCTGGTCACCTCCGACCCAGACACCGCCGATGTCGGACGTCGTGCCGAGCGCGAACACCTTCGAGAGCGCGTCGTCGGCCGACTTGGCGTTGCCGAGCCCGACGGCGAGCGGGTCGCCGGCCTCCGGCAGCAGCCAGATCGCGTCGAACTGCTTGCCCACCGACAGGTCTCCCACCTCGTGCTCGAGGCCCAGTGCACGGGCACCGGCGGCGGTGCACAGCCAGAGCAGGTGCGCCGACGTGAGGGGCAGGCCCGAGTCGCCGAGCAGGCGCTGCATGAAGTAGGCCTGCAGACCCTCCTTGAGCATCGAGAATCCCGTGCCGGCACCGACGTCCGAGCCCATCGCCACCCGTACGCCGGCCTCGACGTGCCGGCGCAGCGGGAACAGCCCGCTGCCGAGGGCTGAGTTGCTCGTCGGGCAGTGCGCGACCGAGGCTCCGCGCGCCGCCAGGGTCGCGAGCTCGGGGTCGGTCGGGTGGACGTTGTGGGCCAGCACGGACCGTGGGGTCACGAGCCCGTGCTTGTCATAGGTGTCGACGTAGGACGCGCCGTCGAACAGCCCGGCGACCTCCTTCACCTCGGCGGTGTTCTCGTTGACGTGCGAGGTGAACCAGGCCCCGTCGACCTCGCCGAACGTCGCGGCACAGGACTCGAGGATCGCGTCGCTGGCCGACAGGGAGAAGCGCGGCGTCACGGCATACCGGAGGCGGCCCTTGCCGTGCCAGCGCGAGGCGAGGTCGCGCGACTCCTGGTACGCGCGCTCGGGCGTGGTGAGCAGCGGCTCGGGCAGGATGCGGTCGGAGGTGACCAGGCCGGTGGTGACCCGCAGGCCCCACAGGTCGGCGGCCTCGAACATCACGTCGACCGCCGAGGCGAAGTGCGACCCGAACACGAGGGCAGTGGTGGTGCCGGCGTCGACCAGTCCGGTGACGAAGTCCCTGGCCACGCCACGCGCCATGTCGACGTCGGCCAGCCGCATCTCCTCCGGGAGGGCGCACTGGTCGAGCCAGTCGAGCAGGGGCATGCCCAGCCCGCCGATGACGCGCACCTGCGGGAAGTGGACGTGGGTGTCGACCAACCCGGGCAGGACCATCCCCTCGCGCAGGTCGAGGACGTCCTCGTCGGGGTGCTCGGCGCGCAGGGTCGTGAAGTCACCGCGAGCCACGATCACCCCGCCCTCGACGAGCAGGCCGCAGTCGTTCTGCGCTCGCAGGGCCCCACCGGAGAAGGGGTCGTCGGGGGTGTCGAGCACGGTGGCCCGGAAGAGTGTCATCGAGGCACTCGCGAGGACTCGGACTCGAACACCCTCACGAGGTCGGCGGCGACACTCAGGGCGATGGTCGCCGGGTCCTTGCCGGTGAGGTCGGCGACACCGATCGGGGTCTGGATGCGCGCGAGGTCGGCGTCCGAATACCCTTCTGCCGCAAGGCGTTGGCGAAAGCGGGACCACTTGGCCGACGAGCCGATGAGCCCGATTGAGCCGAGGTGCTCGCACCGCAGGGCGCCGTCGCACAGAGCCGCGTCCTCCGCGTGGTCGTGGGTCATGACGAGGACATGCGTGCCGTGGGGCACCTGGCCCAGGACCAGCTCGGGGACGGGGGCGTGGTGGACGTGGACCCTGGCCGTCGAGTCGTCGAGGACGTCGAGCCGGTCGTGTCCGAGCTGGTCGGCGCGCGAGTCGACGAGGTGGAGCTCGAGGTCGTGACGGGCGAGGATCCGGGCGAGCTCGAGCCCGACGTGGCCGATCCCGAAGATCGCGACCGCCGGCACCACCGCGAGCGGCTCGAGGAGGACCTGCACCTCGCCACCGCAGCACTGCTGACCATGTTCTGCGGGCGCCTTGTCGTTGAGGGACAACGAGATCTGCTCAGGGACGGCCAGGGACTCGGCGAGCATCGTGCGGGCGCGGGCGACCGCGGTGGCCTCGAGGTTGCCGCCACCGATGCTGCCCCAGGTGGCACCCACGCCGACCACCATCTTGGCCCCGGCCTCACGCGGCGAGTGTCCGCGCACCGAGGTCAGCGTGACGAGGACGCCCGGCCGGCGCTCGCGACGCAGGCGCTCGACGGCCGAGAGCCACTCCACGGTCACGTCCCCGCCCTGGCCGGCTGGGCGGCCTGCTCGGAACGCGGCCGCAGGGGTGCGGCGTCGGGGTCGGGCTGGTCGGGCACCACGCCCGGCGCACCCTCGACCATCGCAGTCATGTGGGGCGGCTCCGCGCCGCCCCGGGCCTCCTGAACGGCCCAGAAGACGGCCTCCGGAGTCGCTGGCGAGGCGAGGTCGACCGACGTCCCCGTGGGACCGGAGGCGGCTGCCGCCTCGCGCAGCGCCTCACGCACCGAGAACGCCAGCATCAGCGGCGGCTCACCGACCGCCTTCGAGCCGTAGACGGCGCCGTCCTCGTGGGCGCGCTCGAGCAGCGCCACGTTGAAGACCTCGGGCATCTCGGAGAAGCTCGGGAGCTTGTAGGTGCTCGCCGCCTGGGTGGCCAACCGACCACGGGACGGCCGATCCGACTCGTCCCAGCGCAGGTCCTCCAGGGTCAGCCAGCCGGCACCCTGGACGAACGCACCCTCGACCTGGCCGATGTCCACCAGGGGCGAGAGGGAGTCGCCCACGTCGTGCACGATGTCGACGCGCCGCAACCGGTAGGCGCCGGTGAACTCGTCGACCTCGACCTCGCTCGCCGCCACGCCGTAGGAGAAGTACTTGAAGGGCGACCCGTGCATCGCGGAGGAGTCCCAGTGCAGCCCCTCGGTGCGGTAGAAGCCCGCAGCCCAGAGCTGGATCCGTTGGAAGTAGGCCTGGTTGACGAGGTCCGCCCACGGCACGGTGGCGCCACCGCCGACCTTGCCCACGTGCCCGTCGCTGAACCGCACGTCGGCCGGGTGCGCCCCGAGTCGTCCGGCGGCAACAGCCCGCAGCCGCTCGATGATCTGCTCGCAGGCGTCCTTGACCGCGCCACCGTTGAGGTCGGCACCGGAGCTGGCGGCCGTCGCTGACGTGTTCGGCACCTTGTCGGTGCGCGTCGGTGCGAGCCGGACGGTCGACAGCGGCACCCCCAGCGTGGTGGCCGCGACCTGGAGCATCTTCGTGTGCAGGCCCTGACCCATCTCGGTGCCACCGTGGGTGATGAGCACCGACCCGTCCTTGTAGACGTGGACGAGCGCGCCGGCCTGGTTGAACGAGGTGAAGTTGAACGAGATGCCGAACTTCACCGGCGTCATCGCCAGGGCACGCTTGGAGTGCTCGTGCGAGGCGTTGTATGCCGCGATCTCGGCCTTGCGCGCCGCGATGTCACCGGTGGTGAGCACCTGCTCCCAGCAGGTCGCGACCCGCTCGGGGTGGCGGACCGGCTGGCCGTAGGGAGTGGACTGACCGTCGACGTAGAAGTTGCGTGACCGCAGCTCGATCGGGTCGATGCCCAGCTGGGGGGCGCATCGGCCAAGGATGTCCTCGATGACGAGCATCCCCTGTGGGCCGCCGAAGCCACGGAACGCGGTCTGGCTGGTCTTGTGGGTCTTGGCGATCCGGCCGTTCACCCGCACGTTGGGGATCCAGTAGGCGTTGTCGATGTGGCACAGGGCCCGGGCCAGCACGGGCTCCGAGAGGTCGAGGCTCCACCCGCCGTCGGAGGTCAGCGTGGCGTCGAGCGCCTGCAGCATTCCATTGTCGTCGAAGGCAACCCGCCACTGGGCGTGGAACCCGTGCCGCTTGCCCGACATGGTCATGTCCTGCGTGCGGTTGAGCCGCAGCCGCACCGGGCGGCCGGTGAGCGTCGCGCCGAGGGCCGCGATCGCGGCATACCCGTGGGGCTGCATCTCCTTGCCCCCGAAGCCGCCACCCATCCGCAGGCACTGGACGGTGACCGCGTGACTCGGCAGCCCGAGCACGTGCGCGACGATGTCCTGCGTCTCGGTCGGGTGCTGCGTCGAGCTCTGGACGAAGATCTGCCCGTTCTCGTCCACGAGGGCGATCGAGCAGTGCGTCTCGAGGTAGAAGTGCTCCTGCCCCGCGAACTCGAACTCGCCGCTGTAGACGTGGGCCGCTCCGGCGAACCCTGCCTCGATGTCGCCGCGCTCCATGTGCGGCTGCCCGCCCTGGAAGCTCCCGGCCTCGATCGCCTCGTGGACGGTCACCAGGGACGGCAGCGGCTCGTAGTCGACCTCGACCGCGAGCGAGCCCAGCCGTGCGGCTTCCAGGGTCTCGCCGAGCACCCAGCACACCGCGTGACCGAAGAACATGACCTCCGACGGGAACAGCGGCTCGTCGTGCTTGACCCCGGCATCGTTGACGCCCGGGACGTCGTCGGCGGTGAGGACGCGCACGACGCCCGGGACCTCCAGCGCCGGCGCCGTGTCGAGGCGGGTGACGCGGGCATGGGCGTGCGGCGCCTGCACCGGGTGGGCGTGCAGGATCCCGTGCGTACGGACCGCGAGGTCGTCGGTGTAGAGCGCCTCTCCCGTCACGTGCAGCGATGCCGCCTCGTGCGGGATCTCTTGGCCGACAACGGGATTGGCTGGGCGTTCGGACAGGGCGCTCATGCTCCGACCTCCTGTTGGGTCGCGGTCTCGGCGTGCAGCTTGAGGAGGGCGGTGCCCAGCGTCGCCGTGCGGTATGCCGCGCTGGCCCGGTGGTCGTCCATCGGCGTGCCTTCGCCGCGCATCACGTCCGCAGCCTCGCGGGCGACCTCGGCGCTCCACGCCCGACCCTCGAGGGCAGCCTCGGTGGCCAGCGCGCGGATGGGGGTGGCGGCCACGCCACCGAGGCCGATCCGCGCCTTGACGACGACGCCGTCGCGGAGGTCGAGCGCGAAGCCGACGGCGACGCTGGAGATGTCGTCGAACCGTCGCTTGGCGATCTTGTGGAAGGCCGTGACCTCGCTGAGCGGCAACGGGATCCGCACGGCGCGGATCAGCTCGCCCTCTCGCTTGAGCGTCTGGCGGTAGCCCGTGAAGTAGTCGGCCAGGGGCACCTCGCGCTCCCCGTCGGTCGAGGCGAGCAGCACCGTCGCCTCGAGGGCGAGCAGGGCAGGAGGCGTGTCACCGATGGGCGACCCCGTGCCGAGGTTGCCGCCGATGGTCGCGCCGTTGCGGATCAGGCGCGAGGCGAACTGCGGGAACATCTTGTCCAGCAACGGGACTCGCCCGGCGAGCCCCCGCTCGACCTCGCTGAGGCTGAGGGCGGCGCCGATCTCGACTGTGTCCTCACCGACGGCGAGGGTCCTGAGCTCAGCCAGTCGGTCGATACCGATCGCGAAGGGGGTCCGCGATCCACGGAGGTTGACCTCGACGCCCCAGTCGGTGGAGCCGGCCACCAGGACGGCGTCGGGGTGCTCGGACAGCAGGGCCAGCGCCTCGGAGAGGTCGCCGGGGCGGGCGTAGGTCCCGGTGGGGCCGTCGAGCCGCGTGGCGCGGGCGGCGGGGGGCGCGGCAGCCAGCCGCGCGGCATACGGGTCGTCGGCGGCGGGCTCGCCGAGGGCGTAGGCGGCGTCGCGGATGGGTCGGTAGCCGGTGCAGCGGCACAGGTTGCCCGAGAGTGCGTGCAGGTCGAAGCCGTTGGGTCCGTGTTCGTGGTCGGGAGCGGCACCCGGGTCGTTCGCTGTGTGGCCCTGGGCAGCCTCGGTTGCACGCTCGCGGCCGTTCTGCGACGGGTCCGGAGCGGCCGCAGCGGTGGCACACCGACCCTCGCGGTAGTACTCGGCGGCCATGCTGCAGATGAACCCCGGCGTGCAGTAGCCGCACTGGGACCCGCCGCGGACAGCCATCTCACGCTGCACCGGGTGGAGGGCGTCGGGGCGGCCGAGTCCCTCTGAGGTGACGACCTCCTGGCCGTCGAGCGCCGCGACCGGGACGAGGCACGCGTTGATGGCGGTCCACTGGGTGCCGGACCCCTCGGTGGGTCGGGCCACCATGATCGAGCAGGCGCCGCACTCCCCCTCGGCGCAGCCCTCCTTGGCGCCGGTCAGGCCCTGGGCCCGGAGCCAGTCGAGGGCCGTGGTGCTCGGGTCGGTGCCGTCGAGCGCGCTGGGCGCACCGTTGACCGTGACACTGTGCTCTTCAACAGCGTGAGTGTTGGTTGACGCCATGGTGACTCCCGTCGCCCCAATCCTTGGGGACCATCATCCCCCAGGCGTCGCCACCTGGGGGCATGGTTGCTGACAGGAGTGGGTCCGCCGGTTATCCATGCCGAACGACGGCCCTGTCGTTGGTTCCCGAGCAGGATAGATCTCAACAAACTGTTGAATCAAGGGTTTCGGCCGACCATTCCGCGCGCTGGACGAACGTGCCCGCCGTCGGGACTTGTTGCCGCCAGGTGGTCACCGGACCCCCATTTCCGCCCACCCGTGACGATCTGCGCGCAACACGTCCCCGCCGTCGGGACTTGTTGCCGCCGGGTAGTCACCAGACCCCCCTTTCCGACCACCCGTGACGATCTGCGCGCAACACGTCCCCACCGCCGGGACTTGTTGCCGCCAGGTGGTCACCGGACCCCCATTTCCGCCCACCCGTGACGACCTGCGCGCAACACGTCCCCACCGCCGGGACTTGTTGCCGCCAGGTGGTCACCGGACCCCCATTTCCGCCCACCCGTGACGACCTGCGCGCAACACGTCCCCACCGTCCGGACTTGTTGCCGCCGGGTAGTCACCAGACCCCCCTTTCCGACCTCCCGTGACGATCTGCGCGCAACACGTCCCCACCGCCGGGACTTGTTGCCGCCAGGTGGTCACCGGACCCCCATTTCCGCCCACCCGTGACGACCTGCGCGCAACACGTCCCCGCCTTCGGGGGGAGGCGCCACGGCAAAAGCACGACTCAGGCGCGGCCGAACCCCTGCAGCACTCCGGCGTAGGCCTTCGGCGGCGGCGGCGCGAGCTCGCCGTGCGTGGAAGGTCGCAACCCGAGCCGCACGACGCTCTCGGCGAGCAGGGTTCCGGCTGCGACACCGTCGACGACGGGCACCCCCAGCTGTTCGGTGAGCAGCTCGGGCAGGCCCGCCATCCCGGCGCACCCGAGCACGATCGCGTCCGAGCCGTCAGCCGCCACGGCGTTCTTCGCGAAGGCGAGGATCACGGCATACGTCCGGTCGCGGTCCTCTTCCAGCTCGAGCACCGGGATGTCGCACGCGTGCACGCCCGCGCACTGACGCTCCAGGCCGTAGGTGCGGGTGGGACGCCGCCTCCCGAGCGGCGTCCAGACCGGGGTCTCCGAAGCAGGCCAGGACGAACGCGTCCGCCTGCTGGTCCTCCCGGATGATCTCGAGCAGCCCCGGCACCGCGAGCGCCTCGTCGTAGTGGCTCTCGATCGACGCCGGTCCCATCGACGGAGTGCGGGCCGTGATGATCGTGTCGGGGCCGGCCACCCGCCGCGCCTCCGCCTCGATCAGCGCGGTCATCGACGCCGTCGTGTTCGGGTTGACGACGGTGAGGTGGACGGTCACTTCACGCACGTCTTCGCGTCGAGGGGGCTGTCGCTGACACCCATCCGCGGAGCGAGGAGCGCGTATGCCGCGAAGCCCAGACCGCAGCCGATGAACCAGGAGTAGTCGTCGAACCGGTTGATGCCAGGGATGAACACGGCCGAAAGGGCGCCGGCGGCAGCGATCGCGGTCGCCCAGATCGCGGGCGGGTTGTAGCCACGCTTGTAGTGGTAGGCGCCGGACTCGTCGAGGGTGAACAGGTCGTCGACGCAGACCCGCTGCTTGTGCACGACGTAGTAGTGGGCGATGAGGACCCCGAACAACGGGCCGATGAAGGCACCCAGGGTGTCGAGCGTGTAGTGGATCGTCTCGGGGCTGTTGTAGAGGTTCCACGGCGTGAGCAGGACCGAACCGACCGCGGCGATCATGCCGCCCATCCGCCAGCTGATCTTCTGCGGGCTGACGTTGGAGAAGTCGAAGGCCGGAGAGACGAAGTTGGCGACGATGTTGATGCCGATCGTGGCCGTGGTGAAGGTCAGCGCCGCGAGGACGAGGGCGAAGGTGTTGTCGATGTGGCCGACGGTCGACACCGGGTCGGTGATCAGCTCGCCGTAGACCGGCAGGGTGGCCGCGGCGGTGAGGACGGTCAGCAGCGAGAAGAAGACGAAGTTGACCGGCAGGCCCCAGAAGTTGCCCTTCTTCACGGCCTGGAAGGTGCGGCCGTAGCGCGAGAAGTCACCGAAGTTGAGCATCGGGCCGGAGAAGTAGGACACGACCAGTGCCGTCGCCGCCAGCATCGTCGTGACGACCTTGCCGCCGGGGAGCTCGTGGTCGGACAGGTTGAGGTTGACGCTCCAGCCGGCCTTGGACAGCAGGTAGACGCACAAAGCGATCATCACGACGTAGACAGCCGGTCCGGCGAAGTCGATGAACTTGCGGATCGTGTTCATGCCCGTCCAGAAGACCGCCGCCTGCGCAACCCAGAGCAGGGCGAAGGTCGCGTAGCCGAGGGTCGAGAGGCCGAGGAACCCGTGCTGGCTCACGTCGGCGTACGGCTCGAGCCCTGGCCACATGCGGACCAGCAGGATGTCCAGCGACGCCGAGGCGAGGTAGGTCTGGATGCCGTACCAGGCCACCGCGATGAGCCCTCGGATGATGGCGGGGATATTGGCGCCGAGCACCCCGAACACCGACCGGCAGATCACCGGGTACGGGACGCCGGTGCGCTGGCTGGGCTTGGCGACCAGGTTGCAGAAGAAGAGCACGATCGTGATGCCGACGATGAGGCACACGAACACCTGCCAGCTCGTCAGGCCGAGGGCGAACAGGCTGCCGGCCGTGATGTAGCCGCCGACGCTGTGCACGTCGGACATCCAGAACGCGAAGATGTTGTACCAGGACCAGGTCTGCTCCTTGAGCGGCGCGAGGTCCTCGTTGGTCAGGCGCTCGTCGTACGACGGCTTGATCAGACCGGCGCCGGCGCCGTGGTCGTGCTCCCCGTGGTGGGTCGCGAACCCGGCCGCAGCGGCCGCTTCCTCGGTCTCGAAGGGCTTTTCGGTGGTGCTCATCCGGACTCCTTTGTCCACCGCGTGATCGCGGATGCTTGCGGAGAACGCTAGGAGCGGATCCGTTGGGACAGAAGGCTTTGAACCGTATATCTGGGTATATCCAGGCGCCCCCGGGCGGGTTCGACCGGCGCCGGATCGGGGCGAGAAGAGGCTGGTCAGCCGCCGATGCGGGCGATGCATGCCGTGAGCCGGTCGTGGTGGGCCTCGGCGACGGCCTTGAGGGTCTCGGCGTCGCGGGCGACGAAGGCATCGAGCATCCGCTGGTGGTCCTCGCGCATGCCTGCCCGGTCCTGCTCGGTCGTGCGCATCATGGTCTGGACGGGCTCGGTGAGGTTCCAGGCGATGTCGAGCATGTGCAGCAGCCGGGGCATCCGGCACGGGGCCAGGAGCGCCTCGTGGAACTCGCGGCTGGCGCGTTGGAACGCCGCGGCATCGTCGGCGGCGACGGCCCGGTCGAGGGCGTCGTGGATCGCCGTGGCGCGCGCGTGGTCAGCCGGTGCGGACTGGCGCACCGCCGCCTCGAGGGCAGCCGCCTCGAGGGCACCGCGCACCACGTAGAGCTCGTCGAGCTCGGCCTGCGAGAGGGCGGTGACGGTGTAGCCGAGCCTTGGCTGGTGCTCCAGCAGGCCCTCACCGAGCAAGGTCTTGAGGGCCTCGCGCACGGGGATCAGGCTCACGCCGAAGAAGGCCGCCACGTCGTCGAGCGGGATCGGGCTGCCGGGGGGCACCGCGCCGGAGGCGATCACGCGGCGCAGCTCGGAGAGCACCTGGGGTCCGGAGACGTAGGCGTCCTCCCGGGTGAGCAGGCTGACGATGCCCGACTGTCGCCGTGGCTGCGTCATGCTCCACCTCCACCCGTCACCGGACCATCATGCCCACCGTGGCCCTGGCCGCCAGATCGTGAGCTACACGAACTGGCGGGAGAGGACTGCGTGCCGGTTGACGTCCTTGTAGAGCAGGTAGCGGAACCGACCGGGGCCCCCGGCGTAACAGGCCTGCGGGCAGAAGGCGCGCAGCCACATGAAGTCGCCTTCCTGCACCTCGACCCAGTCGTTGTTGAGCAGGTAGACCGCCTTGCCCTCGAGGACGTAGAGGCCGTGCTCCATCACGTGGGTCTCCGGGAACGGGATCGCCCCGCCCGGCTCGAAGTTGACGATGTTGACGTGCATGTCGTGCCGCACGTCGGTCGGGTCGACGAACCGCTGGGTGGTCCACACCCCGTTGGTGCCAGGCATCTCCCCTCCCTCGACGTCGCCCTCGTTCGTCACGAACGCCTCGGGCACCTCGACACCCTCCACGACCTGGTAGGCCTTGCGGATCCAGTGGAAGGTCGCCACGACGTCGCCGCGGTTGTGCAGCGTCCACTCCTGACCCGGCGGGATGAAGGCGTAGCCGCCGGCCGCCAGCTCGTGCGACTGGTCCCCGAGGGTCAGCGTCAGCCCGCCCGCCACCACGAAGAGCACCCCCTCGGCACCCGGGTCGAGCTCGGGCTTGTCGGAGCCACCGCCCGGCGAGACCTCGACGATGTACTGCGAGAACGTCTCCGCGAAGCCGGACAACGGCCGGGCGATCACCCAGAGCCGGGTGGCGTCCCAGAACGGCAGGTTGCTCGTGACGATGTCGGTCATCGTCCCGCGCGGCAGGACGGCGTACGCCTCGGTGAACACCGCGCGGTCCGTCGTCAGCTGGGTCTGCGGCGGCAGGCCCCCGGCCGGGGCGTAGTAGGAAGTGGTCGCGTGGCGGGGCGTGGTCATCGCTGTCCTCTCGTCAGGAGCCGACCGCGGGGGTCGGCCTCGATGTCGACCGGTATGCCGTGCAGCCAGGTCTGGCGCACCGCCCCGGTGAGCGTGCGGCCGGCATACGCCGACACGGGGTTCTTGTGCCGCAGGGAGGCGACGTCCACGGTGAACGACTCGTCGGGGGCGAAGACGACGAGGTTGGCCGGCGCGCCGACCGCGATCCGCCCGCGGTCGGTGAGCCCGACCTGGTCAGCAGGCCCCTCCCCCATCCAGCGCACCACGTCGGCGAGCGAGTGCCCGCGCTGCCGGGCCTCGGTCCACACGGCGGGCAGGCCGAGCTGGAGACCGGCGATGCCGCCCCACGCCTCGCCGAAGTCGCCTGAGTCGAACCGCTTGAGGTCCTCGGTGCAGGGCGAGTGGTCGGACACGACGGTCCGGATCACGCCGTCCTCCAGGCCGGCCCAGAGCCGGTCGCGGTTGACGTGCTCGCGGATCGGCGGGCAGCACTTGAACTGCGTTGCGCCGTCGGGGATCTCCTCGGCGTCGAGGGTGAGGTAGTGGGGGCAGGTCTCCACCGAGAGCCGCAGCCCCTCGGCCTGGGCCTTGGCGATCAACGAGATCGCGTCGGCGTCGGAGAGGTGCAGGATGTGCGCCCGCCCGCCGGTCTCGCGGGTCGCGTCGATGACCTGCGCGATGGCCCGCTCCTCGGCCTCCTTGGGACGCGAACCCAGGAACCCGGCATACCCCTGGCCGTGCGGCTGCGGTGCAGACTCGATGGTCTGCTCGTCCTCGGCATGCACGATGACGAGCCCGTCGAAGGTGGCCGTCTCCGCGAGCGCCCCGCGCAGCTCGGACGCTGACAGATGGGGGAACTCGTCGACGCCGGAGTGGAGCAGGAAGCACTTGAAGCCGAAGACGCCGGCCTCGTGGAGCGGTCGCAGGTCGGGCAGGTTGCCGGGCACGGCACCGCCCCAGAAGCCCACGTCGACGTAGGCCTGGTCGCGGGCGACCGCCCGCTTCTCCTCGAGGGCGGCCACGGTGACGGTGGGCGGGATGGAGTTGAGGGGCATGTCGATGATCGTCGTGACACCACCGGCAGCGGCGGCGCGGGTGGCGCTGGCGAACCCCTCCCAGTCGGTGCGGCCCGGCTCGTTCACGTGGACGTGGGCGTCGACGAGGCCGGGCAGCAGCACCTCGTCGTCGGCCAGCTCGACCACGCGGGCGCCGGGCACCTCGGTGTCGTAGGGGTCGACCGCGACGATCCGCCCGCCCGCGAGCGAGACCGCCACCGCGACCTCGGCCCCGCCGACCACGGCACGCCTCGCTCGAACGACCACCTCTGCCGTCACGCCCGACCCCTTCCCGGAGCTCTGCACCGCGCCTGCCATGACCGTAATCCCTGCCTCAGCTCGCCGCTGCCGGTGTGGCAGAACGAACTGCGTCCACGACGCGGCTGCGATGGCGACCGAGGACCCCGCCGTCCGCGCACACGACATCGCCGTGGCGCAGGTAGGGCCGCGGCTCCGGCTGGCCCATCGCGACGCCGGCCGGGGTGCCGGTGATGACGAGGTCGCCGGGCTCGAGGGTCATGAGACCGCTGACGTAGCAGAGCAGCTCGGCGACGGAGAACAGCATGTCGCCGGTCGAGCCGTCCTGCCTGAGGGTGTCGTTCACCGAGAGGCGCAGCCTGACGGCGGCAGGGTCGCCGAGCTCGTCGGGGGTGACCAGCCACGGGCCGAGCGGGCAGAAGGTGTCAGCCGACTTGCCCTTGGTCCAGGTGCCGCCGCGCTCGAGCTGGAGCGCCCGGTCGGAGACGTCGTGGGCCAGCACGTAGCCGGCGACCGCCCGCAGCGCGCGGGACCGGTCGCGCTCGTCCTTGAGCGGCGCCCCGAGGACGACCCCGAGCTCCACCTCGTAGTCCGTCGTGGCCGACTGCGGGAGCATCCTGATGTCGTCGGTGGGTCCGCACACCGAGGTCGGCGCCTTGAGGAAGACGACCGGCTCGGTGGGCAGCGGCACCCGCGCCTCGGCGGCATGGTCACGGTAGTTGAGCCCGATGCCGACCACCTTGCCCGGCCGCGCGATCGGCGAGCCGAACCGCACCTCCTCGTCTCGCGGAAGCCGTTGCAGCGCAGCGGTGTCGACCGCAGCCAGGTTGCCCAGGAAGGCCGCGTCGATGTCAGTCGTCAGTGTCCTCAGGTCGAGCAGGCCACCGTCGTCGGCGACGACCACGGGACGCTCGGCTCCGGGGGGACCGACCCTCGCGAACCTCATCGCCCACCTCCGAGGTGCTCGCGCGCGATGCGCGCGCCGATCCGCTCGAGCAGCGGCCCCGGTGCGTTCAGCGCCTCGTGCCGCGTGCCTTCGTCGACGAGCGCGTATGCCGCGTGCAGGCCTGCCGCTCCCAGCTCGGCAGGCGTCAGCGTGACCTGACCGGCCACCGCCACAGCCGGCACCCCCTTGTCGCGGGCCAGCGCGGCGACGGCGGCCGGAGCCTTGCCGTGCAAGGTCTGGGCGTCGAGCGAGCCCTCGCCGGTCACGACCAGGTCGACCCCGGCAAGGGCGTCAGGCAGCCCGGTCAGCTCGAACACGAGCTCGGCTCCTGGTCGTGTCGTCGCGCCGAGGACGGCGAGAAGCCCGAAGCCGACCCCGCCCGCAGCTCCTGCTCCCGGTTCGTCCCGTCGGTCGGTGCCGGTGGCGCGGGCGACGAGGTCGGCCCAGCGGGTCAGCGCGGAGTCGAGCMGCTCGACGTCCTCGGGGCCTGCGCCCTTCTGCGGGCCGTAGACCGCCGCAGCCCCACGGCTGCCGGTGAGGGGGTTGTCGACGTCGCAGGCCACGACCAGCTCCGCCTCGGCGAGCTCGGGATGGAGCCCAGTCAGGTCCAGACGGGCCGCGTCGAGCAGCCCGGCCCCACCCGGGCGCACCTCGGCGCCGGTGGCGGTGTGGATGGTGGCGCCGAGCGCCTGGAGCAGACCCGCCCCGCCATCGGTGCACGCGCTCCCGCCAACGGCGACGACGACACGACGCGCTCCCGCGTCCAGGGCAGCGGCGATCAGCTCGCCGGTGCCCCTGCTGGAGGCCGACAGGGGGGCTGCTCGCCCGCCGGGCAGCTGGGCCAGGCCCGACACCTCCGCCAGCTCGACCACCGCCTCGGTGCCGCGTACCCCGTAGGCCGACTCTCGCGGCATACCCGTCGGGCCAGTGGCCCGCACCGGCACCCGGGTGAAGCCGGCAGCCACGGCCGCGGCGAGGGTGCCGTCGCCCCCGTCGGCGACGGGGACGACGACCACCTCGACCTCGGGCAGGACCGAGCGCAGGCCGTCCGACAGGTGCCCCGCGACCTCGGCGGCCGTCAGGGTGCCCTTGAACTTGTCGGGGGCCAGCAGGACGCGGGGCATCGCTGGCCCTAGTCCAGGTTGGCGAAGAGCGCGGTCGGGGCGTCGGCGCCGCCCGCTGCCAGCTCCTCGAACTCGGTCACGCTGTCGATGGACAGTCCCATCGAGACGTTGGTGACGCGCTCGAGGATGACCTCGACGACGACCGGGACGCGGTACTCCTGCGCCATGGCCTTGGCCTTGTCCAGTGCCGGGGCGATCTCCTCAGGGTCGAAGACGCGAATCGCCTTGCAGCCCAGTCCTTCGACGACCTTGACGTGGTCGACGCCGTAGCTGCCGACCTCGGGGCTGTTGATGTTGTCGAACGACAGCTGGACGCAGTAGTCCATGTCGAACCCGCGCTGGCTCTGCCGGATCAGGCCGAGGTAGGCGTTGTTCACCAGGACGTGGATGTAGGGGATGTTGAACTGCGCCCCGACCGCCAGCTCCTCGATCATGAACTGGAAGTCGTAGTCGCCGGAGAGGGCGACGACGGTCTCGTCGGGGACTGCCGTGGCGACGCCGAGTGCCGCCGGCACCGTCCAGCCCAGGGGCCCCGCCTGTCCGGCGTTGATCCAGTGCCGGTCCTTGTAGACGTGCAGCAGCTGGGCAGCCTGGATCTGGGACAACCCGATGGTCGAGACGTAGCGGACGTCCTTGCCGAAGGCACGGTTCATCTCCTGGTAGACCCGCTGGGGCTTGACCGGCGTGACGTCGAAGTTGGTCTTGCGCCACATCGTCGCCTTGCGGTCGCGACAGGACTGCGCCCACGCGGTGCGGTCGGCGAGGCGACCGGCGTCACGACGCTCGCGGGCCACCTCGACGAACAGCCCCAGAGCCGCCTTGGCGTCGGAGACGATCCCGTAGTCAGGGGCGAAGACCCGGCCGATCTGGGTCGGCTCGATGTCGACGTGCACGAACGTGCGGCCCTTGGTGTAGGTCTCGACGTCGCCGGTGTGCCGGTTGGCCCACCGGTTGCCGATGCCCAGGACGAAGTCCGACTCGAGCATCGTCGCGTTGCCGTAGCGGTGGCTGGTCTGCAGTCCGACCATGCCGGCGTTCAGCTCGTGGTCGTCCGGGATCGTGCCCCAGCCCATCAGCGTCGGGATGACCGGCACGCCGGTCAGCTCGGCGAGCTCGACCAGCAGGGCGGCGGCGTCGGCGTTGATGATGCCGCCACCGGCGACGATCAGCGGACGCTCGCTCGCGGCCAGCAGGTCCAGGGCCTTCTCGACCTGGGGGCGGGTGGCGGCCGGCTTGTACGTGGGCAGCGGCTCGTAGGTCTCGACATCGAACTCGATCTCGGCCATCTGGACGTCGATGGGCAGGTCGATGAGGACCGGGCCGGGGCGACCCGAGCGCATCAGGTGGAAGGCCTGCTGGAAGGTGCCGGGGACCTGGGCCGGCTCGAGGACGGTGACCGCCATCTTGGTGAGCGGCTTGGCGATCGAGGCGATGTCGACGGCCTGGAAGTCCTCCTTGTGCAGCTTGGCCACCGGCGCCTGCCCGGTGATGCACAGGATCGGGATCGAGTCGGCGCTGGCCGAGTAGAGGCCGGTGATCATGTCGGTGCCGGCCGGCCCGCTGGTGCCGACGCACACACCGATGTTGCCGGCCCTGGCGCGGGTGTAGCCCTCGGCCATGTGCGAGGCGCCCTCGACGTGGCGGGCCAGCGTGTGGTGCAGGCCGCCGTTGGTCTTCATCGCCTTGTAGAAGGGGTTGATCGCCGCTCCGGGCAGGCCGAAGACGTTGGTGACGCCTTCCTTCTTGAGGATCTCGACGGCCGCTTGGGCCGCAGTCATGCGTGCCATGGTGGTGCTCCTGGTTCAGGGTGGTTCGGTATGCCGGGTGGCCGGGTCTGTGGGGTCGGTTCAGCTCGAGAGCTGGCCGGAGAGGCGCTGGACGCCGCGCAGGAGGGCCGAGTGGTCGAGCCCGCCGTCGCCGTTCGCGCGGGCCGAGGCCATCAGCTGCGCGACGAGCCCGCCGAGGGGTACGACCACCCCGGCCTCGCGGGCGGCGGTGGTCACGATCCCGAGGTCCTTGTGGTGGAGGTCGATCCGGAACCCCGGCTCGAAGGACTTGTTGGTCATGTTCTCGCGCTTCTGGTCCAGCACCTTGGAGCCGGCCAGCCCACCGCCGAGCACGTCGAGCGCAGGACCGAGGTCGACGCCGTAGGCCTCGAGGAAGACCACGGCCTCGGCCAGGGCCTGGATGTTGGCGGCCACGATGAGCTGGTTGGCGGCCTTGACCGTCTGCCCAGCACCGTTGCCGCCCACGTGGACGATGGTCTTGCCGACCGCGTCGAAGAGCGGCTTGGCCTCCGCGAAGTCCGCTGCGGCACCGCCGACCATGATCGACAGGGCGGCGTTCCTGGCGCCCGCCTCGCCACCGGAGACCGGGGCGTCGAGCAGGCGGAACCCCTTGTCCTGCGCGGCCTTGGCGAGCTCGACCGTCACGTCGGGGCGGATGCTGGAGAAGTCGATGACCAGCGTGCCCTCCTTGGCGTTGGCGAAGACACCGTCCTCGCCCAGCAGCACGTCCTGCACGTCGGGGCTGTCGGGGACCATCACCGCGACCACCTGGGCGTCACGCACCGCCTCCGCGACCGAAGCCGCCGCGGTGCCGCCCACGTCGACCAGGGGCTTGGTCTTGTCGGGGTGCAGGTTGTAGCCGACGACGTCGTGCCCGGCGTCCTGGAGGTGGACGGCCATGGGGCTGCCCATGATGCCGAGTCCGATGAAGGCGATGGTGCTCATTGCGTTCTCCTTGAAGGTCGTTGGCGTGTCGTGATGCGGTCAGGCAGAGCGTCTCTCGCGCGGGAGCCAGCCGAAGCTCTCGGGGGTGGTCGCGGTGGTGGGCTTGTACTCCAGCCCCACCCACCCGGCATACCCACGCTGGGCGAGGGCGCCGAGGTGGCGCTGGAGGTCGAGGGCGCCGGAGCCGGGCTCACCGCGCCCGGGGGCGTCGGCGATCTGCACGTGGGCAGTGCGGTCGGTGTAGGCCGCGATGGCGGCCTCGAGGTCGTCGCCGTTGGCGGCCAGGTGGTAGAGGTCGAGGAGGAAGCCGACGTTGCTCGTCCCGGTGGCGCGCACGTCGTCGACGACCGCCACGGCGTCGGCCGCGGTCCGCAGCGGGTAGGGCTTGGGGCCGCTGACCGACTCGACGAGGACGGTCGCCCCGATCCGGTCGGCGGCCTTGGCGGCGAAGGCGACCGACTCACGCCCGAGCTCGTCCTGCTCCTGCGCCGAGACGCCTTCGACACGGTTGCCGAAGAGGGCGTTGAACGCCGAGACGCCGAGCCGCTCTCCGATGCCGACCGTCACGTCGACGTTGTCGCGGAACTGCTGCACGCGGTCGGGGATCGAGAGCACCCCGCAGTCGGGCCCGGCCAGGTCACCGGCAAAGAAGTTGAGACCCACCAGCTGAACCCCGGCGTCCTGGACGGCGCCCACGAAGGCGTCGACCTCACGGTCGGCGGGCACCGGTTGGTCCGGCCAGGGCCACCAGAACTCCACGGCGTCGAACCCTGCCGCCTTCGCGGCGGCCGGCCGCTCGAGCAGCGGCAGCTCGGTGAACAGGATCGAGCAGTTCACCTCGTAGCGCAGTCCGTGGTCCGACATGGCATTCTCTCCTTGTTTCCGCATTGTGGAATCGTTTTTCCGATCAATGAAAGGGTAGGCGTCAACCTGCGACATCGTCAAGACCGCTGGGGCCGTCGTCTCAGCCGGTGGCCGAGATATATCCGGCGGCGTCGCGGTGCCGCGCGAGCAACCGCTCCCCTGCCGAGACCGCCTGTGCCGCAAGCGATTCCTCGTCAGCGGTCACCAGCCTGTCGCCCGACACCACCCGGCTGCCTCCAACCAGGAGCAGCTCCAGCGGCGGCCGTGAACCGAGCACGAGCCCGGCCACCGGGTCGACCACGCCGGCATGGCCCAGCCCGTCGAGTCGCCACAGCGCGATGTCGGCCAGCTTTCCGACCTCCAGCGACCCGATCTGGTCGTCCCAGCCGAGCACCCGGGCCCCGCCGATCGTGGCCAGCTCGAGCGCGTCCCGCACCCCGAGCGCCTCCGGACCGCCTCGGGCCCGGGCGAAGAGCAGCGCGTGGCGTGCCTCCTCGACGAGGGAGGACGCCTCGTTCGACGCCGCACCGTCCACCCCGAGCCCCACCGGCACCCCTGCGTCGCGCAGGTCGCGCGTGCGGGCGATGCCGGCACCGAGGCGGGCGTTGGACGAGGGACAGTGGGCGACACCGGTGCCGGTGGCCGCCAGTGTGCGTATCGCGACGTCGTCGAAGTGGATGCCGTGCGCGAGCCACACGTCGTCGCCGAGCCAGCCGAGGGACTCCAGGTAGGCCAGCGGGCTCAACCCGAATCGCTCGGCGCAGTAGCGCTCCTCGTCGGTCGTCTCCGCCAGGTGGGTGTGCAGCCGCACCCCGCGGTCACGAGCCAGGGCCGCGGACTCGCGCAAGAGGTCGGCGGTCACCGAGAAGGGCGAGCACGGGGCCACGCCGATCCGCAACATCGAGTCGGGTGACGGGTCGTGGTGCGCGTCGACGGCGGCCGCCGKCGCGGCGAGGATGGTGTCGAGGTCCTCGACCACGTGGTCGGGGGGCAGTCCGCCCTGACTCTCGCCGAGATCCATCGAGCCGCGAGCCGCGAGGAATCGCAGGCCGATCCGTCGCGCCGCGTCCACCTCGGCACCCAGGACGTCGCCTCCGTGGCGGGGGAAGACGTAGTGGTGGTCCATCGACGTCGTGCACCCCGTGCGGGCCAACCAGCCGAGCCCGGCTGCTGCGGCAGCACCGACCACGTCCTCGTCGATGCCACCCCAGACGGGATAGAGCTCGGTCAGCCAGCCGAACAGCGTGGCGTCGACCGCCAGGCCCCGGGTGGCCCACTGGTAGAGGTGGTGGTGGGTGTTGACCAGGCCCGGCGTCAGCAGGCAGCCGGTCGCGTCGACCACCTCGGCCGCACTCCCGTCGTCCACGTGGCGACCCGGTGCGACGGCGACGATGCGCGACCCCTCGACGACCACGTGGCCGACGGCGTGCTCGGTCCTGGCCGGGTCCATCGTCACCACCGTGCAACCGTCCAGGACCAGCCGCGCGACGGTCGCCACGGTCACGACCCCCGGTAGGTGGAGTAGCCGAACGGGTTGAGCAGGACCGGCACGTGGTAGTGCTGGTCGGCGTCGGCGATGGTGAAGACCACCACCACCTCGGGGTAGAACGCCTCGACGCCACGCCCTGCGAAGTAGCCACCCGAGGCGAACCGCAGGCGGTAGTCGCCCGCCTCCAGCCGCTCCGGACCGATGCTGCCGACCCGCCCGTCGCCATCGGTGATGCCGTCACCGATCGCCTGTCCCCCGGAGCCAGTCGTATCAACGGTTTCCAGCACCACCGTGATGCCGGCCGCGGGCTTGCCGAGGCTGGTGTCGAGGACGTGCGTGCTGAGGGTTCCCATCAGGAGGCCACCTGTCGGAGTCGGAGCAGCGCGATCTCGCGCAGCTGGGTCACGGTCTCTTCGCGCTCGGCGGCGTCGTCGTTGCCGAGCCGGCGGTCCAGCTCTGCGAGGATCTCGGGCGCGGAGCGGCCTGCCGCCCGGATGAGGAACACCCGGTCGAAACGCGCCTCGTATGCCGCGTTGCCCTCGGCGAGCGCGCGCGCCACCTCGGCGTCGGCCGGGTCCACCCCGGACTGCTCGCGTGCACTGGCGGCCGCGTTGTGGTGCGGCCCCTCGGCCCGTTCACCGATCCTCGGGTGGCCGGCCAGCGCCGCCTCCAGCTCCTCGTCGTCGAGGTGCTGGGCGGCGGCGCCGGCGGTCGCCTCGAGGTCCTGCCACGCGGCATACGGTCGGCCGTCGCGGACGGCGGCGACCCAGCGAGGCACCGGGAGGCACGCAGTCAGCTGCCCCTCCAGGGCCGACGCCGGCAGCGCGTTGAGGTTCTCGAGGGTCATCGACCCTCCACGAACCGGGTGCGGGCGGAGTGGATCGGGTTGGCGTCGGCCACGAGGTCATCAAACCGGTAGCCGGCGATCTTGGCGATCTCCACCAGCGCCGAGGCGTGTTCCTGCGCCTGGGAGTTGTTCAACCGCTCCCAGCCGGTGCGCACCACCTGGTCGAAGGAGTCGCGGTCGCGGACACACGTGACGAGGGGGAAGCCGAACCGGTCCCGGTACTGCGAGGTGAGCTCGGCCAGCTCGCCGTGACCCTTCTCGTCGAGACGGGTGAGCCCGAGCGAGGACTGGTCGCGCAGCGAGTCCGGCCCCTCGTCGCCCTCCGCCACGCTGTCGGCGCCGAGGTCGGGGTAGGAGTCGATCAGCTGTCGCTGCTCGTCCTCGTTGGCCGAGAACAGCGCCTCCTGGAACGCGCGACGCAGGTCACTGGTGTCGCTGAACGGCCGTGAGTCGAAGGCGCGCTCGACCACCCAGCGCGGACCCTGGAACAGGCTGCCGAAGGTGTCGGCGAAGTCCTCACGCGACATCTGGTTGACCTCGCTCAGCCGCACCAACGACCCAGGAGCGCCGGCCACGGCCGGACCCCGGCTCGACCCGACGTGGTGGAACAGGAAGTTGAGCACGATGGCGGTGATCGAGCCGAGGGTGATGCCCGAGCCGAGGATGATCTGGGCCCAGTCCGGGACGGCCTTGGCCACGTCGGGCTGTGCGGTGACGTACATCGCGAGGCCGACTGCGGTGGCGACGATGACGACGTTGCGGTGGTCGTGGAAGTCGACCCGCGACAGGGTCTGGAAGCCCACGACGGCGACGGTGGCGAACATCGCCAGCGCGGCACCACCGAGCACCGGGTGCGGGATGCCCGCGACGATGGCGCCGGCCTTCGGGATGAGGCCGATGACGACCATGATCAGCCCTGCCGTGGCGACGACGTAGCGGCTCTTGACCCGGGTCAACCGCACCAGGCCGACGTTCTCGGCGAAGCAGGTGTAGGGGAAGGAGTTGAAGACACCACCGATCGTGGTGGCCAGACCGTCGGCGCGCAGGGCACGGGCGATGTCCTCCTTGCCGACGCGCTTCTCGACGATCTCGCCGGTGGCGAACACGTCACCGGTGGTCTCGACGGCGGTGATGAGCATGACGACGATCATCGAGATGATCGCGGCCACGGAGAACCTGGGCCAGCCGAAGTGGAACGGCGTCGTGACCCCGATCCAGCCCGAGTCCGAGACCGAGTTGAAGTGCGCGTCACCGAGGATCCAGGCGATGAGCGTGCCGACGACCAGTCCGATGAGGACTGCCACGGTGGCCATGAATCCCTTGAAGATCCGCTGGATCGCGACGATCAGCCCGAGCGTGCCGAGCGCGTACGCGAGGTTGCGCCCGCTGGTGGGGTCGAGGGTGGGGCCCGCGCCACCGGCTGCGTCCGCAGCCGCGACCGGCAGCAGCGCGAGGCCGATGATCGTGATGACCGAACCGGTGACCACCGGGGGGAAGTAGCGGATCAGCCGGCTGAAGTAGGGCGCGACGAGGAAGGTGAACAGGCCCGCCACGATCACCGCCCCGTAGATCACGAGCAGGCCGTCGGTACCGCCGCCCGCGGCCATCCCGATGGCGATCATCGGCGAGACGGCGGTGAACGTGACCCCTTGCAGGAGAGGCAGTTTCACGCCGACCTTCCAGAACCCGACCGACTGGATGATCGAGGCGATGCCGCACGTGAAGAGGTCGGCGTTGATGAGGTGGATGAGCTCCTGGGTCGACAGCCCGATGGCGCTGGCCAGGAGGATCGGCACGATCACCGCACCGGCGTAGAACGCCAGCACGTGCTGGAAGCCGTAGATCGCGAGCTTCGGGATGGGCAGGACCTCGTCGACCGGGTGGCGGGAGGCGCGCTGGGACTGGGGTGTTGCGGTGGCTGCGCTCATGACAGGCCTTTCTGTCTGGAGCTATGTCGGGAGGCTCCGGGAGGAGGAGAGGGAATCAGATGCGTGCGGGAGCCGGCGCGGGCGTCGTGGGGTGTACGGGCGCCGGCCCCGAGGAGCGGGGACGAGGAGTGGCGACGAGGAGCGGAGGGGCGTCAGCAGAAGCCGGGCACGGTGAGCCAGGCGTCGCCCGCGTCCGAGCCGCTCTCGCGCTGGACCGTGGCCTCGATCAGCCCGTACGGGCGGTCTGCGGCGATGAACACCTCACCCGGGTTGTCCAACCCGAACGGGGACAGGTCGACCAGGAAGTGGTGCTTGTTGGGGGCTGAGAACTTGATCTCCGCGACCTCGGGGTGAGCGGCCAGGACGGCCGACCCCATCGCGTAGAGGCTCTCCTGCAGTGCGCGGCTGTAGGTCGTCGCGAACGTCTCGAGGAGGAGCGACCGCACGTCGTCGAACGACTTGTTCCAGTCCACGCCCTCGGTGGACTCGTAGCGCCAGCGCGCCACGAGCGAGGTCGCGAGGATCCGGTCGTCGGTCTCCTTGAGGGTCGTGTACTCGTCCTTGAGGTAGCCCTTGAACTCCGAGCCGGTCGACTTGAGGACCACGAGGTCCTTGACGCCGGAGACGACCCAGGCGCGCGGCTCGTCGCCGCTGCGGTCGCGGGTGACGACGGTGGTGCGTACCTCGCCGCCCCGCTTCACGAACGCGTGGTCGTGGCCGGTGCCGCCGACCTCGATGCGGTCCCAGGCATACTCCTCGACCTCGATCCGGCTGGCGGTCGCGGCGGGCGTGACGTCGAGGAAGCGCTGGCCGAGGGTGAGGGCGTAGTCCTCCGGTGAGGTGACGCCGTGCTCCTTGGCGAACGCGAAGGCGGTGTTCTTCTGGGTGTCGGTGGGCAGGATGCTGGCCTGGTCACCGGTCGTGTGCGCCTCGGTGAAGTCGCCGCGGAGGGCGGTCGACACGTTGAGGTCGCGGATCTCGTGGCGGGCGGTGTCGCGATAGACGCGGACGACGCGGTTCTCCGCCTTGCCGTACTGGTTGGGTCCGAGGACGAAGCTCATGGTGCTCCTTGCGGTGCCCGCCGACCCTGGCGGGGTCGGCGTGGGTGGCGCGGGGATGGCTTCCCGAGCGATTCGGAGATCTTCCGAATGGTGGAAACCTGTTTACGGATGATGGAAGGATAGGCGCGCCAATGTGACCCAGTCAACAATCTGTTGAAAGTTTCTCCGGTGCAGGCCTGCGGGGGCGGCGAGCAGTCGACAGTCCCAGGACGACCGGGTATGCCGCGTCAGCCGGCGGGCTCGGCCGCCGAGTCCCGGATCCGGTTGAGGTAGTTGTAGACGGTGAAGCGGGTCAGGCCCAGGGCCTCCGCGACGGTCTCCGCGCTGCGGCGCATCTCGAACGCGCCGCGCTCCTCCAGCAGGCGCACGGCGTGCTGCTTCTCGGCGCGCGGCAGGGTTGCGAGCGAACCCCCTAGCTCGCGCTCGACGTCGGCGATGAGCCGCGACAAGCCGTCGGTGAAGTCGGTGGCCCCAGCACCGGCCCCAGCACCGGCCCCGGCACCGGCCGCGGGGGCGGCGGCGGTCACCGCGTCGACGTCACCGAGGGTGAGGGTGACCCGGGTCGCGCCGTGGGACAACGCCTCCTTGAGCGCGGCGCCCACCGCGTCGACGACCACCTCGGCCTCGCCCTCGACCGACGTGCCGAGCGGTCCCAGATCGGGTGACAACCCGGCATACCGGAGTGCGTCGGCGGACGCGGTCACGTGGGCAGGCAGCTGGCCGTCCTCGCCGTGGAACGGCTCGGTCGTGAACTCCACCCGCACGCGCATGCGGCCAACCTACCGGCGGACGGCAGACAGGTCAGGTGGTCGGGCCCGTCAAGCGCCCTGACGCGTCAGGCGGTGGTGCGGCGGGCCAGGCGGTCGATGGCGGGGCGGTCCAGGCCGGTCAGGCGATGGACCTCCTGCTCGTCGGTCGCCCCGCAGTCGAGCGCACGGACCACGAAGTCGGACAGCGCTCGGGCTGTCGCGGGTTCATCCATGACGCCCGAATCCACCTGTCCCACATAGTTCTTCAGCCGTTGGCCGGCGGCCGAGAGCCCCTCGCGGTAGAACGCGTAGGTGGCGAGGTAGCGACTCGGGAACTGTGCGGGGTGCAGGTCCCAGCCCTGGTAGTAGCCCCGCTCGAGCGAGCGTCGCACCAGCCGCCCGTGCAGCCGCCAGGCGGCCAGCACGTCGTCGTGACTGCCCACGGGGAGCACGTTGGTGGAGCCGTCGGACAGGTGCACGCCCGTGCCGGCCGCAGCGACCTGCATGACCGCCTTGGCGTGGTCGGCGGCCGGGTGCTCCATCGACTGGTAGGCGGCGGCGATGCCACACGAGGCCGAGTAGTCGTAGGTGCCGTAGTGCAGCGACGTGCACCGGCCGGCGGAGGCATGGACCATCCGGGCGACGAGCGCCGTGCCGTCAGGTCCGCAGATCGCCTGCGGCGTCTCGACCTGGATCTCGAAGCGGATCGCCCCCGGCGAAAGCCCGACACCCTGCTCGACCCTCTCGCAGGCCACCACCATCGCCTCGACCTGGTCGACTGACGTCACCTTCGGGAACGTCACCACGAAGCCGTCTGGCAGGCGACCGTCCCGGGCCACCGCAGCGACGAACCGGGCGAAGGTGCGCAGCCCGCGTGCGCGCGTCGGCGCCTCGAAGCTCTTGAACCGGATGCCGCTGAAGGCAGTCGCCCCACCGGCGTCCACGGCACGGAGGAGCGCCGCAGCCGCCGCGTCGACGGCGGCATCCTCCTCGTCGTCGGACCGCGTGCCGTAGCCGTCCTCGAAGTCGATGCGCAGGTCCTCGATGGCCTCGCGCGCGAGCTTGGTGCGCACACGCGCGTACAGCTCGGCTGCCAGCTCCGACGGAAGCCCGAAGGCCTCGGCCGCCCCCTCGGCGCCGCCGCCGTGCTCGTCCAGCGCGGCGACCGCCTCGGCCTGCCACCGCGACACCAGGTCGGCGTCGTAGCGGTCAGCCGGCACGTAGACCGTGTGCACCGGCTGGCGCACCGGCCGCTCGCCGGGGAAGCGTGCGGCCAGCTCGGCATCCGCGTCACGCAGGTGCTCGTCGAGGGCGGCGCCGAGGGCGCCCAGGTCCACGGTCATCGGGCCGGGGCCTGGCTCGTCGGGATGGCGGGGGTGGCGGCGGGCGGCGCGGTCGCCTCCCGCGTGGCGCTGCCGGTATGCCGCGTGGCCGGGTCGGCGTGCCGTCCACCGGCCGCCTGCCGCACGGCAGCTGCCACCGAGGGCGCGACGTCGGCGTCGAAGACGCTCGGCACGATGTAGCTCGCGTTGAGCTCGTCGGGGTGGACGCAGTTCGCGATGGCCGCGGCGGCGGCGATCATCATCTCGTCGGTGATGTCGCGGGCGCCGGCGTCGAGCAGACCGCGGAAGAAGCCGGGAAAGGCCAGCACGTTGTTGATCTGGTTGGCGTAGTCGGAGCGTCCGGTGGCGACGACGGCCGCGTGGTGGCTCGCCGCGACGGGGTCGACCTCGGGGTCGGGGTTGGCCATCGCGAAGACGATGGCACGGTCCGCCATGGTGGCGATGTCGTCGCCGTCCAGCAGGTTCGGTGCCGAGACGCCAATGAAGACGTCGGCCCCGCGCAGCACCTCCTTGAGCGTGCCGGTCGTGCGGGAAGGGTTGGTGTTGCGGGCGATCCAGCCACGGAACTCGTCCGCGTGGTCGGCCTCCGGGTCCAGCGCACCGCGGCGGTCGCACCCGATGATGTCGGTCGCGCCCTGGGCGTCGAGGAGCCGGACGATGGCGTGGCCGGCCGCACCCACCCCCGAGACCACGATCCGCACGTCCTCCAGCGTCTTGCCCACCACGCGCAGGGCGTTGCGCAGGGCGGCGAGGGTGACGATCGCGGTGCCGTGCTGGTCGTCGTGGAAGACGGGGATGTCGAGCTCGTCACGCAGGCGCGCCTCGATCTCGAAGCACCGCGGCGCGCTGATGTCCTCGAGGTTCACGCCGCCGTAGACCGGGGCGATCGCCTTGACGATCATGATGATCTCCTCGGTGTCCTGGGTGTCGAGGCAGACCGGCCACGCGTCGACTCCGGCGAACTGCTTGAAGAGCGCAGCCTTGCCCTCCATGACGGGCAGGGCAGCGGCCGGGCCGATGTTGCCGAGGCCGAGGACGGCGGACCCGTCCGTCACGACCGCGACCGTGTTGCGCTTGATGGTGAGGCGGCGCGCGTCCTCGGGGTTCTCCGCGATCGCGAGGCAGACGCGGGCCACCCCCGGGGTGTAGGCGCGGGACAGGTCGTCGCGGTGCTTCAGCGGCACCTTGGGCACGACCTCGAGCTTGCCGCCGAGGTGGAGCAGGAAGGTGCGGTCGCTGACCTTGCGGACCGTGACCCCCGGGACCGCCGCGATCGCCGCGGTGATCCGGTCGGCATGGTCGGCGTCGGAGGCGTTGCAGGTCACGTCCACGACCAGCTTGTCACCGTGGGACTCCACGACGTCGAGGGCCGTGAGCGCACCGCCCGCCGACGCCACGGCGGCAGCGACGGCACCCGTGGTGTCGATCGCGGCAGGCGCCTCGGCGCGGACGGTGATGGAGTATCCCGGGCTCGGTGCAGACATCGCTCGACCTCAATCTTCCACGATACGGACTTCAATTTCTGTTCAACGGAACTCTAGAGCGATGAATCTCTCCAGACAAGGCCGCCCCGGGGCCGAGCGGACCGCACCTAGGCTTTCGCCCATGGCCTCCACGCGCGTCTCCGTCGTCATCGCCAGCACCCGCCCGCACCGGATCGGTCACCTCGTCGCGCAGTGGGTGCTCGACGCAGTCCCGGCGGGCTCCGAGGTCACCGTCCACGACCTGCGCGAGCTGGCGCTGCCGTTCCTCGACGAGCCCGGCCAGCCCGCCGACGGCAACTACGCCCACGAGCACACGCGGAAGTGGTCGGCCGCGATGCAGGCCACGGACGCGCTCGTGCTGGTGATGCCGGAGTACAACCGCGGCTACAACGCGGCGCTCAAGAACGCGATCGACTTCCTCTACGCCGAGTGGGAGGGCCTGCCCGTGGGCTGCGTCGGCTACGGCTGGCACGGCGCGAGCTATGCGAAGTCGGCCCTGCGGCAGACGCTCGAGCGGGTCAAGATGACGGTCGTCGACGGCCCCGGTCTGGCGTTCGGGAAGACCCTCACCCAGGAGGGTGAGGTGCTCGCCGGCGAGGCCGACCAGCTGGAGCTCGCCGCGATGTTCGCCGAGCTGCTCGCCACGGCTCGCACGTAGGATGGGCAGCTGGAACAACTGGTGTGCCGGGAAGCCTGGTCGGCGGCGTCTGCGGACGTCTGACCCGACGTCGACCCCGAAAGGCCCGGTGTGAGCCTCAACCCCCTGCGCCCACGGCTCTTCGCCCGCACGACGTGGCAGGAGGCGCAGCGCGTCAGCGGCGCCCTGCGCACCGAGACCGTCGGCGGCGCCCTCCTGCTGTCCGCGGCGATCGCCGCACTGGCCTGGGCCAACTCGCCCTGGTTCGAGACCTACGCCTCGCTGCGCGACTGGCAGGCAGGCCCCCAGGCGTGGCACCTGCACCTCACCCTGGGGCAGTGGGCCGCCGACGGACTCCTTGCGCTGTTCTTCTTCGTCGCCGGCCTCGAGCTGAAGCGCGAGTTCCTCGTGGGCGAGCTGCGCACCCCCGCAAGGGCCGCGCTGCCGGTGGCCGCCGCCCTGTGCGGGGTCGCGCTTCCCGCGATCGTGTATGCCGTGACGGTCACCCTCCTCGGTGCCGGCGCTGGTGCCGGTGGTGGGGCCGTTGGTGGGGCGGGTGGCGGGGCGTTGCGCGGTTGGGCGGTCCCGACGGCGACTGACATCGCCTTCGCGCTCGCGGTGCTGGCGGTGATCGGGACGCACCTGCCATCGGCCCTGCGGAGCTTCCTGCTGACCCTCGCCGTCGTCGACGACCTCGTGGCGATCACGATCATCGCGATCTTCTACACCCGGAGCCTCGACCTGGCCGAGCTCGCGCTCGCGCTGGTGCCGCTCGCGCTGTTCGCTGCACTGGTGCAACGACGGGTGGCGCACTGGTGGTTGCTGCTCCCGCTGGCGGCCCTGACGTGGGGGCTCGTGCACGCCTCCGGCATCCACGCCACCGTCGCCGGGGTGCTGCTGGGGCTCGTCGTGCCGGTGAAGCCCCGGGGTCGGGCCTCGCGGGTGTCCCGGGTGCCGCGGGTCCGCCCCCTGGACGCCGACGTCGACGTGGCCGAGCGGTTCGAGCACCGGTTGCGGCCCCTGTCGGCCGGGGTGGCCGTGCCGGTCTTCGCGTTCTTCGCGGCCGGCGTGCGGGTGGTGGGGGGTGGCTTCGGCGACAGCCTCGGGGACGAGGCGGCCCTCGCGGTGGTGCTCGGGCTCGTCCTCGGCAAGCTGGTCGGTGTCTTCGGTGGCACGTGGGCGTTCGCCCGGTTCACCAGGGCCGAGCTCGACGAGGACCTCGCGTGGTGGGACGTCTTGGGGCTGTCCCTCCTGGCCGGGATCGGCTTCACCGTCTCGCTGCTCGTGGGCGAGCTGGCGTTCGGGACGGGCAGCCCCCGTGACGAGCACGTGAAGCTCGCCGTCCTGGTCGGGTCGGCCACTGCGGCGGTCCTGGCGACCGTCGTGCTGCGTGCCCGGAACCGCGTCTACCGGCGCCTGGCCGAGCTCGAGTCCCGCGACGACGACGGGGACGGGGTGCCGGACTGCTTCGAGGTCTCGGATGTGGAGCCCGGACGACGCCGTTAGGGTTGGGACGCCGCACCACCGGACTTCAGGAAGCGCAGGTGAACGCGCATGGCCACCAACCGCGTGAACGACCAGACGGGCACCCAGGCGGGCACCGGCTCAGGCGCCGAACGGACCATCGGACAGCTCGTCGCCGATGCGACCCACGACGTCTCGACGATCGTCCGCAGCGAGATCGCGCTGGCCAAGGCCGAGATCGCGGCCGACGCGAAGAAGGCCGCCGCCGGTGCGGGGATGTTCGCGGCCGCGGGCTTCGTCGCCCTGCTCGGCCTGATCTTCCTGTTCCACACCGTCGTCGCCGTGATCGACATCTGGCTCCCCGAGTGGGCCGGCTACCTCATCACCACCGGGCTGCTCTTCCTCGTCGCCGCGGTCCTGGCGCTCGTCGGCCGCAACAGCGTGAAGAAGATCAAGGGCAAGCCCGAGCGCGCCATCAAGAACGCCCAGGACACCGTCACCGCCGTCAAGTCCGGGTCCTGACCCGGCCAACGCCCCCTTCTCGACCCGGCCAGCACGACCCGCGACCCGCCCCCGTCACCAGCCGAACGGCATACCCAGTCATGAGTCTCGATGCCTCGATGGCCCTCATCGAAGGCCCGTGGGAGCACCGGTTCGTCGCCGCGAACGGTGCCCGCTTCCACGTCGCCGAGCAGGGTGAGGGGCCGGTCGTCCTGCTGCTGCACGGGTTCCCGCAGTTCTGGTGGGCCTGGCGGCACCAGATGCAGGCGCTCGCCGACGCCGGCTACCGGGCGTGCGCGATGGACCTGCGCGGCTACGGCGCGTCCGACAAGCCACCGCGCGGCTATGACACGCGCACGTCGGCCACCGACGTCGCCTCGGTGCTGCGCTCCCTCGGGGCCTCGCGCGCGGTCGTCGTCGGACACGGGTGGGGCGGCTGGATCGCGTGGAGCATGCCTACCCTGCAGCCGACCGTCACCCGCGCCATCGCGTCGCTGTCGATGCCGCACCCGCTGGTGTTCCGCAGGGCGTCCTTCGCGAACCCCCGCCAGCTCAAGGCCAACGCCTACCTCGGCGGCCTGCAGCGGCCGTTCGTGCCGGAGCGCCAGATGACGGTGCACGGCGGCTACGTCCAGCGGCTGCTGCGCGAGTGGGCCTCACCCGAAGGCATCTGGCCCTCACCCGAGGAGGCGCGGACCTACGCCGACGCGATGGCCCTGCCGTTCGTGGCGCACTCTGCGGCGGAGTACTACCGCTGGGTCGTGCGCAGCCAGTTCCGCCCCGACGGCTGGCGGTTCGCCGCGAGGATGCGCACGACCATCACGCTCCCCGTGCTCCAGCTCCACGGCGAGCACGACCGGGCGGTGCTGCCCGACACGTCCAGCGACTCGGCGGACTACGTCACGGGTCCGTTCCAACGACACCTGGTGCCCGGGGCCGGCCACTTCCTGCCCGAAGAGGCTCCGGGGGTCGTCAACGACCACCTCTGCGCCTGGCTCGCCACCCTCCGCTGACCCGCTGGCCCGCTGTCCCGCTGCCCCGTGGGAGCAGCGGGGTATGCCGCGTGGGTCAGCCGGCGACGCAGGCGCCGGTGTCGACCGGTGAGGCGGCGCCTGACGCTGCATCGAGGACGGGACGGGCCTCGTCCATGGTCAGGGCATAACCCGTCCTGGAGTCGTCCAGGGACTTGGCGAAGACCACCCCGACGACCCGGCCGTCGGAGGACAACAGCGGACCCCCGGAGTTGCCGGGCTGGATCTGGGCGAAGAGCGAGTAGACCTCACGACTGGTCCCCGGGCTGCCGTAGATGTCCGAACCCCGCGCGTCGACCACCTCGCGGACACGGGCCGCGTCGAGCCGGTAGGGCCCGTCCAGCGGGAAGCCGGCCACCACGCCGCTGTCGCCGCGGGAGAGGTCCGGCCCCTGGCGCAGCGGCTCAGCGGGAAGGCCTGGCACCGAGAGCACGGCGAGGTCGCGCTTGGCGTCGAAGACGACGACCTTGCCGGTGTAGGACCGGCCGGTGCCGTGGATGCGCAGCGTGGCGCTCTCCATGCCGGCCACGACGTGGGCGTTGGTCACCACCCGCTCGCGGGCGACGACCCAGCCGCTGCCCTCCTGACCGCGGTTGCAGGCCGCCGCGACTCCGGTGATCTTGATGACTGAGGCCGCGGCGTCACGAACTCCGGCGGTCTGCGCCACGGACGGGTCCGGGGGCGCGACCGGCGCGATCCGCTCAGTCTCGAGCCCGTCGAACACCCGCGGGAACCCCTCGCGGTCGAGCACCTCACGGAACGATGCGAAGAGCCTCGACGTGCCGGGGGGCACCACGTTGTCGATGGTGCGCAGCACCCGGGACTCACCGATCGCCTTGGCGATGGGTGCCGGGGCGCCACCGCGCAGGGCGCCGGCGATGAACCACACGAGGATCGCTGCGGACAGCACGACGGCCACCGCTCCGAACGTCGCGTCGAACCACTGGGCCGGCTTGATCTTGAGCCGCGACCGAAGCGATCCGCCGATCGCCACGGCCACCGCCTGCCCGCTCGAGGCGAGGATGAACACGCCGGCGATGAGGACGACCGAACGCAGCAACGGTGACGACTCGAGCTCGGTCCAGTGGCCGATCGCCAATGGCAGCAGCCACATGGCGAGTGCACCGCCGAGGAAGAAGCCGGCGAGGGACAGCACGCTGACCACCAGACCCTGTCGGAAACCGGTGAGGCCGTAGCTGATGAAGAGCAGGATCAGGAGGTAGTCCAGGACGGTCAGTCCGAGGAACATCAGGCTCGGCCTTCCGTCGCGGTCTTGGTCAAGGCGTCCTGTGCCCCACCCGGCCGGTAGCGGTCGGGGAGTGGACGCTCAACGCTACGGTCCCACGGAACGGTCAAACCTCCGAAATCGAGCACAGCGGACAACAGCCCCGCGGTGAATCCCCACACGAAGAGGCCGTCGAACTCGAAACCCGGCCCTCGGTAGCCACTCGGGTGGGACACGGTGAACCGGGCTGCCGGGTCGAGCAGGTCGGCCAGGGGCGCCCGCACGGCCCGGTGCACCTCGACCGGGTCGACGGCATCGAGCGGCCCGGCCTCGCGCCACCACCCCAACACGGGCGTGACGACGAACCGGCGTGGGCTGAGGTAGATGTCAGGAAGGGTCGCCACCACGTCGATCGTCCCCGGGTCGATGCCCACCTCCTCCTGCGTCTCGCGCAGGGCGGCCGCGGCGGCCGAGGCGTCCGAGGGCTCGCGCTTGCCACCGGGGAAGGAGATGTCGCCGGGCTGGGTGCGCAGGGTGTGGGCGCGCTCGGTCAGCACGACGTCCTCGCCCTGGCCGTCGTCGGAGGGGCCGAACAGGATCATGACGCTGGAGCGCTGCCCGCCCTCGGGCGGCGGCGCGAACGTCTCGAAGTACCCCTCGTCGGCGGCCGCGATCGCGTCGCGGGCACGGTCCAGCCAAGCGGGTCGTGCCGTGGTCACGAGGCGGAGACCTCCGCCGCGGGTATGCCGCGTGGCTGCGGCGGCGCGGCACCGGGGGCGGGTGCCGCCGCGGCATACGGATTGGTCGCGCCCGGGGCGAGCTCGAACTTGAGCAGCTTGTCGGCCTTGACGGGGTCGGTCTCGCCGATGCCGTACGACGGGCACAGCCGCGCGACGGGACAGGCTCCACAGGCGGGCTTCTTGGCGTGGCAGGTGCGCCGGCCGTGGAAGATGAGGACGTGCGACAGCATCGTCCACTCCTTGCGCGGGATCAGCGCCCCGACGGCGTGCTCGACCTTGACCGGGTCGTCCTCGGCGGTCCAGCCGAACCGGCGGACCAGCCGCCCGAAGTGGGTGTCCACGGTGATGCCCGGGATGCCGAAGGCGTTGCCCAGCACGACGTTGGCCGTCTTGCGCCCCACGCCGGGCAGCGTGACGAGGTCCTTCATGCGCGGGGGGACCTCGCCGTCGAAGCGCTCGACGAGCTCGGCGCCGAGCTTCATCACCGAGCTGGTCTTGGCGCGGAAGAAGCCGGTCGGCTTGAGCAGCGTCTCCATCTCCTCGCGGTCGGCACCGGCGAGCGCGGCCGCGTCGGGGTAGCGCGCGAACAGCTGGGGCGCGACCTTGTTGACCATGACGTCGGTCGTCTGGGCGGACAGCACGGTCGCCACCAGGAGCTGGAGGGGGTTCTCGAAGTCGAGCTCGCAGTGGGCGTACGGGTAGTGCTCGTGGAGCGCCCGGTACATCCGCCGGGCACGCCTGGTGAGGGCGACGGGGGACTCTTCACGGGCGGCCGGCACAGGGGATCCAGACACCTCCACAGACTACGGGGCGGCGCGGACATCCGACGTGGCACACTGTCGCCCGTGGATCACGACGTGGTGAAGAAGGCCCCTCTGTTCGCTGCGCTGGACGACGAGGCGTCCTCGACGCTGATGGCCTCGATGACGCAGACCCGTCTCGAGCGCGGCGACGTGCTGTTCCACGAAGGCGACCAGGGCGACCGGCTCTACGTCATCCGTGAGGGCAAGGTCAAGCTCGGTCGCCGCAGCGCCGACGGCCGCGAGAACCTCGTGGCCATCCTCGGGCCCGGCGAGATGTTCGGCGAGCTGAGCCTGTTCGACCCGGGCCCGCGCACCATGACGGCGACCGCGGTGGCCGAGACCCAGCTGCTCGGCATCGGCAACGACGACCTCAACGGCCTGCTCGAGGGCCGCCCCAGCGTGGCGAAGGTCCTACTCGCGGCCCTGGCGAAGCGACTGCGGCGCACCAACGAGAACCTCGCGGACCTGGTCTTCACCGACGTGCCCGGCCGGGTCGCCAAGGCGCTGCTCGACCTGTCGGCCCGCTTCGGCCGTCCCGTCGAGGAAGGGGTGCTGGTCGCCCACGACCTCACCCAGGAGGAGCTGGCCCAGCTGGTCGGCGCCTCCCGCGAGACCGTCAACAAGGCCCTCGCCGACTTCGCGACCCGCGGGTGGCTGCGCCTCGAGGCCCGCGCAGTGCTGCTGCTCGACGTCGAGCGCCTCCAGCGTCGCGCCCGCTGACTCCGAGCGCCCGGTGACTCAGCGCAGGTAGTCCAACTGGGCTGCCACGCTCTGAGCCGCTGCCGGCCAGACCTCCCGGGGCACGTCGGCATACACCCGCTCGACCACGGCCTGGACCACGTCCGGCGCCTCCGCCGCTCCGTCAGCCAGCGCCTGCCGCACCTGCTCCAGCCGTTCGGCGCGGTGGGTGCGGTAGAACGCGACCATCGCCGCGGCGTCCGGCACGACCGGCCCGTGCCCGGGGAGGATCGCGGTGACCTCCCCGTCGCCGGTCAGGCGGGCGATGCGCTCCAACGACGCGAGGTATGCCGCCAGCTCACCATCGGGGTGCGCCACCACCGTGGTGCCGCGGCCCAGGACGGTGTCGCCGGTGAGCAGCGCATGGTCGGCTGCCAGGGCGAAGGACAACGAGTCGGAGGTGTGACCGGGGGTCGCGACGACCCGCAGCTCGAGGCCGCCGGCCGTGACGAGGTCACCGTCGGCGAGGTCGTCGTGCCCGCGCCCGACCGCCCGGGTCGGGGCACCAGTGAGCTCTGCGAAGCGGCCCGCACCTTCGGCGTGGTCGGCGTGACCGTGCGTGAGGATCGTCTGGGCGACCCGGGCCCCGCGGGCCGACACGGCCTCGACGACCGCCTGCAGGTGGCCCTCGTCGAGCGGGCCGGGGTCGATGACGACCGCATCGGTGGCACCGGGCTCGAGCAGCACCCAGGTGTTGGTCCCGTCGAGGGTCATCGGGCTGGGGTTCGGGCACAGGACACACAGGGCACGTTCGGTGACCTGACCGCCGTGCCAGTCGCCGAACGCCGCCGACGGAGCAGGCGGCTGCGCCAGGCTCATCGCGGGAGTTCCGCCCGCATCACCAGGCCGTCGCCGGTGTCGACCAGCTCGGGCTGCACGGGGGCGATCACGGGACGTTCGGCGATGAACTCCGCGGCCGACGTCGCGGCGGCGACCTCTTCGACGGCCACGACGGTGGGCGGCAGCATCAGGGCGGCGCCGTCCTGCCAGGCTCGCAAGAGGTCCGCAGGGCGGACCCAGTCTGCGACGTCCGCCTCCGTGGTGTCGTCGTCGGCACGCTGGCCCTGCGGGACGGCCGCGCTGAAAAACCGGGTGTCATAGCGCCGCACCTCGAACTCGGGGGTGACCCAGTGGGCGCGGTAGCCGAGCAGGTCGGACCGCAGCAGCAGGTCGTGCTCGCGCAGCACCTCGGACAGCGAGGCCTCGCGCTGGAGCAGGCGTCGGCGCTGCTCGTGCCAGTGCGCCCCGCTGACGTCGGCGATCACCCGGTCGGGCGTCGGACCGGCCAGCAGGACCCCGCACTCCTCGAAGACCTCGCGGACCGCAGCCGCCACGAGCACCCGAGCCGTCGCCTCGTCCACGTCGAGCCGCGCCGCCCACTCGGCCGGCGTCGGTCCGGCCCACGGCAGACCGGGGTCGGCGTCGCGCGGGTCGACCCCGCCACCGGGGAACACCATCATCCGCGGGGCGAACTCCATCGTCGCGACCCGGCGCAGCATGAAGACCTCGACCCCCGAGTCACCGTCGGAGGCCCAGTCGCGCACGAACATGACCGTGGCGGCCCGCTTGGGCACCACCGGGCCGTCGGGCGAGGGCGCACTCAGCCAGGAGTCCGCCCTGGCCCGGAGCGATGGTGAGTCGGCGATCGGGAACTCGCGCCTGACCAAGCGCCGGACCACCCGGGACTACTCGTCGGCGAGGGCGACGACGATCTCGACCTCGACGGGGGCGTCCAGGGGGAGCACGGCGACCCCGACGGCCGACCGGGCGTGGATGCCCGCGTCGCCGAAGGCCTTGCCCATCAGCTCGCTGGCGCCGTTGATGACGCCGGGCTGACCGGTGAAGGACGGGTCGGAGGCGACGAACCCGACCAGCTTGACCACCTGGGCCACCTTGTCGAGGTCGCCCACGATGCTCTTGACCGCGGCGATGGCGTTGAGCGCACAGATCTCCGCCAGCTTCTTCGCGTCCTCCGGCGGCACGAGGCCGTGGCCCTCGCCGACCTTGCCGGTCTGCACGATGGCACCGGAGACCATGGGCAGCTGCCCGGAGGTGTAGATCCGGCGCCCGTCCTGGATCGCGGGGACGTAGGCGGCCACCGGCTTGGCGACGTCGGGAACGGTCAGGCCGAGCTCGGCCAGACGATCTTCAACTGCACTCATCAGGCTCTCTCCCGCTTCAGGTAGGCGACCAGGCCGTTGCCGTCGGGACCGGTGAGGACCTGGACGAGCTCCCAGCCGTCCTCACCCCACTGGTCGAGGATCTGCTTGGTGGCGTGGACGATGAGCGGCACCGTCGCGTACTCCCATTTCTGCATGTCCCGCAGCCTATCCCCGTGATGACCGGGCGCCGACGGGCAGGAGTGCACGAGGATGGCCCCATGGCCACCCACCGCGACCCCAGCCAGGTGCTCGACGAGGTGGCCGCGCCCCCCACGCGCACGACAGCCTACGGCGACGATCCCGCGCAGGTGTACGACGTGCGCCTGCCCGACCGGGTCACCCGCGGCCTCACGGTGGTCGTCGTGCACGGCGGGTTCTGGCGTCCCGAGTACGACCGCACCCATGCCGGTCGGCAGGCCCAGGCGTTCGCGGATGCGGGCTACGCGACAGCCGTCGTCGAGTACCGCCGGCCGGGCATGCCCGGTGGCGGGTGGCCGGGCACCGCTGACGACGTCGCCGCCGCCATCACCGCCGTGCGCCGCGACCCCGACCTGGGCCACCCGCCGGTGCTGGTCGGCCACTCCGCGGGTGGCCAGCTCGTCGCCTGGGCCGCCGCCCAGCCGTGGGCCCACGGCCTGCGCGGCATCGTGAGCCTCGCGGGCGTCCTCGACCTCGGCCACGGCGCCGAGACCGGCGTGGGCGACACCGCTATCACCGACTTCCTCGGGGGGTACCCCACGGATGCCCCAGATGCCTACGCCGCGGCCGACCCCGTCAGGCTCGCACCCGGCATACCTGCGCTGTTGGTGCACGCGCGCGACGACGACGTAGTGCCCTTCGACCAGAGCGAGCGGTATGCCGCGGCGCACCACGCGCCGAACGTGCGCCTCACGCCGGTGAACAGTGGCGGGCACTACGGGCTGATCGACCCGGAGCACCCGGCGTTCGCGCAGGTCCTCGCAGCGGTCGACCTGCTCGCCTCCTAGGCTGGCGACATGCCCGAGACCACCCATGACCTGTCCAAGGTCCGGCTCCACGTGGTCACCGGCAAGGGCGGCACGGGGAAGACCACGGTGGCTGCCGCGCTCGCGCTGGCCCTCACCCGGCAGGGCAAGCGCGTCCTGCTGGCCGAGGTCGAGGAACGCCAGGGGATCTCGCAGACGTTCGACGTGGCGCCCCTGGGGCACACCGAGACGCGCATCCTGACCGACCGCAGCGGCGGACAGCTGTGGGCGATCTCGATCGACGCGAAGGCCTCGCTGCGGGAGTACCTCCAGAAGTTCTACAAGGTCGGCAAGGCGATGACCGTGCTCGACCGGTTCGGCGCGGTCGACTTCGCCACGACGATCGCACCGGGGGTCCGTGACGTCCTGCTGATCGGGAAGGTCTACGAGGCCGCGGGGCGCCGCACCGGGAAGGGTCCGACGGCTCCCGCCTACGACGCCGTGGTGCTCGACGCCCCGCCGACCGGGCGGGTGGTGCGGTTCCTCAACGTCAACGCCGAGGTCGCCGACGTCGCCAAGGTGGGTCCGATCCGCTCGCAGGCAGACTCGATCACCCGGATGCTCCGCAGCCACACCACCGCGGTCCACGTGGTCACGCTGCTCGAGGAGATGCCCGTGCAGGAGACCGTCGACGCGCTGGCCGAGCTGCGCCGCACCGACCTCCCGCTGGGTGCCATCGTCGTCAACCAGCTGCGCGACCCGCTGCTGACCGACAGGGCCTTCAAGGCGGTGCGCGGCCGGCGGACGGCCAAGCTGGTCGAAGGGGTGGCCGCAGACCTGGCGGGCGTCGGCGTCCGCGTCACGAACGGCATGGTCGCGGGCCTGCTCGCCGACGGCGCCAACCATGCCGACCGGATCGCCCTCGAGCGCGAGCAGGACGCGATCCTCGAGGAAGAAGGCCGGCTCACGATCCGGCTCCCCTTCCTGGCGGAGGGCACCGAGGCCGGTGGCATCACGGTGCTGGCGCAGTCGCTGGACGAGCAGGGGATGGTCTGATGGCCTCGCGCACGCCCACCCGGGGCACGCCCACCCGGGGCACGCCCACCCCGGGCAGAGCGGCCACGCTCGACCTGGCGGCTCTCCTGACCGACCCTCGGACAAGGATCGTCGTCTGCTGTGGAGCGGGTGGCGTGGGCAAGACCACGACCGCGGCCGCGCTGGGGCTGTGGGCGGCGGAGCACGGCCGCAAGGTCGTCGTCCTCACCATCGACCCGGCTCGTCGGCTCGCCCAGTCGCTGGGCCTGACCGAGCTCGACAACACGCCTCGTCCGGTGGCGGGGGTGCGGATGACCGGCGGTCCCGGCGACCCGGAGCCCGACGGATCGCTCGACGCGATGATGCTCGACATGAAGCGCACCTTCGACGAGGTGGTCGAGCAGCACGCCACCCCTGACAAGGCCGCCCAGATCCTCGCGAACCCCTTCTACCAAGCGGTCTCCAGCTCGTTCGCGGGCACGCAGGAGTACATGGCGATGGAGAAGCTGGGTCAGCTGCGAGCCGAGGCGGGCCGCGACGGCCGCTGGGACCTCATCATCGTGGACACGCCCCCGTCGCGGTCGGCGCTGGACTTCCTCGACGCACCCAAGCGGCTCGGCTCGTTCCTGGACGGCCGCTTCATCCGGCTCCTCTCCGCCCCTGCCAAGGCGGGTGGGCGCGCGGGTTTCAAGGTCTTCAGCGTCGGGGTCAACGTCGTGACCAACACCTTGTCAAAGGTGCTCGGGGGCCAGCTGCTCCAGGACGTGCAGACCTTCGTCGCGGCCCTCGACACGATGTTCGGTGGGTTCCGCGAGCGAGCCGACCAGACCTATGCGCTGCTCAAGAACTCGGAGACCGCGTTCGTCGTGGTCGCCGCCCCCGAGCGCGACGCGCTGCGCGAGGCCTCCTTCTTCGCCGGCCGCCTCGACGAGGAGGGTATGCCGCTCGCCGGGCTCGTCGTGAACCGGATCCAGCGCGTGGCCGCACCCACCCTGACGGCCTCACGAGCCCTGGCGGCCGCGGAGCAGCTCGCCGATGCCGACGACCCCTCCCCCACGGCGGCGACGGCCGAGGGCCTGCTCCGCCTGCACGCGTCCCTGGCCGAGACGGCGGCGCGACAGGAGCGGCTGGCCGCCCGGTTCACGGCTGGACACCCCGGCATACCGGTCGTCGAGGTCCCGGCGTCCGCGCAGGACATCCACGACCTCGACGGCCTGCGCGAGATCGCCGCTGCCCTGACCCGAACGCCCTGACCCGCACACCCCAGTCGCGCACACCCCTGACCCGCACACCCCAGACACGACAAAGTCCCTGGAACCGGGGGGATGGCCAGGGACTTTGTCGGGCTGTGAGGGAGTCAGGCGCTCTCGGCCTCGGCCGGGGTCTGGCTGCGGGCCTGGGCGAACAGTGCAGCCCAGGAAGAGATGTTGGGTCGGCGCTTGAGCAGCGCCCGACGCTCGCGCTCGGTCATCCCGCCCCAGACGCCGAACTCGGTGCGGTTGTCGAGGGCGTCCGCGAGGCACTCGGCGATGACCGGACACCGCTGGCAGACGACCTTGGCGGTCTGCTGCGCGGCCCCCTGGACGAACAAGGCATCAGGGTCGGACTTGGAGCAGGAGCCCATGGGCGCCCAGTCATCCATCCATGCCGTGCCGACAGCCTGTCCGCCCGGTCGCGCTGGTGCGATGGTCATCTCAGTGCCTCCAGATACTGCTGATTCAGACGCTTCACAGTGCGTCTTATGTCCGTATCGACGTTTGAAAACGATAGGAAGTAAAGGCACCTTCATGACATGGCCCATTCGTGTAGTTCTGCGATGGCCAAAGGGACTAGTCATTTCGAACCATGCCTTCCCTGCACGGAGGGGTGATGGCCAAACACGGCAAACGTCACGAGTGGGAGCAAATCGAAGCGCTCGTCGTCCGGAGCCGGGTTACCCCATGTTCGGCAGTTACCCTGTGGCCATGCACGAACGCGCCACCGACCTCGGAAAAGTTGTCAGCCTGCTCGGAGCCTTCGTCGCCACGGCGATGGTTGCGGGCATCTTGGCGGCCGGTCTGCTGATCCCCGCAGCCTTCGCCACGGGCCGCACGGCCACCGGTGGAGTGAAGATGTTCGACGACCTCCCGGGGGAGTTCACCGCCACCCAGCTGTCGCAGCAGTCCACGATCAAGGACGCGCGCGGCGGGATCCTGGCGACTCCCCAGCAGGAGAACCGGATCATCGTCAACCTCAAGGACGTCGCGCCGATCATGCAGAAGGCGCAGATCGCGATCGAGGACAGCCGCTTCTACGAGCACGGTGGCGTCGATCCCCGCGGCATCCTCCGCGCGGTGGCGTCCAACGCCCAGGGCGGTGACGTCCAGGGTGCCTCGACGCTGACCCAGCAGTACGTCAAGCTCACGCTGCAGGAGAACGCCCTGCGCAACAACGACGAGGAAGCCGCCCAGGCGGCGGTGCGCAAGAGCGCCTCTCGCAAGGTGCAGGAGATCAAGTACGCGGTCACCCTGGAGAAGGAGATGACCAAGGACCAGATCCTGCAGGGCTACCTCAACCTGGCCTACTACGGGGACCTGGCGTACGGCATCGAAGCCGCAGCCCAGCACTACTTCAGCGTCAGTGCCAAGAAGCTCAACCTCCCCCAGGCAGCCCTGCTGGCCGGCCTCGTCCAGAACCCGGGCAAGACCGACCCCCGCAACAACCCCGAGAAGGCCCAGGCCCGCCGCGACGTCGTCCTGGACCGGATGCGCGCCCTCAACATCATCACGGACAAGGAGCTCAAGGCCGCCAAGGCCATCCCGGTCCGCAAGATGCTCAAGCTGAAGAACCCGCTGAGCAACTGCGCCGCGTCGTCCGAGCCGTACTTCTGCAACTACGTCATGGCCTACCTCAAGGACACCAGCAACCACGCCCTGGACGCCCTCGGCAAGTCGGAGCCGGAGCGGATCAAGAACATCACCGGCGGTGGCCTCACCATCCAGACCACCCTCGACCCGGTCGTGCAGAAGATGGCGCTCAAGGAGCTGACCAAGCGCGTGCCGGTCGGCAACAAGGCGCTCCGGCGGGCCAAGGGCGACAAGTCCAAGAGTGGCAAGACGCAGTTCGTGGGCGCCGCGGCCAGCGTCGTGGCACCGGGGACCGGCCGGATCGTGGCCATGGTCCAGAACACCAGCTTCCCCAGGTCCAGCAAGGACACCAGCGTCTCCTACAACCAGGTGAACTTCAACGTGGACCGCAAGTACGGCGGCACGGTCGGCCAGCACTTCGGCTCCACCGCCAAGATGTACGCGATCGTCACGGCGTTGCAGAAGGGCATGTCGGTCAACGGCACCGTCCCGTCCAAGTACGCCAACACCAAGCGGCCGGCCGTCTACACCCCCCAGGAGCAAGGGTCGTGTGGCTCCCAGGTCCCGTGGGAGGTCCGCAACGACGAGTCGATCGGCGGCAAGCCGATCCCCTTCAAAACCGCCACCGCGAAGTCCGTCAACACGGCGTTCGCCTCACTGGTGCTCAAGCTGGGTGTGCCGAACGTCCGCAAGACGATGACGACGATGGGGCTGCACCAGGGCAGTGGCGCACAGATCGAGTGCTACCCCTCCCCCGTGACGCTCGGCTCGTCCGACGCGACCCCGCTGACCCTGGCCGCGTCCTACGCGACGCTCGCCGCGGACGGCAAGTACTGCCCGCCGAACCCCATCCTGTCGATCACCACCGCGGACAAGAAGCCGCTCAAGATCGGTGCCAATCCGTGCAAGCAGGTCATCGACAAGGACATTGCCCGCGGCACGACCGAGCTCCTCAAGGGCGTCATCAAGGACGGCACCGGTAAGGGCGCGTCCCTCGGCAGCCGGCCCGCCGCGGGCAAGACCGGAACCACGGAGGACAACGCCGAGGGCTGGTTCATCGGCTACACCGCCCAGCTCTCGACGGCGGTCTGGATCGGCACCCCCGACAGCCAGTCCAGCCTGCGCAACCTGACGCTCGGCGACCGCAGCTACGGCGACATCTTCGGTGGCACGCTGTCGGCCCCGACGTGGCGGGCGATCATGCTGGGAGCCTCCGAGGGGATGCCCGAGCGCCAGTTCGGCGAACCCAGCACCAAGGTGCTCAACGGCGATCGCATCGCGGTGCCGGTCGTGAGCGGCATGTCGGTCGCCGAGGCCAGCGCGCGGCTCAGGGAAGCCGGCTTCCTTGCCCAGATCGCCGGCCTGACCAACAGCGGACTCCCGCAGGGCGTGGTGGTCTACACCGACCCGAGCGGCACAGCCATCCGCGGGTCGACGGTCGGCCTCTACGTCTCCTCCGGTTTCGCCCCGATACCGAAGCCGACGAAGACCCCGGACCCGAAGCCGACCAAGCCCAGGAAGCCCGGCCCCGGGCCGGGCCAGACGCCGCCACCTCAGTGAGCAACGGGGCCCCTCACCACAGCGGTGAGGGGCCCCGTTCGTTCGGTATGCCGCGGAGCCCGCCCCGCGGCATACCTCAGGCTTTGGTGAGTGAGGCCTTGACGGCAGCGGCCACGCGGCCGCCGTCGGCGCGCCCTGCCACGACGCCCTGGGCGACCTTCATGACCTGGCCGAGCTGCGGCATACCGGTCGCGCCGGTCTGCTCGATGGCAGCGGCGACGATGGTCGTGAGCTCCTCGTCGGAGAGCTGGGCGGGCAGGTAGGCCTCGAGCACGAGGAGCTCGGCCTCCTCCTTGGCCGCGAGCTCGGGACGGGCCGCGCCGGCGTAGGCAGTCGCGGCCTCCTTGCGCTTCTTGGCCTCCTTGGCGAGGACCTTGAGGACCTCGTCGTCGCTGAGCTCACGGGCTTCGGTGCCGGAGACCTCTTCGTTGGTGATCGCGGTCAGCGCCAGGCGCAGGGTGCCCGAACGCACCTGGTCGCGCTGACGGATCGCGTCGGTGAGGTCGCTCTGGATGGTGGCCTTGAGGCTCTGCTCGGTCATGCAGCCAGTCTCTCAGGCGGGTGGTGGTCCGACCTACGGGGTTTCGTCGTGAAGGCAGGGAGCCTGCACGCATTTCGTGTGCGAGCAGGGCGTTTGCAAGGATGGCGGCGATGAACACGATCCTGGGGGCAGCAGCCGGCGTCGCCGCGCTCGGCGTGGCCGGTGTCGGCTATGCGAGCGTGGTGGAGCGGAACTGGTTCGCGCTGCGCCGGTTCACCGTGCCGGTCCTGGCTCCGGGCGCTCGTCCCCTGCGGATCCTCCAGATCTCCGACCTGCACCTCGTGCCCCGGCAGCGCCGTCGCATCGAGTGGGTGCGTGGGCTCGCGACGCTGTCACCCGATCTGGTCGTCAACTCCGGTGACAACCTCGCGGCGCTCGACGCAGTTCCGGGGGCGCTGCACGCGATGGAGCCGTTGTTCGCGTTCCCCGGCGTCTTCGTCATGGGCTCGAACGACTACTACGCGCCCGTCCCCAAGAATCCCGCTCGCTACCTCACGCGGCGCCACGCGGAGGCGCCGGCCAGCCTGGTGCACCTGCCCATCGAGGACCTGCGCGCGGGCCTGCGCGACGGTGGCTGGGTGGACCTCGACAACGTGCGGACGACGCTCACGGTGGCGGGCACCGAGGTCGAGCTGGTCGGCACGGACGACGCCCACATCCGCAAGGACAGGTATGCCGCGGTCGCCGGACCCGCATCCACCTCGGCTGCGCTGACCATCGGGGTCACGCACGCGCCGTACCAGCGGGTCCTGGACCCGATGGCGGCCGACGGTGCGCGGCTGCTGATCGCGGGGCACACCCACGGTGGGCAGCTCGCGCTGCCGTTCCACGGTGCGCTCGTGACCAACTGCGACCTGCCGACCGACCGCGCCAAGGGGGTCTCGCGGTGGTGGCCTGGGGCAGGTTCGGCGCCCTCCTCGGCGGCCCCGGCGGACGCCGCGTGGCTGCACGTGTCGGCCGGGCTGGGCACCTCGCCCTACGCACCCGTGCGGTTCGCCTGCCGCCCGGAAGCCAGTCTGCTGACCCTGGTGCCCGTCGGCTCCTGAGCAGGCCCCGGGCCGCCGGCATACCGATTGGGAGCGGCCGGGTGTGGTGGGCTATCCTTCACTGTCGCTGCTCCCGTCGAACTGGCGTGGGTGGCGATTGCCACGGGGTGTGGCGCAGCTTGGTAGCGCGCTTCGTTCGGGACGAAGAGGCCGCAGGTTCAAATCCTGTCACCCCGACCAACAAAACCGCAGGTCAGAGGCCCTCCGTCAGCACCGCGACGAGGGCCTTTGTCGTGCCTGAGTGCGTGCCTGAGTGACCAACTGGCTTCCACGGATCTCGAAGTCCGCCACCTCGGAGGCCGAGGTGGCTGCGAGACTTCTCATCGGCTGCGACCGCCGGTGACAACGCGCTGCGCGCATCAAGGGAGGTCAACGAGATGAGACCACTTCGCTACTCGATCAACGTCACCCTCGACGGCTGCTGCCACCACGAGGCAGGGCTCCCACCCGACGAGGAGTCGATGCGCTACTGGACCGCTGAGATACAACGAGCCGATGCCCTGCTCTTTGGCCGGGTGACCTACGAGATGATGGAGTCGGCGTGGCGGCAGCCGGCCACGGGCGGGTGGCCCGAGTGGATGGACGAGGTGCAGATCCCGTTCGCCGAGGCCATCGACCGGACCAAGAAGTACGTGGTGTCGAGCACGCTGAGCAGGGTCGACTGGAATGCGGAGCTGGTGCGAGGCGACCTGGGGGCGGCTGTTCAGCGGCTCAAGCAGGAGCCGGGTGAGGGCCTGTTCGTGGGTGGCGTGACCCTTCCCCTGGCGTTGGCAGATCTGGGACTGATCGACGAGTACGTGTTCGTGGTGCAGCCGGTCCTTGCCGGACACGGGCCGACGTTGCTCGCCGGTCTGCGCGAACGCATCCAGCTCGAGCTCGTGGATCGCCGTGAGTTCCGGTCGGGGGCGCCCCGGCCATTGGGCCGGGGCCTTCCGCGTTGGACGAACTCCGTTGCTACTGCACCACTCCCAGGGCGTTGACGATCCCCGCGCCGTAGAAGGCGTTGAAGTCGTCGGTGCCGTTGCAGGTGGCGGTGTATGCGGCCGAGCGGCCCTCCTGCAGGTAGGACTGCACGCCGCCCGGCGGGCAGGCGTGGTTGGTGGCGGTGGCCATCATGAGCGAGGCCACTGCGTCAGGCGACATGGTCATGCCGCGGTTGCCGTCCACGGTGCCGTGGGCGCTGACCGCGAGGGCGGCGACGCCGGCGGCGTGCGGTGACGCCATCGAGGTGCCCTGCAGGAACTGGTAGTAGCCGCAGGCGGTGTTGGCGCCCTTGGTCACGCAGTCACGCTGGACGCCCGCTGCCAGGCCGTCCTCGTTGATGGTCCCGTCGGCGTCGACCAGACCCTCGGCCTGGAGCACGTGCAGCGGAGCCGTGGAGAGGATCAGGTTGCCGTTGGTGCGGTAGGTCGGGGTGCCGAAGCCGTCACGGAACCATCCGCCCGGACCAGACACCTCGAGCTCACCGGACGTGAGGTCGGTGGCCCAGTTGGAGTAGTCCGACTTCTTGCCCGACGGGCCGAGTGCGGAGACGCCGATGACGTGCGGCCCCTCGACCGGCAGGTCCTTGCAGGTGGCGTTGTCGATGGTCCGCTCGTAGGGCGTGTTGTCCCAGGAGAGGGCCGGGTTGTCGTAGTCCGGGCTGGAGAAGTCGTGCCGCGGGCTCGAGATGTTGTCGTGGTCGTTGCCCAGGGCCGCGACCTGCGTCACTCCGTGGGCGTACGCGTAGTTGAGCGCACGCGTCATACCCTCGATGATGACCTGCTGGTCGGCCACCGCCGGAGCTGAGTCCTGCGGCGCACCGTTGGCGCAGTTGTAGAGCCACGGGTCGACGTAGAAGGACATGTTGACGACGTCGATGCCGGTGTCGCCGGAGTAGGTGAGCGCACTGGTCACCGGGCCGAGGAAGAAGTAGCCGCTGTCCTGGCCGCCGCGGACGTTGACCAGGGTGACGCCGGGGGCCACACCACTCACGCCGAGGCCGTTGAGGGCCGCGCCGATGGTGCCGGCGACGTGCGTGCCGTGCCCGTTGTCGTCCACATCAGCAGGGTCGACACAGCCCGCGTACTCACAGGGACCGTCGATGCCGACGATGTCCGTGGTGAAGTTCCGCGACTTGGCGAAGTCGAAGTTGGCCTTGAGGTCCGGGTGGTTGCCGTCCACACCGGTGTCGATGATGCCGACGGTGACGCGCTTGTCGCCGCTCTCGATGGCGTGGGCCGCGGAGCGGTTCAGCATGTCCATGCCCCACAACTGGTTGTCGAGGGGGTCCTCGCCGGACTTGCGCGCCTCGTGCTTGGCCTGCCCGGAGCCCTTCGTGGTCGAGGCGGCGGCGAGGTGCTCGCGCTCCACGGCGTCCTTGGACACGGCGCCCTGCGGAGTGGAGCCGATGGACACGTCGGACGCGACCCCCTTGACCCCGGAGATGGCGCCGGCGGAGGCGCGGAATGCACTGTCGCGTGACGTCACGCTGATCAGGCCGATCGCGGTGTTGGCCCGGGTGACGGTGGCTCCGGCGGCGCTGAGCTGGGCGGCGACGGCTGACGTCGACGCACCCGCGTCGAGCAGGACCACGTAGTTTGCCGCAGCACCGGCGGCGGTGACCGCCGTCGTCGCTGCCGAGGCTGTGGTCACTGCACCGGTGATTCCGGCCGCAACCATCGCCCCGGCGGTAGCCGTGGCGAGTAGGCGTCCTCTACGCATGGGTAACTCCCTTCGTGTGTCACGACCTCGTTGTCGCGCACGATTTGCAACCTACGACCCTTCGACGCCAGGCGGAAGATGCAGCGGGGGGACAGTGCACCGGGAGTGGTGGGCCCCTGCGGCTGGGCCGACGCCGTCGTCATCCGCCTCCACTGATGCCGTACGCGACGACACCCAGGAAGGCCACGAGCACGAGCAGGAGGACGGGGATACTCAGCGCGGTGGCCACCCAGCCCTGAACGTCAGCGAGGGCCATCAGATGTGGCGTGACCGCCACCAGTGCCACCACCACGGTCCACCCCTGCTCGGGGCGTTGACCGCGCTGGCGCCGCGTCGACACAACTCGACGATAGGGGCTGCGCGCCACACCGTCACACCTGGCAACGCACGTCGGCGCGGGGCGCTGACCAGCAGTTACTGACCAAGAATTTACCCATACCACCCATATCGCCGGCCACAACTCGGGTCACACTGACTCGGTTCGCCCCCGGCCAACCCGGGTGCGACGCCTGCAGCTCAGGAGGACCTGCAGGATGACTGAAGGGACACCACCGTGACCGGACGCATCACGCGCCGCGGCATCACGACGATCGCTGGGATCGCTGCGGCAGGACTTGTCGCAGCAGCAACCGCCCCCATGGCGGGCGCAGACCCCGGAGACCGCGTAGCCGGAAATGACAAGACCCCCACGGCCCAAACGGCCCAGGGCAAGATCAAGAAGCCGAAGGCGAACGACAAGCTCGGTCAGCACGACCGCGAGCTGCTCACCCGGGCCCAGGACAAGGGCACCCCGCGGGTGACCATCATGGTCGCCACCGGCAAGGGGCAGGCCACCGCAACCGCCAAGAGCATCAAGGCCGCCGGCGGCTGGGTCGCCAAGGTCAGCGACAAGTACGGCTACGTGAGCGCCAGCGTGCCGACCGGCAAGGTCGACGCGCTGGCCAAGTCCTCGTCCGTCCTCGCGGTCGACCTCAACGAGTCGATCCCGCTCCCCAAGCCCGAGGCGGAGCAGCCCGCCGGGGCAGCCCTGGCCGCGCCGCAGCCGGCACCTGGTGCGGGCACGCCGAACGACAACCCCTACATGCCGACCCGCGACATCGGCTCGATCGCCTTCAAGAACGCCCACACCACGTGGGACGGGCGGGGCATCACGATCGGTGTCATCGACTCGGGCGTCGACCTGGACCACCCGGCCCTGCAGACCACCAGCACCGGCGAGCGCAAGATCGTCGACTGGGTGACGGGCACCGACCCGCTGATCGAGAGCGACGGGTCCTGGCGCGCCATGCTCACGAGCGTGACCGGTCCCAGCTTCACCGTGGCCGGCGTCGCCGGCACGTGGACCTCGCCCGAGGGCACCTACAAGTTCCAGCGCGTGGCGGAGAGCATCTCGGCCAACGACGAGGCGGCCGGTGACTTCAACCGCGACGGTGACAAGACCGACCGCTGGGGCATCCTGTACAACGAGACCACCCACGACATCTGGGTCGACGCCAACCAGGACCAGACGTTCTCCGCCGCCGAGAAGATGCGGCCCTACAAGGAGCACTTCGACGTCGGCCACTTCGGCACGGACAACCCGGCCACGGCGATCGCCGAGTCGATGCCCTTCACCGTCGAGTACCGCGAGGACGTCGACCTTGCCCCCGCGGGCCTGCCCGGCCAGAAGGCCGACTTCGTCAACATCGGCGTCGTGGAGGCCGCCCACGGCACCCACGTCGCCGGCATCGCAGCCGGGCACAGCCTTTTCGGCGGAGCGATGGACGGTCAGGCGCCCGGCGCCAAGATCGTCTCGACCCGCGCCTGCTCGTGGGGCGGTGGCTGCACCGCCGTCGCGCTGACCGACGGCATGGTCGACCTCGCCGAGAAGCGCGGCGTCGACGTGATCAACATGTCGATCGGTGGCCTGCCTGCCCTCAACGACGGCAACAACGCCCGGGCCCGGCTCTACGACGCCATCATCGACGGCGGCGTCCAGCTGGTCATCTCGGCCGGCAACAGCGGCCCCGGCATCAACTCGATCGGTGACCCGTCGGTCGCCACGAAGGTCATCAGCGTCGCCTCCTCGGTGACGAAGGAGACCTGGCTGTCCAACTACGGCGCGGAGGTCTCGTCGGCCTTGGCACTGCACAACTACTCCTCGCGCGGCCCTCGTGAGGATGGTGGCTTCAAGCCCAACGTCATGGCCCCCGGGTCGGCGGTCTCCTCGATCCCGACCTGGCAGCCTGGTGGCGCCGTCCCCGAGACCGGCTACTCGCTGCCTCCGGGCTACGCGCACTTCAACGGCACGTCGATGGCTTCGCCGCAGACTGCCGGCGGCGTGGCACTGCTCCTGTCGGCTGCCAAGGCCACTGGTGTGGACGTGACCACCCGACAGCTGCGCGACTCGCTCTACAGCTCGGCCGACTACGCCACGAACGTCGAGGCCATCGGGCAGGGCGCGGGTCAGGTGGACGTCCCCGGAGCCTGGGAGCTGCTCAAGACCAAGCCGTCCGCGCAGGACATCACCACGACGGCCCCGGTCTGCACGCCGCTCTCGGACCTCCTCGCGACGCCCAAAGAGGGTCCGGGTGTCTTCAACCGCTGCGACGCAGCGCACGGCGGCCAGGTATCCGGCGAGACCAAGACCTACATCGTCAAGGCGACGCGCACGAGCGGAACCGGTGGCCGGGTGGCGCACAACCTGCGCCTCGTCGGCAACGACGGCACGTTCTCGCTGCCGACCACCAGCCGTCCGATGCCCAAGGGTGAGTCGGTCGACATCCCGGTGAAGGCCCGCACGAGCACCCCGGGTACGCACTCGGCGATCCTGGAGATCGACGACCCGGCGACCAAGGTCGTCGACCAGCGCGTGCTGCTCACCGTGGTCCTCTCGCAGGACCTGGCGGCACCGTCCTACGCGAAGTCCACGTCCGACTCCGTCGAGCGCAACCTCACCAAGAAGGTCTTCGTGACGGTCCCGCAGGGCGCCAAGGCCCTGCAGGTCAACCTGAGCGGTGTGCAGGCAGGTGGCCAGGTTCGCTGGATCGCCTTCAACCCGTATGGCGTTCCGGTCGAGTCGACGTCGTCGCTGGTGTGCTTCACCAACTTCAGCGACCCGTCGTGCAACAGCACCTCACGGAGCTATGCCAACCCGCTTCCCGGCATCTGGGAGCTGGAGGTCGAGGCCCGGCGCACCACGCCGACCCTCGCCAACCCGTTCACCATCGCCGCCGCGGTCCAGGGTGTGGTCGTCGACCCGGCGTCCCAGACCCTCGCCTCGGTGACGGCGGGCCAGCCGGCTCCCGTGTCGTGGACGGTGACGAACCAGTTCGGCCAGGTCAGTGCCACGCCTCAGGGTGGGGTCCTCGGCAGCGCGGTCTCCGGCCGCAACACGATCGCCAACCACGAGGTGAAGGAGTTCCAGGTCGTCGTGCCCGCGGGCGCCACTCGCCTCACGGCAACGATCGGGCGGCCGTCCGACCAGGGCGCCGACCTCGACCTGTTCGTCCTGCGCGGCGGCGCGATCGTCGCCCAGCAGGCCGACGGCGACTCCGAGGAGTCGGTGACCATCACCAACCCGGTGGCGGCCACCTACACCGTGCGGGTCGACGGTTACGCCGTGCCGAGCGGCAGCACCCAGTACGACTACCTCGACGTGTTCTTCAGCCCGGCGCTGGGTTCGTTGACGGTCCCCGCGACCGCCCTCGACCTCGCCCCCGCTGCCTCGGCGCCGGTCTCGGGCCAGCACCCCCCAGCCATCGTGGCTGCGGGGTCCAGTGCTTTCTCGCCGGTATGCCGCGTGCCCGAGCACCCGGCCCACGGAAAGTCAGCGCTCCAGCACCTCGTCCACCCAGAGCGGCCGGCCCTGTTGGCAGGTGGTCGCCATCCCGTTCACCGCGGTGCCCCGCAGGGTGACCGTGTCACCGGCCGCCAGCCCCGCCGTGTGACCCACCAGGAGCCACAAGCCTTCGCCCTCGCCCAACAGCAGGCAGCCGGCCCCCACCCCCTCGACCACCGTGCCGGCGACCGTGATCACTCGCCCCCGGCCCGCGGGAGAGGTGACAGTGAGGTCCTCGGTGAAAGAGGACGGCGAGGACGAGGCCGACGACGCTGAGGACGACGACGCTGGGGTGGTCGACGCTGGGGTGGTCGACGCTGGGGTGGTCGACACTGGGGTGGTCGACACTGGGGTGGTCGAAGTCGGGCCCAGCGCAGGGGTGTCCCCGGCCGCGCTGCAGCCCGTGACCGCCAGCAGCAGGCACCCCGAGATGACCATCCGCATCCTCACGCTCCCATCATCCCCCGTGCAGGACTCCCGTCACTCAGTGGCTGCGCAGGGCGTTGACCAGCTCGGCCTTCGACATGGAGGACCGACCGTCGATACCGATCTCCCTCGCACGCTTCATCAGCTGGTCCTTGGTCCAGTCGTCGTAGTCACCACTCTTCCCGCCCTTCTTCCCGACCGCGGAGCGGGACGAGTTGGCAGCGGCGTTGGAGATGCGGGCGGCCTTCTCCTTGCTGGCACCGTCGTCGCGCAGTGCTTCGTACATCTCCGGGTCCTTCACGGACGGCCCTGGCTTGCGTTGCGGCATGACAACCTCCTGATCCGTCGAGGCGCCGGTCGGGGACTCCGACCGGGCGACTTCCACGCTCAGCCTCGTGCCCACCGACCGCCACCCCAAACCCCTCCTGGGCCGGATCGGGTGACGAGCTTTGCTGTGGTGGTGGTTTGGACCGGCACCTGTGAGGTACATGTGGACCATGACCGAGGACACTCTCAACCGTGGGCGCCACGAGACCCCAGAGGAGAGGCTCGACCGCAACTGGGACGAGCTGCTCCAGGAGCTGCGCGTCGTGCAGACCGGTGTGCAGATCTTGGCGGGCTTCCTGCTGACCCTGCCGTTCCAGCAGCGGTTCACCGAGATCGAGGACGTCGACCGGACGGTCTACCTCGTCGCGTTCTGCCTCACGGTGGTGGCCACGGCGTTCCTCGTCGCTCCGGTTGCCTCCCACCGCCTGTTGTTCCGCAGGCGTGAGAAGGCCACCCTCGTCGCCATCGCCCACGTCTGCGCGCGCATCGGCCTGGTCGCCCTCGCCCTCGCGGTCAGCACCGTGGCCTTCGTCATCTTCGACGTCGTCACCGGCACGGGCGGGGCGGTCACCGCCGCGACTGCCATCCTCCTGCTCTTCCTCGTGAACTGGCTGGTGCTGCCCCTGGGGCTGCTGCGCCGCGACCAGGCCTCCGGGCGACGGGCCTCCGCGGGTGACCACACCTGAGGTGCGCGAGGATGAGGGTATGCCGGACATCGCACCTTCCCCGGGCGGCGTGCGCATCCAGCGCGTCGTCACCGCAGGCACCTTCGACCGACCCGAGGGCGCGCTCACCCTCGAGAACAACACGTGGGTCATCGGCGACGACTCGGAGTGCCTGGTCATCGACGCCGGCCACGACGGCCGCGCCATCGTGAAGTCGATCCCGCGCGAGCAGCGGGTTCAGGGCGTCCTCGTCACCCACGGTCACTTCGACCACCTCGATGCGGTCGGTGAGGTCTGCGACGGCACCCGCGCCCCGGCATACCTGCATCCACGGGACCGGTTCCTGTGGGACGAGCTCTATCCGGTGACGCCGGACCGCGAGCTGGCCGACGGCCAGGCGCTGACGGTCGGCGACGTGGAGCTGCACGTCCTCCACACGCCGGGCCACACGCCCGGGTCGTGCTGCTTCCACGCACCCTCGCTCGGGGTCGTCTTCACCGGCGACACCCTGTTCCCGGGCGGGCCCGGCGCGACGCGGCACGACTACAGCGACTTCGCCACGATCATCGAGTCGGTGCGCAGGCTGTTCAGCCTGCCCGAGGACACCGTGGTCCTTCCCGGGCACGGGGACTCGACCGTCATCGGCAGGGAGCTACCCCACCTGCAGGAGTGGGTCGAACGAGGCTGGTGAGGTCAGGTGAAGAGCAGCACGCCGGCGATGACGAGCAGGACCGCAGCCGCGTAGACGAGCAGGACTGCGACGGCGATGGCAGCGGCGCTGTGGCTGAGCCACCACTTGGTCTCGTGGTGGGGGACGTGCAGGTGGGCGAGTGCTGTGCGCATGGGCGCACCCCCTCGGGGTTGGGAACCGGCCTGCTTCGAGAGTAGGACGCCCACCCGATATGTCCAGTCAGCCACGCCGCCCACCGGGTGGCTGCGGGCCTCAGCCCCGGTAGTTCTCCACCGTGCCGGCGTCTCGCACCTCGGCGCTGGCCGGGTCGTCCCCGAACTCGCGCTTGGCCCGTCGCTGACGAAGCAGGTCCCAGCACTGGTCCAGCTCGACCTCGATGGTGCGAAGCCGCTGGTTCTCCTCCTCGACGCTGATCTCGCCGGCGCCCAGGCTGCTCCGGAGCCCGTGCTCCTCGTCGATGAGTCCCCTGATGTGCTGCTGGATGTCGATGTCGTCGGCCACCCGCTCACTATGGCACCGCCCACTGTCGGTGGCGAGGACGCGCTGGTTTCATTGACGCGTGGCACCGCTGGGCGTGCCGAGCCGGGATCCGCTGGCCTGCATCGTGGTCAGGGGCGGGGACGTCGACGCCCTGGCCACCGCCGCCCGCCGGCTGGACGCCTCTTGGCAGGGACCCGCCCTCGTCCTCGCCCGCCTCTGCCAGCCGACCCCCGTGAGTGCCGTCGCGGTCCACGCGGTGGTCGACCTGCTGCACGATCGGGGATGCGCGCCGGTGACGGTCGGCACCAGCCTGCATGCCTACGACCGCGACCGCGGGCACCACTCGGTGGCCGACCTCGCGCGCCGGGCCGGCCTGCAGGGCCGCACGTCGCGGGGCCGGTCCTATGACGTGGTCGACCTCGGCGCAGCGCTCGTCGAGGCGCCGGTGCCCGACACGAGTGTGCTGGCCGGTCACCAGGTCTCGCGCCTGTGGGCCGAGGCCGGTGCGCGGGTGGTGCTCGCCCGGGCCGTCACCGACCTCGTGCACGGGTATGCCGCGTGCCTGGCCACGCTGCTGGGTGCGGCACCGGAGGTCGCCGGCGCAGATCCCGGCGACGTCGCGGCCGACCTGCTCGCGCACCTACCCCCCACCCTCGCGGTCGTGGATGCCCTGTCCGCCAGCGTGGGACCGGACGGCGCCCGACTCCCGCGGGTCATCGACAGCAACGTGATCGTGATCGCGACCGACGTGCTCGCCGCCGACAGCGCGTGTGCCGCCCTGCTCGGGCTGGACCGCTCCGCGTCAGGCCTGATGGAGAGGTCGATCCTGGCCCATGGCGCCCCGGCGGGCCGCACCGAGGGGCTGCTGGCGCCCCTCGCCGGTGCGCACACGACGCACCCCCTCGCCCGCGCCGCCGCGCGATCGGTCGCTGCCGAGCCGCGACTGGCGCGAGTGCTGAGCGCGGCCACCGGCGGTCCGGACGAGGGGGCGCGACCTCCCGATCCGGTGCTCTCCACCGTGCGAGCCGTGCTGACCCCGCTCGTGGGCGCGGCGGACGACACCGTGGGACACCTGCCCCTCACGACGATCCTCGGTGGCGTCGCCACCCTGCGACAGGGGACGCTCGCCTGGGCGACCGGCGCGGACAAGGCGACCGTCGACCGCCGGGAGGTGCCGCTGGGCTTCGACCTCGCGGCATACGAGGAGGCGGACTTCGACGGACTCCCGGCCTTGGTCGCACCGTTCGAGGCCCTGCTCGACGGCGTGCCGGACAACGCCGACGGGATGCGCTGGCGGCTCGTGGACGGCGCCACGGTCTTCGAGGTGGGGCGCGACATCCGGGCCGACTTCGACGAGTTCGTCGCCCGCGTGGACGTGGCGGCCGGGATCAGCCTGATGGCCGACTACCTGGGTGGCCGACGGGTCGTCCTGTCGAGTCCGGCCGGCGGATCGGAGAAGGCCGCCGTGGCTCGCACCAGACAGGCCGAGCGCAACCTCTACCTTCCCCAGCCCAACTACCTTGCCGCCTGGGGCGGCGAACCGATCGACGTCTGCAAGATCGAGCTCGTCGAACGAAGCGCCGACTGGCACCGGCTCACGTGGCGAACTGTCAAGAGCCCCAACGGTTCTGCCGAGTTCGACGACGGCAGCCTGACGTTCAGCCGCACCACGTCAGGCACGCACGCTGTCGTGCGTGGCCGACAGCTGTTCGCCCTCCCCAACGCTTGGGCCGGGGTGGACCTGGCGGCACTGCCAGAGCTGCGCAACCCACTCCTCGAGGAGGCCTACCGGAGGTTCTTCACCACGACGTTCGACAACCTCGAGGCATGCTTCGAGGGACGCGAGTTCCGCATCGGGCGCCCAGCGATGGACCCCACCGAGCCGTTGCTCACGCAGTCCCTCGACCTGCTGCTCGGCGCCGTCAGCCAGTGGCTGGGAGACACGACCGACCGTGGAGATCCCGCGACTGCGGCCGGGCGCAGCGGACCGGGCACGGGCGGGTCAGCCGTCGACGACGTGGACTCCCAAGGCTTCCGGCACGTCAGGGGGCACCGGTGAAGGTCGCGATCACGGGCGCCACGGGCATGGTCGGCGGACAGGTGGCGAGCGCCGCGCTCGCGGCCGGTCACGAGGTCCTGGCCGTCACCAGGCCCGACCCCGAGCGGCGCGAGGCGACCCTCCGGATCGGCGGACACCCGGTGTCGAGGGCCGCGGCGGCCCTCACGGACAGCGCATCCCTCACCCGAGCGCTGCGCGGCTGCGACGGCCTGGTCCACTGCGCCGCTGTCTACGCCTTCGGGGCGGCGCGCGCGGGCGAGGTCGAGCAGGTGAACACCGAGGGCACCAGCGCCGTCCTGCATGCAGCCGCCGCGGCGGGAGTCTCCCGCGTCGTCGTGACCACTTCGTCGGTCACGTGCGGTTCGAGCCTGCTCCCTCGGGCGAGGTCGGAACACGACCACCTCGGCACCGAGCCGGCACCCGCCTACTACGCCAGCAAGGTCGCCCAGGAGGAGGTGGCGCTGGAGACCGGGCAACGCCTCGGCCTACCGGTGGTGCTGGCCCTGCCGACCGTCGTGCTCGGCGGGCCGTTCACCCGCCTGGCACCCAGCAATGCCATCGTGCTGCGCTACCTCCTCGACCCCACCCGCAGCACCTTCGCGGGTGGCTGCAACGTGGTCGACGCGCGCGACGTCGGCGCCGGACACGTCGCGCTGCTCGAGCGCGGCGTCGCCGGCGAGCGCTACCTCCTCGGCGGCGAGGACCTCGGCTGGCGGATGCTGCACGCGCTCGTCTCCGACCTGGCGGGGCTGCCCGGACCGTTCGCCGAGATGCCCGCCGGGAGCGCGTGGGCCCTGTCCGCCGCCGCCGAGTGGTGGGCCGGGCTGCGCGACGAGACCCCGCTGACCACGCGCGAGGAGGCCTCCACGGTCGGCCGGTTCTACTGGTACACCTCGGCCAAGGCGCAGGACCTCGGGTATGCCGCGCGACCGGCTCGCGCCGCCGTCGCCGCCTCCTTGGCGTGGTTGGCCGTCAGCCCCGACCTGCCGAGGTGGGCGCGAGAGGGCCTGCGGCTGCACCCGGAGGTGCGCGCCGCCCGAGAGCTGGTGGCGGCCCCCCTGGCGGGTACGAGCGACCTCAGTCCGCGACCTCGACGGTCACCTCCAGCGTGGCCTCGTCGCCGCCGCTGACCTCCACCCGCCCGACGTACTGCTCACCCGGCTGGACCACGTCCTCGTCGAGGTTTGCCTCGATCCGCACCTGGTACTCACCGCCGGCAGGGATCGTGACCCGGTCGGGGTCGACGGTCAGGGTCACCGCCACCACGGTGCCGGTGGCGTCACGCAGCTCGCTCGGCTCTAGCTCGACTCGACGCGCGCGCGGGTGGCGGTTCACGACCGTGACCGAGGACTGCGCGGTCTGCCCGACTGCGGCCCGCAGGAGCACCCGCGCCCGCCGCACCCCGTCGTCCTCGTCGTGCGGGGGTGCCGGCGGGGCTGCGCCGTTGCGGGTCTCCGCGGCCCCTCGGCGCGTCCGGGAGCCAGCACCGGCCGTCGTGGCGTCGCTGATGATCCGGGCCGCGCTCCGAGTGCCCAGCGCCATCAGGTCACTCGCGTAGTCGAAGCCGAGCGCGCCGGCCTCCCGCCAGTAGCGCGCACCCTCGCGACTCACGGCGTCGAGGTAGGCCCGGCTCGTCGACGACCGGTCCACGTCGCCGGACAGGGTGGCCCGCCCCAGCTCGAGGGACTGCTTGGCGAGGGCCGCCTGGGCCTGAAGGGCTTGTCGGGCGAGCTCGGTGATGCGCGCCAGGGTCTCGTCCGCAGCGGCGGTGTTCTTCGAGTCGGTCATCTCGGTCCTCCTGTCAGCAGCAGCATCCGCAGTCACACCCGACCTCGACGGCGTCGCAGTCCGCGGGGAGCACCACGACGGCCACGCGCTGCGACCGGGCGCACCCCTCGAAGCGGACGTCCGCGTAGGCGCTGGCGCACGAGTCCACGTCGGTCGCCCGTCTCGTCCTCGCGACCGTGACGTCACCGGCGACATCGAGCGTGGCTGTCGCGCCCCTGCCCTCCTTGGTGTCCTTGGTGTTCGACGAGCCGTCGTCGGCTGGGCCACGGGTCGAGAGGAGCAACCGGACGACCCGGTCCTCACACGGCCCCAGGACGAGCTTCTTCTCCTCCAGCTCGGCGCGGATCTGGAGGTCGTCGCCCGAGCAGCGGTGCCATGGCCCGATCTCCAGGGACACCTCGCGCTCCCGGCGCCACGGATTGTGCAGCCGGAAGGGCACCACCCGCACCTCACCAGCCCTGGCATGCACGACGACATCGGCCTCCGGTACGCAGCAGTCGCACGCGTCGCCGCACCCACAACTGTCGTGACACCCACAGTCCTTCGCGCCGCAGTCCCTCTCGCCGTGGTGGTGACCCTCGTGCTGGTGACCGCGTGCGCCGCCGGGAGCACCCGGCATACCCAGGCCGGCGGCGGCCACCACCGGCGACCAGGCCTGTGACCACTGGTCCCAGGCCGCGGTCGACTGGTCCATCCACTGCTGCACGGCGCCGGCGAACCCGTCGCGGAGGGTGGTGAGGTACTCGGGTGCGGTCGTGCTCATGCTGATCACTCCGATGGGTCGCGGGGCAGGATGATGACGTCGAGATCGGCTGTGCCGACAGGGATCCGTGCGGTATGCCGCCTGGTCGGGTCGAGCTCCTCAGGCACCGTGAGGTGGCCCTCGAGGACGGTCGTGCTACCGGGTGCCAAGGTCGCCGCAGCAGTCAGCGTCAGGGTGACGTCTGGACCGGCGTCGGGGTCCGGGCTGCCGTCGTCGGTGTGAGCGCGCACGACCGAGGCAAGGGGGATGGTGATGTTGCCGTCGTTGGTGACGGTCAGGGTGAGCGCGTTCGCTCCCACCTCGGCGAGGACGCGGCGCGGCGAGACGTGCATCGAGAGGTCGGCCTCGACCCGGAGCACCGCTTCCCGGCGGATGCCCCCGACCTCGACCTCCGCGGCGTACTCGCCCGGTGGGGTGTCCGGATCGAGCCGGAACGACACCGGCAGGTCGGCCGTGGCGCCGGGCGCGATGACCGCGGCGCCAGACCCGGTCAGGGCCGCTCGACCAGTGCGGTGCAGGGTCAGTCCCCGGACGGCGACCCGTTGGTCGACGGCGTTCTCGACCGAGACCGTGGCGCGCACCAGGCTCGGCGGCCCGGTCAGGACGATGGTGTCCACGGCTGGCTTCTTCGCGGGAGCGCGCGTCGCGCCCGCGGCCGCCTTGGTCCCGGCGGCCGCCTTGGTCGCGGCGGTGGTCGCCTTGGTCGCGGCGGTGGTCGCCTTGGTCGCGGCGGTGGCCTTTGTCGGCTTGCGTCGGGCGGTCGTCATGGAGGGCTCACAGGTCGATCACGACGGGACCGTGGTGCTCGGGCCGGATGTGCGTCGTGGTGCTGCCGCGCACCGTGATCGCGAAGAGCTCCAGTCCGAGCACCGTCCAGCCCCAGGTCTGTTCGTACGGCATGCAGACCTCGGTCGCCGGCGGGGGACCCAGCTCGAGCCGGACGCAGGTGTCCACCGCCACGGGCTTGAGGTCGACCGAGGACGTGGAGTCCACGCTCGAGGTGGTGTTGACGGTCGACGTCGTCGTGACGGGTTCGAGCGTGACGGGTTGGAGGGTGATCGTCGAGTCGGTGTGGACGGTGTTCTCGCCGTTGTTCGTGTTGGTGGTGCCCCCGGCGAGGGTGAGGTTCATCTTGTCCAGCCCGGTCAGGGTCGAGGTCACGTCCGCGGTGACGTCGGAGCTGAACGTGTTCCCGCCGAAGACGGTGGTGTCGATCGAGTAGTCGGCCATCAGAGTGCTCCTGCGGGACGGTGTGCATCGGACGAGGGGGCGTCGGGACTGACGAGGTAGGAGTGGTGGAAGCCCAACCGGGGGTCGCCCCAGGCCCCCAACCGCGAGTCGAACTCCTGGAGCTCGGGCATGACGATCCGGTCGCGGACCTCCAGGGACGGGTAGTCGTAGACGGTGATGTGGTTCTGCCCGCGGTTCGCGGTGAACAGCAGGGTCTGGTCGGCCGAGAGCTGGCAGGCGTAGATCCCGTCGACCAGGGCGCCACGGCTGACTCGCAACGACTCGGCATACAGCTGGGAGTTGCTGAAGAAGTTGCCCCGCATGACCGACTCGGCCAAGGTCGTGGCCGACTGGCGGGTGAGCGCGAGGCTCTCCAACGCCCCCGGGTGCTCGTCGATGAGCCGGTGCTGGCTCAGCGTGAGCAGGTCGACGAAGACCACGGTGTGGCTGCCGCCGGTGCAGAAGATGAGCTCGGAGTCGGAGATCGTCACGTCGGAGTTGATGTGGGCCGGCAGGTCGCGGTCGGCCGCCCAGTGGCGCACGATGCGGCCGTCCTCGGCGTCGATCTCGAAGGCGTACTGCCGGAGCCAGGCCATCCCCCAGTGCTCCCAGTCGGAGCGGTCAGCAGCATTGACCCTGAAGGAGATTGCGTAGAAGACGTCGAGGACCGGGTGGCAGACCACGTGCCAGCAGGTCGTGGGCAGCACGATCCGGCGAACCTCCCCCGTGACCGTGTCGAGGATGCCGACCTCCTTGGCCTCACCCCGGGTCGGGTGGTCCATCCCGCCGTAGATGATGTACCGACCGGAGGCGGTCCGTTTCATGGCGTGGGGGATCTTCAGCCCGTGCGGCGCGATCTGCTCGGCCTTGGTCAGCCGGTTCACGTCGAGCTTCCAGAGGTGCTCGCCGATCGAGGTGACGAACTGGGTGTCGTCCAGCCAGACGACGTGGGTGCTGCCCTTGATGGTGGTGTCGGGGACCTCGAAGCGCAGGGTCGAGACCCGGTCGGCCTCCTCCAGCGTCGCGAGGTCGTAGAAGAGCAGGTGCTGGCCGGTGTTGCCCAGGAAGCCGATCCGCCTGCTCGGGTCCACGCTGGGCGCGTGACCGCCCGAGGCGCCTGCGAAGTAGGTGACCTTGTAGGCATGGTCCCCGGTCACCGGGTCGTAGTGGAACAGGCACACGCCAGCCCTGCCCTCGAGACCGTTCAGTCCGTTGCCGTCGAGGGCGACGTGAAACGCGTATGGGTAGGTCCGCACAGGCAGCCCCGGCCTACTCGAGTACCCGACGGACCCCGGCGGACCGCCGCTTTCACCGTACTCGGGGTCCAACGGCCTCGAAAGGGCCCAAGGGCCACCCAGTGAGACCAACCGGGTCCACCCACACCAGGATGCCCGTAATGTCGGAATGACCGGTGCGGTGGCCGGAACCGGGACACGGCCGAAGGTAAAGACTTCGTCAACTACGTCATGGTGCGTAACCCCTGTGACCGCCAGGGCGATGACCACCGTGGAACCCCGTCCCCGCGAGTTAGGACCGTCATGCCCCGCTCTCTCCCCGTTCGTCGCAAGGTCCTCGGCGCCGGCGCCGCCGCAGCGGTCCTCGGAGCCATCGGATTCAGTGCCGCGCAGGCCGCAACCGCGCCGGTCTCCCACCCCCGACCCGCCGTCTCCGCGACCACGAGCGCGGACGAGAGCGAGAGCCCCGAGCCCACCGAGTCCGACACCACCGAGTCCGACAGCGAGTCCGAGCCCACCGAGTCCGAGACGTCGGAGACCTCGGAGGCATCGGAGACCTCCGAAGCCACACACGCCGAGCCCTCGACCCACTCGCACACCACCACGGCGACCCACACCGAGTCCGGCGACGACCAGGGTGAGGATGCCGACGACCAGGGCGAGGACGGTGACGACCAGGGTGAGGACGACGACCAGGACGAGCACGAGTCGTCCAGCTCGACCAGCACCCACGGCGACGACCACGGGGACGACCAGGGCGATGGCGGTGACGACGACCACGACGGCGGCGACAACGGCTCCGACGACTGACCGGCGGTTCGCGGACGCATTCGCGACCCTCGGGTACCCAGCGCTGTCACCCTGACATCCGTGAACGCGGTCACCGACGAGCTGGTCGCTGCGGCCGTTGCCGGTGAGCCCGGGGCGCTGCGGTCGATCTACGACGCGCTGGCGCCTCGGGTCGCCGGGTACCTCCGCGGCCACGGGTCCACCGACCCGGAGGCGCTCACGCAGGACGTGTTCCTCACGTTGTTCCACCGCCTTCCTGAGCTCACCGGTGGTGCCGCGGGCCTGAGGACCTTCGCCTTCTCGCTGGCGCATGCGCGGGTGGTCGACGAGCTGCGGGCCCGCCACCGTCAGCCGGTCAGCGTGCCGTACGTGCCCGAGGACGACCACCGCGCCACTGAGTCGGCCGAGGCCGTCGCCGTTCGCACCCTCGGGTCGCAGCGGGCCCTGGCGCTGGTCGAGTCGCTCAACGACGGGCAGCGCGAAGTGGTCCTCCTGAGGGTCGTGGCGGGCCTCAGCCTCGAGGAGACAGCCGCCACGACCGGCCGCAGCATCGGCGCGGTCAAACAGCTCCAGCGTCGCGGCCTCCTGGCCCTGCGCACCACGGCTCGAGCACAGGGCGTAACCCCAGGACCGGACCGACGATGACACCTAGCGACATGAACTCCACTCCCGAGCGCGCCCCGCAGACCGATCTCGACGCGGGCACCGTCGAGGCGGTCCTGACGGGTGCCCAGCCCACCGGCGACCCCGCGCTCGATACCGCTCTCGACGTGCTGCGCGCCCTGGTCACGGCGGCACCCGAGCCGAACGCCGAGCTCACCCGACTGCTGGGGCCAGTGGTCGCTCCGACGTCGGCTCCCGCGTCGGGGGACGAGCTGGGGCGGCGCAGGCAGGGCGGCGCCCGCCACGTCGCGACCGGCACGACGGTCGTCGCGGGGATCCTGCTCGCCACCGCGACGGCGGCGGCCGCCATCGGCGGCCTGGGAACCAGCGACCGCTCGACGTCCCCGGGGCCCCCGACGCCCCCGCCGACGGTGGTGTCACCCGGGACGCCACGGGCCCCGCACATCGCCGACACCACGTCGACCCAGTTGCCCGTCCTCCCGGTCGGCTCGCCGGATGCGACCCACGAGGAGTCCGACCCGGCCACACCCAGTCATCATGAGAAGGCGGGCCCCGCCGTGGCGACCACCAACGCTCGCCASGGCGACGACGCGGACGAGGCCGACGAACCCGCTGAAGCCGCTGAGACCGAGGACGGTGGCCACGAGGGTGAGGACGAGCCGTCGAGCGCGCACAGCACAGAGCCCGCGGACGACAACGAGGACTGGTCGGGCCCGAGCACGGGCGACGACGACACGGAGGACTCCGGTCGGAGCTCCGCTGACGACTCCGGCTTCGGATCGGGCGGCGGCTCCGGCGACGAGGCCATCACGCGCTAGCCACCGCCACGATGTTGCCTGCCGCCTGGAAGGGGCCGGTCAGCCGACTGGGGTCAGGTGTCGGGCCAGATCATCGACCACCGCGAGGCGAGAGCCTTGCGCGTCCGGGGCGACAGGTTGAGGCCGACGATCTCCGGCAGGCTCCACCACAGCGCGGACGACCCGGTCACCGTGGGCAGCAAGGAAGGCTCGGCTCCGCACTCGAAGACCAGGTGCACCACGTGCAGGTCTCCGTCGACGACGCTGTCGACGTCGATGACCTCGGCCCTGGTGGCTGTCAGCGCACCCGCGGCGGAAACCAGCCGCCGGACGCGGATGACCGGGTCCTCGCCCACCTCGATGACTGCGCTGGGCAGGCCCCAGAACGGCTGCTCCGGCGGCTGGGCCCGGTCGAGGAGCACGCGACGGTCGGGGTCGATGCTGAGCACGTGGACGGCGATACAGGTCCTCACCGGCACGGCTTTGGCCAGTCGTAACATGCCAACTTCCCATCAGGCAAACGGTCGGTAACCCCCCAGTCCCCACTGTTTGTCGGACAGGACCGCTCCCGGTTCCGGTTCGACGGCGCCAGACTAGTCGAGCGGCCCGGTCAAAGCCACGGGCGTCTCGCGGGCCCCTCCCGCTCCGACCCGACACCCGCGTCCCTCGGGCCCCGGAGCGCCGCTGGTCACCCCTTGAGGTCGGGGAACTGGTCGTCCCGGAACTCCTCCGACAGAGACCTCCCACCGTCGAAGGCCTGCTGCTCGCGGTCGCGCAGCTCAACCCGGCGGATCTTGCCGGAGATGGTCTTGGGCAGCTCGAAGAACTCGACGCGTCGCACCCGCAGGTAGGGCGCGAGGTGCGTGCGGGCGTGCGCCAGGATCGCCTTCGCGGTGTCGGCGTCGGGCTCCCAGCCGGGAGCCAGCGCGATGTAGGCCTTCGGCACCGCCAGCCGGGTCGCATCGGGCGCGGGCACGACCGCCGCCTCGGCCACCGCCGGGTGCTCGATCAGCACGCTCTCGAGCTCGAACGGCGACACCTTGTAGTCGCTCGCCTTGAAGACGTCGTCGGTGCGGCCGATGTAGGTGATGTAGCCCTCCGCGTCCCGCTGGGCCACGTCCCCCGTGTGGTAGTAGCCACCGGACATCGCCTGGGCCTGCCGCTCGTCGTCACCGAGGTAGCCGGTCATCAGGTTGACCGGGTGCCGGGACAGGTCGAGGACGATCTCCCCCTCGTCGGCGGGCTCGCCGGTCAGCGGGTCGACGAGAGCCACGGGCACACCGGGCATGGGTCGCCCCATCGACCCGGGCTTGAGTGGCTCACCGGCGATGTTGCCGATCTGGAGGGTCGTCTCGGTCTGGCCGTAGCCGTCGCGGATGGTCAGGTCCCACGCGCGCTGGACCTGGCTGATGACTTCGGGGTTCAGGGGTTCGCCCGCAGCCAGGAGCTCTCGCAGGTCACCGCTCCCACCGCTGAGGTCGGCCTGGATCAGCATGCGCCACACCGTCGGTGGCGCGCAGAACGTCGTGACCCCGGCCCGCCGGATCTGGTCCAGCAGCGCCCCTGCGTCGAACCGCGTGTAGTTGTGGACGAAGATCGTGGACTCCGCGATCCACGGCGCGAAGAAGCACGACCACGCGTGCTTGGCCCACCCGGGCGAGCTGATGGCCAGGTGGACGTCGCCAGGTCTGGCACCGATCCAGTACATCGTCGACAGGTGACCGACCGGGTACGAAACCTGAGTGTGCTCAACGAGTTTCGGCTTGCTGGTCGTGCCCGAGGTGAAGTAGAGCAACAACGGGTCCGTTGCCGCGGTGACGGTCTCGAAGGGGTGCGGCTGCACGGCATACGCGTCCGTGTAGGTGTGCCAGCCGTCCACGTCGCCGACGCTCACCCGCACGTAGTCGCCGGGCACCTCCTCGAACTTGGCGGCGTCCGCGCCGTTGGCCACGACCACCCGGGCGCCCCCGCGCTCGACGCGGTCGCGCAGGTCCGCCGGACCGAGGGCCGCCGTCGTCGGCATGATGACGGCGCCGAGCTTGAACACCGCGAGCATCGTCTCCCACAGCTCGACCTGGTTGCCGAGCATGAGCAGCACCCGGTCGCCCTTGGCCACGCCGAGCCCCGACAGCCAGACCGCGACCTGGTCGGAGCGCGTGGCCATCTCGTCGAAGGTCAGCCGCTGCTCGGAGCCGTCCTCCTCCACGAGCCACAGCGCCGTCGCGTCGTTGCCGCGGGCGATGGCGTCGAACCAGTCGACCGCCCAGTTGAAGCGCGCCCCGACGTCGGGCCAGCTGAACTCGCGGACAGCCCGGTCGTGCTGCCCGGTGAGCGCGACGAGCGTGTCGCGAGCCTTTCGGTATGCCGTCGTGCTGGGACTGGGCTCGGCCGCGGACGTGGGTGCCATGGCACCGACTGTGCTACGCCTGCCCGAGGTCAGCAAGCAGGGTGGTGAACCAGTCGACGGAGGAGTCGAACGCCTTGCCCCCCTTGATCCGGTCGAACTCGATGGCGCGCAGCGTGTCGCCGCGCTCCTCGTCGTGCCCCACGACACCGGACTCGCCACGCAGCGCCGCGTCCACGGCATACGTCGTGCAGTCCTTGATGAGGGCGAGGTCCGCGTCGTTGGCCGCGGCCGACCGCGCGAAGTAGCCGCTCTTCTGCACGAGCACCTTGTCGGCCCCGAGCTGGTCGGCGAACTGCTTGGCGAACCACGCCCCTGGGTTCACCTTGTCGAGCTGGACGTGGCCGAACGGGTCGCGCGGCACGTCCTGCCCGGCGGCCTCCATCGCCTCGACGATCTCGGTGACGCCAGCGCCCTCGGAGACGAAGAGGTTCACGCCGTCGTAGTCGTCCATGACGCTGCGGAGCCGCTTCGCCTCGCTCGCGATGTCCAGCGGACGTTCCGGCACGAAGACACCGTGGACGTCCCACCGCTCCGCGGAGTTCTCCAGCCAGCCGCTGAACTCGGCGCCCTGGACCCATCTGTGGTGTGCGAGAGCCGTTGCGGCAGTGAGCCATCCGCAGTTGCGGCCCATCACCTCGTGCACGATGAGCATGCGAGGGTTGGCGGAGTGCTCAGCGATCACGTTGCGCGCGAACGACGCGCCCTGCTCGGCGGCGGTCCAGGCTCCGAGGGACTGCCGGATCGGGATCACGTCGTTGTCGATCGTCTTCGGGAGCCCGACGACCGTGAGCTCGTAACCGTTGGAGTGCAGGAAGGCCGCGAGATCGGCCGCCGTGCCGTTGGTGTCGTCGCCACCGATCGTGTGCAGGACGTCGACGCCGTCGCGGGTGAGCTGCTCGGCCGCGACGTGCAGGGGGTCCTGGCCCTCCTGGACCAGGCCGCGCTTCACGCAGTCCTTGACGTTGGTGAGCTTGACGCGGCTGTTGCCGATCGGGCTGCCGCCGAAGCCGTGCAGCAGGTGCGCCTTGGCGCGCACCTCGTCAGTGACCTCCACGGAGTCACCGGTGAGCAGGCCGGCATACCCGTTGCGGTAGGCAATGAGGCGCACGTCGGGCGCGACCTCGGAGTAGCGCTCGATGAGCCCACCCACAGCGGACGAGAGGCAGGGGGCGAGGCCACCAGCGGTGAGCATGGCGACGGTTTTCACGGTCATGGGCCCACTCTGCCGTGTCGGAGAGGGCACGGCCACCGTGGTCTCAGCCGGTCGACTCAGCTGGTCGCCGGGCTCAGCTGATCGACATCACGGCGCCGGAGCGTTCCCAGCGCATCACGGCCAACAGCGCCGACGTCGGCAGGGAGACGCAGCCGGCCGTCCCCCTGCCGGTGTCGACGTGGAAGAAGATCGCCGAACCCCGCCCGGGCGTCCGCCCCTCGTTGTAGCCGATCACCTGGGCGTAGTTGTAGGCAGGCGTGTTGAGCAGGTTCTCCGCCGAGGTCCACCGGCCGTTGGCCGGCTTGCGCTGGTGGGTGTTGTAGAGGCTCGACTGGCTGTCGTCGACCCAGACGTCGGAGCCGTCGACGCGGAACCAGCCTTGGGGGAGACCGGGATTCGCGCGAGCACCGAAACCACCCCGCAGGGGGAAGGTGCCCGCCGGTGTCTTGAGGTCACCCTCGCGCTTGGACCAGCTGACGCCGTTGAGCCCGACGTGGCCGTGGTAGGGACCGAGGTCGAGGACGTAGCCAGTGGAGGTCCGGCGGCAGGCGCGTACGGTCGCGCTGGAGCCCGCCGACCTGACCGTCACGACCTGCGACGCGCGCACCCCCGAGGGAACGGAGCAGCTCGGCGCGGCCTGGGGTTTCGGACTGGGCTTCGGACTGGCCTTGGTGCTCGGCGGGGTGGATTTCGGCGTCGACCGGGTGGTGGTGGACGGCTTCGGCTTGGGTGCCGTCGTCGTCGTGGTCGAGGTGGTCGTGGCCGGTGTCGTCGTCGAGACGGTGGCGCGCGACGTGCGGGCCGTGGCCTCCGGCTGGCCGGAGCAGGCGGCGAGCGCCGCGACCGCCGTCAGGCAGAGCGCAGCCGACACGGCACACCTGCCACGTGGGTGGCGAGGGAGAACCCGCGTCATCGGTCGAAGTGCTGATAGTCGGGGTGTGACCACAGGCCGCCCCAGCGCAGGCCCTGGCTGGTGAACGCCCGCACTGCGGCACTCCCGCTGGACGAGAAGACGCCGGGCGCCGGGCCGCGCCGGCTCAGCCAGTAGCGATCGGGGTAGACCGTCCCGTTGTCGGCGACGTAGGGGTTCTCGAAGTCGTTGACGTCGATCGCCGTGCCGTAGGCGTGCTTGCTGTAGACCTTGCTCGCCTCCTGGCCCCCGACGTAGCGGCAGTTGAACGCGGAGGTGTTGTCCGCCTCCATCGCCGCGTAGTCGTTGGCGCCCGGGCCCTTGGGGTTGCGGCCCCACGACGAGTCCATCGGCTTCATCTGGCGGATGCGGAACTGCAGAGCGTAGAGCCGGGCGAACGCAGCGGCCGTCTCGTCGGCGATCGACGCGTTCACGACGAGCGACCCCCTCGACCGCTTGCCGTCGAAGCCCCAGAAGTTGACCCGCACGTACCGCAGCTGCGAGCGCCCCACCGGGCACCCCGCGGTCCACGAGTAGCCCACCATCGCGTTCCAGACGCCGTCAGGGACGCGGGCGACCGAGGCGTTGGCGCCCGAGCCGACTGCGGATTCGTTCCGGGGGAAACGCACCGCGGGCTCGGCACCCGCCCGCGGGACCGGTGCCAGGCTCGTGGCCGCCGGGCGCTTCGCAGCAGCCGTCGTATGCCGCGTGGCCGGCGCCGGGGGCTTGGTGGCCTTCGAGGGCGTGGCGGCAGGCTTCGTGGTGGTGGTTGTCGTGGTCGTCGCGCTCGTCGTGGCCGAGGTCGGCGCGGGCGACGTGGACGCAGCGGTGGTGGCGGCGGAGTCGGGCTGACCGCCACCGCACGCGGAGGCGAGGACGGCACACAGGAGGGAAACGGCATACACAGGGCGAGACGTCATGGGGCACCCACTGTGCCTGTTCGCCCGCTCCGATGCCAAGCCCGGGACGCGGACGCTCTCAGGTCGTGGTCACTTGCAGGGACGAGCCACCGTGGGCACCGCCTGCGTGGGTCGGGGAGGCAGCGGGGGCACGTCGGCGACCGGAGTCAGCTCCGTGAACGCGTTGCCGATGACGAGGTCCACCCCCGCTCCGAGGCGGTCGTCCTTGACCAGCTGGGCGCCCGGGACGTGTCCCTGCAGCAGGGTCGCGGCCAGGTCACCCTCCTCGCCGTAGCGGATGACGGCGGTGCCCATCTGCAGGGTCCGCAGCGGGTCGTTGGACACGTCCTTGACCTTGAACCCGCGGGCGGCGACGGCGTCGGCGACGGTCTTGGCCAGCCCGGTCTTGTAGGTCGTGTTGTAGACGTTGACCTTGACCTCGGACGGAATGGGCTTGAGCCGCGCCGGAATCGCAACCAGCTGCTGGTAGCCCAGGCCCACGACGACGTCGACCGAGGTGCCCGTCCGGGTGTCCGCGAACAGCTTCGCGCCGGGGATCTGGGAGGCCGCCAGGAGCGCCTGGTCGAGCCCCTTCGGGCCGTGGTGGACGACGGCGGTCTGGGTGACGTACCAGGACTCGGGGGCGTTGCTGATGCCCCCGACGGTGAACTTGCGCTTGGCCAGGCCGACGGCCACCTCGGCAGCCACGCCCTGGCGTCCGGTGGCGTTCATGACGTTGACGGTGAAGGAACCTCGTGCCGGCGCGGGGACGACGACAGGGGTGCAGGCGGGCTTGGGCGGCGGCGGGCTCATCCAGCCCGCCGAGTAGGCAGCCGTGATGCTGGCCGTGCCCAGCAGGACGCCGGGGATGGTGACGAAGAGCATGACCTGGCGCATCCGGTGCTTGCGCCACAGCTGGGTGGGTGTGAGGTCCTCGTCCTTCATCTGGTGCCCCCTGGCTCGTCCCTGATCGTGAGTCACAATCGTCACACCAGTCACACCAGTCACATGTCAAGCGACACGCGGACGACACGATTCGTCATCCACCCGTGATCCCGCGGCCCGACGAGGGCGTGCGCGAGGATGTGGGCCCATGACCCCCACCAGCACCCAGGCCGCCAGCGCCCCGCGACGCGGTCTCGTCGGCGCGATCGCGACCGTGCTGCTCGCCGTCGCACTGGTGACCGTGGCGGGTTGCGGCGGACCGGACGGGATCGAGGGCCAGGTCATCGCGGTCGACGACACCGGCCAGAAGGACCGGCCCCTCGGGGGCGGTTGGGTGGCCGTGCTCGAGGACGGCTCGCTGTTGGACTTCCTCGGGAAGGCCGGCATCGACGTCCCCAGCAGTGACGACCTGCCCTACGTAGGCGGACGCGTCCTGCACGACGACGTCACGGCTGCCGGCGGTGTCCTGGCGACCATCGACGAGGACGGGAAGTTCGCGCTCGAGGTGAGCGGGCGGCATACCGTGTGCCGGATGACGGAGGCGGCGCAGGTGGACGTGCTGCACGGCTGTGCCGTCGTCGACCTGCCGCAGGACGGCAGGCTCCAGCTGTCGGTCGGGGAGGCCGGCCTGCGCGCGACCCTCGACGACTGAGGGCCAGCCGACGACTGACGGTCAGCCGACGACGGTCAGGTCCTTCGCGACCAGCTCGGCGACCTGCACCATGTTGAGCGCAGCGCCCTTGCGAAGGTTGTCGCCGCAGATGAAGAAGTCGAGGGTGTTGGGGAAGTCCAGCGCCTGGCGCAACCGCCCCGCGAACCGCGGGTCGGAGCCGACGATGTCAGACGGCGTGGGGAACTCGAGGCTGTCGGGGTCGTCGAGCACCACCACCGCGGGCGCCTCGACCAGGGCCTGGCGGGCTTCGGCCACGTCGATCTTGCGGGCGAACGTGGCGTGGACCGCGACGGAGTGCGTCGTGATGACGGGGACCCGCACACAGGTCGCCGAGACGCGCAGGTCGGGCAGCCCGAGCACCTTGCGGGTCTCGTTGCGGATCTTGAGCTCCTCGGAGGTCCAGCCGTCCTCGGCCGCCACCCCGATCCAGGGGATGACGTTGAGGGCCAGGGGCGCCGGGAACGGCGACTCGGCGCCGAGCTCGTGCTCGATCAGCCGCCGCACGTCACCCGGCTGGTGGCCGAGCTCGCGGTGGCCGGCGACGACCTCGAGCTCGTCGTAGAGCCGGCCCATGCCGACCCGTCCGGCACCGGAGGCCGCTTGGTAGGAGGCCACGACCAGCTCGGTGAGCTCCCAACCGGCGTGCAGGACGCCGAGGGCGTCGATCATGGTCAACGTCGTGGCACCGGGATTGGCGATGATGCCCTTGGGCCGGTTGCGGATCTGCAGGGGGTTGACCTCGGGGACGACCAGGGGGATGTCGGGGTCGCCGCGCAACGCCGAGCTGTTGTCGATGACGACCGCACCACGGGCTGCGGCGATGGGCGCCCACAGGGCAGCCACCGGGGCAGGGACGTCGACGAGGGCGATGTCGACGCCGTCGAAGAACTCGGGCGACAGCTCCTGGACGACCACCTCGCGGCCGCACACGACCAGCACGGTCCCGGCATCCTCGGCGCAGGCGGCGGCCCGGATCTCGCCCCAGATGTCGGCCCGCATCGCGAGCACCTGCTGGGTCACCGCCCCCACGGCTCCGGTGGCTCCGACCAGTGCGAGGGTCGGGCGCGGGGCCCTCGAGGCGAGTGAGGTCACCGGCCGGTGCCCCCGTAGACCACGGCTTCGCCCTCGGTGGAGTCCAGCCCGAAGGCCGAGTGGACCGCTCGCACGGCGTCGTCGAGGACCTCGGCCCGCGTCACCACCGAGATGCGGATCTCAGACGTCGAGATCATCTCGATGTTGACGCCGGTGTCGGCCAGCGCCTTGAAGAACGTCGCGGAGACTCCCGGGTGCGACCGCATCCCGGCGCCCACCAGCGACAGCTTGCCGATCTGGTCGTCGTACTGGATCGAGGCGAAGCCCACCGACTCCTGCACCTTCCTCAGCGCATGCACCCCGGTCTGGCCGTCCGTCTTGGGACAGGTGAACGAGATGTCCGTGAGGCCGGTCTCGGTCGCGGACACGTTCTGCACGATCATGTCGATGTTGATCTCGGCGTCGGCGCAGGTCTGGAAGATCGCCGCCGCCTTGCCGGGATGGTCCGGGACGCCGACGACGGTGATCTTGGCCTCGCTGCGGTCGTGGGCGACACCGGCGATGATGGGGGCTTCCACGGTGTCTCCTTCAACTGGTTTGTCCGTGACGATGGTGCCCTCCTTCGCTGAGAAGGAGCTGCGAACGTGGATGGGGATGTCGAAACGGCGGGCGTACTCGACGCTGCGCAGGTGCAGGACCTTCGACCCAGAGGCCGCCAGCTCGAGCATCTCCTCGTTGGAGATGCGGTGGATCTTCCTGGCAGCCGGGACGATTCGCGGGTCGGCCGTGAAGACCCCGTCGACATCCGTGTAGATCTCGCACACCTCTGCGTTGAGGGCGGCCGCCAGCGCGACGGCGGTCGTGTCGGTCCCGCCGCGGCCGAGCGTCGTGATCTCCTTGGTGTCCTGGCTGACGCCCTGGAACCCGGCGACGATGACGATGTGGCCCTTGTCGAGGGCGTCGGTGACCCGACCCGGGGTCACGTCGATGATGCGGGCCCTGCCGTGCGACGAGTCGGTGATGACGCCCGCCTGGCTGCCCGTGAACGAGCGCACGGTGTAGCCCAGGTCGGCGATCGCCATGGCCACGAGCGCCATCGAGATGCGCTCCCCCGCAGTCAGCAGCATGTCCAGCTCGCGGGGCGGGGGCTGCGGGCTCACCTGGTTGGCGAGGTCGAGCAGCTCGTCGGTGCTGTCGCCCATGGCGGACACGGCGACGCACACGTCGTTCCCGGCCTTCTTGGCCTCGACGATCCGGCGGGCGACACGCTTGATGCTGGCTGCATCGGCCAGCGATGAGCCGCCATATTTCTGGACGACGATCGGCACGGTTGGAACTCCTGTGGACCCGAGACGGCGGTGCGGCGGTGCGGAGTCGCCAGCATAACTGCCGTCCTCATCGTGGGACGTGGGTGCCGCATGCCGGACGCGGGTGAGTACGAAAGCCCATGGCAGGCGGGTCCTGCACCGCTAGCCTTCGCGCATGAGCATCGAGGTACAGGGGGTGCGGCGAGCGTTCGGGGACGTGCTCGCCGTCGACAGCATCAGCCTCACGGCCCAGCCGGGCGAGGTCACGGCGTTGATCGGTCCCAACGGTTCGGGCAAGACGACGCTGCTGCTGATGATGGCGACGTTGCTCGTGCCGGACCAGGGGCAGATCCGCATCGACGGGCTCGACCCCGTCAGCCAGCCGACCGAGGTCCGGGCCAAGATCGGGTGGATGCCCGACGGCTTCGGCACCTGGGACGCGCTCACGGTGCGCGAGGTGCTGCACACCATCGCCGCGGCATACCGGATGCCGGCGGACCGGGCACGGGCCCGCACCGACGAGCTGTTGCACACGGTGCACCTCGACGACCTCGCGGACCGTCGCGCGCGGGTGCTCTCGCGAGGGCAGAAGCAGCGGCTCGGCCTGGCCCGCGCCCTCATCAACGACCCCAGCGTGCTCCTGCTCGACGAGCCGGCTTCCGGACTGGACCCGCGCAGTCGCATCGAGCTGCGCGATGTGTTGAGATCCCTTGCGGCACAAGGCAAGACGGTGCTCGTTTCCAGTCACATCCTCACTGAGCTCCAGGAGGTCGCCGACCGCGCCGTCATCGTGGCGCGCGGGCGGAGCCTCGAGACCCAGAGCCTCGACGCGGACTTCGTCGCGACGGCGATGGCCTCCTGGCGCATCGACTCGCTCGACCCCGAGGACCTCACCAGCTGGCTCGAGGAACACCACGTCCCCGCGATCCGGGTCGGAGGCGGCCTCACCGAGGTCGAAGTGGCCGGGGAGGAGAACGCCGCGCGGCTGCTCGCCGACCTGGTCCGCGACGGCATCCGGGTCATCGCCTTCGCTCCCAGTCAGGGCGCCCTCGAGTCCGCCTACCTCGCAGCGACGGAGGACCGGCGATGAGCTGGCACGGCATCCGGACGATCGCAGCCCTCGAGCTGCGTCAACGAGTCCGCACCTCGCGCTGGCCGATCGTGCTGGCGGTCTGGGTCATCCTCATCGCGGGGGTCACCTTCCTCGCCTACTGGGCGACGAACGACCCCGACCTCAGATCGGGATCGGCGATGTACGACATCGTCGTCTTCTTCGTGCTGGGCCTGTCCATGCTCATCGTCCCCTCGCTCACCGCGACCTCGGTCAACGGCGACCGTGAGCACGGGGTCCTCGCGACCCTGCAGACGACGCTGCTCTCACCCTGGGACATCGCGCTCGGCAAGCTGCTCTCGGCGTGGGCGATCTCGCTGGCCTTCCTCACCAGCGCGCTGCCGTTCCTGGCCTGGGCCTGGTTCGAGGGAGGCATCTCGGCGGGGGGCATCGTGATGTCCCTGGTGGTGCTCGTCCTCGTGCTGGCGGTGGTCTGCGCGATCGGCCTGATGTTCTCCACGCTGACGGCGCGACCTGTCGCCTCGGCCGTGCTGACGTACCTGACGATGGGAGCCCTGGTCTTCGGCACCACCATCGGGTTCGGGCTCAGCGCCTTCCTCGTGACCCAGGAGGAGACCCAGCAGGTCTTCGGCATCCCCGAGTCGTGGTACCAGACCCACCAGGCCCCCGCCTTCGACCCCAACGACCCCAACCTCACCCCCGAACAGCTCGAGCAGATCCAGAAGAGCCAGGTCGAGCCGACGCGCGCGGACTGCACCACGTTCACGCGTCGCACGACCGTGGCGCACACGGAGCGCATCTGGTGGATGCTGCCGCTCAACCCGTTCGTCGTGGTCGCCGACGCCGCGCCCTCCCAGCCCCGCAAGACCAACGGGATGTACTCCAGCGGCTTCACTCCCATGCGCTGGATCAGCGCCGGCTCACGGATGGCGCGCAACGGGCCGGACGCCGTCGCGCAGGAGTGCGCCGGCTTCGTGGGCCCAGGTCAGGGGGACTTCACGGACGAGAGCTATGTGGACCCGCTGGACGAGGCCCTCGAAACCGCTCCGGTCTGGCCGTTCGGTCTCGGGTTCCTGCTGATCGCCGGCGTCGGCGCCGGGGTGGTGGCGGGTCAGCGGCTGCGGACGCCGATCCGCCGACTGCCCAACGGGACCCGCATCGCCTGACCGCTCGCGCCGCCGGAGATGCGTCGCACTTCCGGCGAGACGGGTATGCCGTACCTCTAGTACGTCGAGCCCCTGCGCCAGGCCATCTCCTGCAGCTCGAAGCTGTTGCCGTCAGGATCGGAGAAGTTCGCTCCCTTGACACCGCCGCCGAAGTCGTGGATCTCGCTGACCTCCACGCCTCTGCGGACGAGCTCGGCACGGGCCTCCGTGATGTCCTCCACGACCAGGTGCAGGCCCCTGGCACTCCCCGGCTCACCCGCGTACACCTCCAGCCCCGTCCCGAAACCGATCGAACAACCCGAGCCCTCTGGCGTCAGCTGGACGATCCGGACACCCTCGGCGGGCCGCACGTCAACGTCCTTGGTGAAGCCGAGCTTGTCGCCGTAGAAGGCGATGGCCCGGTCAACGTCCGCCACCGGGAGCGGAATCAGTTCCAGCTTCATCTGCATCGCAGTCGAACCCCCTCGGTCTGCTCTCGTTTCACGTGCTCTTGCAGCGCGTCTCAGTGATCTTGCAGCACGTCCGCACGTCCGCGCGTCCGCACGCCCGCACCGCCGCGCGGGTGTCAGGGGTGCAGGGCGTCGAACTCGGCCTCGGAGACCCGCTCCTCGTCGGCGTCGAGCCGGATGTGGCCGAGCAGGGACTGCAGGACCCGCAGGGCGGAGGCCGCCCGCTCGCCCCAGTCGGAGAGATAGCTGAACTGCCACCACCAGAGCGCCTCGGACATCCGCCCGGCGTCGTAGTGCCGCAGCCCGTGGGCGAGTGCGGAGGCGACGACCGTCACGTCGTTGGACAGTGATCCGGTGGCGAGCTCGGTGGAGGTGACGGGGTCGACGAGGTCGGCGTACTCGTCGAGTCCCTCGAAGAGGTTCGCGACGCCCGTGCGCAGCGGGTCGAGCTCGGCCTCGACCGTGTCGGCCTCGAACCGCTCCGCCGGGAGGATGTCCTCGATGGCGCCGAGCCGGGCACCCATGACGAGCGCCTGGGACAACGCGAGGAGCGTCATCGGGATCGCCGCGTCCGGCGCCGTCCCCGAGGCCACCTCGGTGACCGTCGAGAGATAGGCGCGGGCGTCGGCGGCCGACTCGTCGGCCAGCACCCGCAGGTCGTCAGACATCGAGAAGCCTCCTGCCTTCGAACGCCCGGCCGAGGGTGACCTCGTCGGCATACTCCAGATCGCCACCCACGGGCAGACCCGACGCGAGCCGGGTCACCCGCAACCCCATGGGCCGCAGGAAACGGGCCAGGTAGCTGGCCGTCGCCTCGCCCTCGAGGTTGGGGTCGGTCGCGATGATGATCTCGGTGACCTCGGCCGACGCGAGCCGGGTCATCAGCTCCTTGATGCGCAGGTCGTCCGGCCCGACACCGTCGATCGGGCTGATCGCCCCACCCAGCACGTGGTAGCGCCCGCGGAACTCACGGGTGCGCTCGATGGCGACCACGTCCTTCGGCTCCTCCACGACGCAGATGGCGGTGCCGTCACGGCGCGGGTCGGCGCAGATCCGGCACTGCTCGGACTCCGCCACGTTGCCGCAGGTCTCGCAGAACCGCACCTTGGCCTTGACCTCGGTGAGCACCTCGACGAGGCGCTTCACGTCGACCGCGTCGGCCTGCAGCAGGTGGAAGGCGATCCGCTGGGCGCTCTTGGGACCGACTCCGGGCAGTCGCCCGAGCTCGTCGATCAGGTCCTGGACCACGCCTTCGTACACACCAGTGAGCCTATGCCCTCGCGGTGTCGCTGGTGGGCTGGACCCGCTCGCGAAGCCCTGCCGCCAGGCCCATGACGGTGAGCTGGTCGAACAACCCGCCCAGGTGCTCCGCCACGAACCGGTGCCTGACCGGCGCCAACCGCAACCGCAGCTGCACCCGGGTGCGTCGGCCACCGACAGATGTCAGCCGCAGGCACCAGGTCAGGTGGGTGCGGCCGCGGGTCGAGCCGTAGAGCAGGTGCCGGGCCGGTGCGAGCTCCACGACGGTGAACGTCGCGTCCGCTCCACCCCAGTCCGGGATGACGTCGCCGACCGAGAGTGCCTGGTGGCGGTCATCGAGCCTCCGCAGCCCTCGACGGGCGGGCGGCACGAACCGCTCGACCGCCGCGGGGAGGTACCACCCGGCTCGCCGCTTCCCCAGCTGGACGATCCACGGCCACACGGCGTCGGGGGGAACCTGAAGGGTGAAGGCACGGTCCATCACGACGTCCGCGGGGGCCACGACGTCGTCGCCGGGCAGCGACGACGCCCGCTCGGCTGCGGTCGGACGCGTGAGGAGCTCGGCGACCTGCATCGCAGCGGTCAGGGACCTTCGTCGATGACCTTGCCGCCGAGCAGTCGCTCGATGACCGGCCTGCCGACCTCGCCCAGCTCGGCGATGTCCTCGTCGTCGGCACTGGCGGCGCTGTCATCGGCGACATAGGTGTCAGGCGTGCGCGCTGGCTCCTCCGCCGCCACGGCAGCCTTCGCCGCGGCCAGCCTCGAACCGGTGCCCGGCTCGGCGGCGGGCGCGGTCGCCGGCTCGGGGGGTGGGGTCGACGCAGCCCCCGCCACGTCGTCGCTGGCCCAGCTCGGGCCGTTCGACGGGCCGGACGAGGCGGTCGCCCAGCCGCCACCTGTCTCCGGGGGTGGGCTCGAGGCAGCGAGGCCCGCGTATGCCGCCGGGCCGCCAGAGCTTCCCGCCGCACCGCCGTCCGTCCCGCCCCGGGCGCGCGACGGCGCGGGGTTGTCGCCCTTGACTGCCGGGTCGTCGGACGGGAACCGGTTGGCGGGAGCGACGGTGGGGTGGGCCTCGCCGCTCGGTGCGGAGACGGCGGCATCGGGGGTGGGGATCCCCTCGACGCGTGCGTCCACGCCGAGCACGTCGATGAGCGCCTGACGGACCAGGTCGGCGTGCGGGCCGTGCCGGAAGGTGTTGGCGATGCCGACGGTCGAGATGCCCAGGACCACCTTGGAGCCGTCGTAGTCGTAGACGGTCGCATGCTCGGAGAGCAGGGTCCACGTGGTGCGCTTGTGCTTGAAGATCCAGCCGAGGATGTCCGGCCACGCCCGGCGGATGGCCGCGACGTCGATGCCGCCGGTGGGGGTGCTGGTGCGCGGCGCCTCTGCGGCAGCGGCCGGCTCGGTCGCCACTGGCTCGGTCGCTGGGGGCTCGGTCGCCACTGGCTCGGTCGCCACACGCTCGGGCGGCCCTGACTGGTGCTGCGGCTCCGTCGACAGGTCGTGCGGCTCGACCGCCCGCGCCGGTGCGGGGGTCGGGACGGGCTCGGGCTCGGACGCAGGCACGGCTACCGGCTGCGGGGTGGCCGGCGCCGCGGGGGCCGAGGGCGACGTGGGGGGGACGGGTGCTGCCGCTGCACGGGCCACTGACGGGACGCCCTCGACGTCGAGGCGACGTTCGAGGCGGTCCAGGCGCGCGGCATACCCGGACTCACCGGAGGCGGCGGGGAGCAGCACGCGCGCGCAGATGAGCTCGAGCTGGAGTCGCGGCGCGGTGGCGCCGGTCATCTCGGTGAGGCCGGCGTTGACGATGTCGGCGGCCCGCGACAGGGCACCGCCGCCGAAGGCGGCCGACTGCTGACGCATGCGTTCGAGCTGGTCCTCGGGCACGCCGCGCAACACCGAGGACGCGCCATCCGGAACCGCCGCCACGACGATGAGGTCGCGCAACCTCTCCAGCAGGTCCTCGACGAACCGACGCGGGTCGAGGCCGGTCTCGATGACGCGGTCGACCTGGTGGAAGACCCCTGCGGCGTCGGCCGCGGCGAAGGCGTCGATGATCGCGTCGAGGAGCTCGGCATCGGTGAAGCCCAGCAGGGCGGCCGCACCCTCGTAGGTCAGCCCCTCGTCGCTCGACCCGGCGATGAGCTGGTCGAGCACCGACAGCGAGTCACGCACCGAACCGCCGCCCGCGCGCGTGACGAAGGAGAGCACGCCGGGGGCCACCGCGACGCCCTCCTGCTCGCACAGGCTGCCCATGTAGTCGGAGAGCTGGCCGGGTGGGACCAGCCGGAACGGGTAGTGGTGGGTGCGGCTGCGGATCGTGCCGATGACCTTCTCGGGCTCGGTCGTCGCGAAGACGAACTTCACGTGCTCGGGCGGCTCCTCGACGATCTTGAGCAGCGCGTTGAAGCCCTGCGGCGTGACCATGTGGGCCTCGTCGATGATGTAGATCTTGTAGCGGCTCTGCGCCGGACCATAGGACGCGCGTTCGCGCAGGTCACGGGCGTCGTCGACACCACCGTGGCTGGCGGCGTCGATCTCGATGACGTCGACGCTGCCGGCGCCACCGCGGGCGAGCGCGACGCACGAGTCGCACGTGCCGCACGGGGTCGGCGTCGGCCCCTGCTCGCAGTTGAGGCAGCGGGCCAGGATGCGGGCGCTGGTCGTCTTGCCGCACCCGCGAGGCCCCGAGAACAGGTAGGCGTGGTTGACCCGGCCCGTGCGCAGCGCTTGCATCAGGGGCTCGGTGACGTGCTCCTGGCCGATGACGTCGGCGAAGGTCTCGGGCCGGTAGCGGCGGTACAACGCGGTGCTCACCTCGGGAACCCTAGTCGCCCCCGACGACATCCGCGGCGTCCGCGCGCGTCGGGCGTCCAGACCCGGGTGGCACACTGACGGCGACGAAGGAGGCAGATGTTCGCACGGCGCAGACAGCCCACCGCCGAGCCGGATCCGGGCGGGGAAGGGACGACCCAACCGCTGACCCTGACGGCCACCGGAGTCGCCAAGGAGATCGACGGCAACGTGCTCCTGCGGCCCGTCGACCTGGCCGTCACCTCCGGGCAGTGCGTCGTCCTGCGCGGGGAGAACGGCAGCGGCAAGACCACCCTGCTGCGGATCCTCGCCGGCACCCTCGACGCCTCGTCGGGCACTGCCGGCCTCGACGGGCAGCCGCTCGACGAGCGCGACCCGGCCACGCGCGCCCGGGTGGCCGCGCTCATCGGCTCGCCCACGGCATACCGCGACCTGACCCTCATCGACCACCTCGTCCTCATCGACTCGACGTGGGGCGGGGCCATCGGCACCGCGGACGAGCGGGCCGACGCGATGCTGGCCGAGCTGGAGGTGGACCACCTCTCCGAACGGTTCCCCCACGAGCTCTCGTCCGGGCAGCAACACCTCTTCCACCTCGCGATGGTGCTGTTCCGCCCGGCCCGGGTGCTGCTGCTCGACGAACCTGAGCAGCGGCTCGACACCCACAAGCGCGCGCTGCTCACCGACATCCTGCTGGCCCGCAAGGCCACCGGCGCCGCGCTCGTCGTCGCCTGCCACGACCCCGGCATGACGGCCGCCCTGGGTGACGCGGTGGTCGACATCGTCGGCCCATGAGCGACCCCTCCGTCGAGGTCGCCGGACCGGCGACCGACCGCGAACGCCTCGCCCAGGCGCGCGAGGTCATCCGAGGCGGCCTGCCCGACAAGGGCAACGGCAATGCCGTGTATGCCGCCTACGTCGCCGTGATCGCGTCCCTCGTCTACGGGGTGCCGGCGTCGCGGGCCTTCTTCGAGTTCGTCGACCCGGCGTGGCTCTCACGTCACCTGACCGGGGTCCAGGGTGTCCTCGTCGTCGGTGCCGTCGTCGTGGCACTCCTGCTGCTCGCGCACCGGCTCGGCTCGGTGCGGGGCCCGGTCGTGCCCGACCTGCCCTACCTCGACCACGTCGTGGTCAGCGGCCTCGACCGCGCCGTCGTGCTGCGCCGCTCATGGCGGCTCAGCCTCCTCGGCTGCCTGGTCGGCGGGCTGCTCACCGGTGCGGTGATCGGCACCGGCATGGTGGTCGCCGCAGTGGCGTCGCCGCTGGCCCTCGTCCCGACCACTCTCGGGGGCCTGGCGGTCGGGCTCGGCTTCGCCGGCGCGTGGCTGTGGGGGCAGGTACGGTCCTGGCCCACCGGCACGAGAGGTCCCGGGACGGTCCTGCGCGAGGTCCGTTCGCTGCGGGCCCTGCACCACGTCAGCCTGCGGACCCAGGCCGCGCGCGCCGTGACGATCGGGGGTGCGGTGCTCGCGGGTGACCTGCGCGCTGCCCGGCTCGACGTCGCCTCCCCCACGACGCGGCTTCGTCGTCGGCGGCTGCGTGCCCGCGGGCCGGTGGCCGTGGTCGCCGCGCGTGACTGGCTGGGGCTGCGACGATCACCCGGAGCGCTCATGGTCGGCGCGATCCTTTCCGGTGGCGGGTGCTGGGCGCTCGCCCACGCGGCGACCCCAGGGGTCCCGAACATCGTCGCCTTCGTCGGCATCGTCGCCTGTTACCTCGGCTACGGCGCCTGGGCCGAGGGGATGCGACTGCAGGGGGACAACGCCGGGACGACGCCCCTCATCGGGCTGGCGTACGGGCAGGAGGCGCTGGCCCACCTGGTCGCCCCCTCCCTGTTGTATGCCGTCGTGGCGCTGCTCGCGGGCGCCGCGGTCGCGTTGACGTCGACAGGCGGCGTCGCCGTGGTGGTCTGGCCCCTTGCCATGGTCGCCCTTGTGGCGGGCGCGCACCTCATGGCCGCCTTCCGCGGCCTGCCGCCGGTGTCCTTGTTCTCGCCGGGCTCGGCCGTGATGTCGGTTGCCTTCTGGTACGCCCGCCCGCTGCTGCTCACGGTCATCGGCGGGGTCGCCGCCTCGGCGCTGCTCACCCGGTCCGGCGCGTCGAACGCGCTCATGGTCCTGGTGCTCGCGTCCTACGCGGCCGTCACCTTCGGCCGGCGCCGCGTCCGGCTGCTCGACGAGGGCCACCGGACCTGAGCCGGCCGCGCCAGGCATTCGGGGCGAGTGGCCGAAAGTACGGCGTCAGGACCCGCCAAGCGCCCGTGCTTTCGGGCGAGTGGCCGAAAGTACGGGCGGGCACACACGGGGACACCCCGCGTACCTGGAAGAGCTCTCCTACCCTTGCTGCATTCCTGCCCTGGGGGAGTTCGGAGAGGTACCACCACACGGGGTGCCTGCCGCCAGTGTAGACGGGGGGCCAGCGGGTCTGCGAATCCGCTGGCCCGGCCGGCACGCCGGACCTGGCCGGACCTGGCTGCGCCATCTGAGGCGATTTCAGGGCAGGCCGTTCGCTCAGGTAGCCTCCTCGGCGGAGGATTCGCATAGTGGCCTAGTGCGCACGCTTGGAAAGCGTGTTGAGTGAAAGCTCTCAGGGGTTCGAATCCCCTATCCTCCGCCAACCAGACAAGGCCCCCCACGCAGGTGCAGGGGGCCTTCGTCATGGATGAGGCGACCGGAGGGCTTTAGAAACTCCGGCGCCCACCCGACAACCGGGCGCGAGACTGGCTCAGCGCAGGGTTCCGAGACAGGATGTCAACACATCGCTCGGAGGGAGCACCAACCAGATGGCTCGACAGATCTCGTGGCGCGGAGTGCTGAGCCCGGACGGCCCCGGTGACGGGCGGCCCGAGGCCCAGCGGTTGTGGCGGCCGGGCAGCCCGGTGGTCCCGCCGCGCTCGATCGTCGACAGCGTCCGGCTCATGCAGTTCGGCGCCGCGCTCGAGGTCGCCGAGATCGTTCGTGGCTTCCTCACTCGGGGCCAGCTGCACGACGCCATCGCCCGCGAGGCCGCCGCCAGCCACCTCGTCGCGACCGAAGCGGACATCGACGGCGTGCTGCGAGTCAGCCTCACCGTCACCACGGTGACCGCGGCGCTGGCCTGCGCCCTCTGGCTCTACCTCGCCCGCGTGACGGCACGCGGGTCCCGATGGGGACGCATCGTCGCCAGCGTGTTGTTCGCGCTCGCGGTCGGGAGCTTCTTCGGCGGACTGCTGCCCACCGCCGGCCTCTTTGCCCAGGCCTTCGCCCTGGCCCTCCTCGCGGTCGGCGCCTGGACCCTGGTCCGCTTGTGGCACCGGGACTCGAGCGCCTACATCAAGTACCAGACCCGCCCTCAGGAATGACCGCCGCCGCCTGACGGGGCGGCTTCGCACCCGCACCGCTCTGGCGGGTCCCCCCGTGGTGCCGCACGATGGCGGGATGGACGATCGCGGGATGGACGATGGCGGCAACGGCGGTGCCGGCCTCAAGGGTGGCGGACTGGGCAACGGCGCGTACCGCGCGGCATACGAGCGGAGCCTCAGGGACCCGGACGGCTTCTGGGGCGACGCGGCGAAGGCGATCGACTGGATCACTCCCCCGCAGCGGGTGCTGGACGACGACCGGCCGCCGTTCTACCGGTGGTTCACCGGCGGCACCCTCAACACCTGCTTCAACGCCCTCGACCGGCACGTCGCCGCCGGGCGCGGCGACCAGGCTGCGCTGCACTACGACAGCCCCGTCACCGACACCCACGAGACGATCACGTATGCCGCGTTGCTCGACCGCGTCGCGACGTTCGCCGGCGCCCTGGCCTCGCTCGGGGTAGAGAAGGGTGACCGGGTCGTCATCTACATGCCGATGGTGCCGGAGGCAGTCGTCGCGATGCTGGCGTGCGCGCGCCTCGGCGCCGTCCACTCGGTCGTCTTCGGGGGCTTCGCCGCCGCGGAGCTCGCGGCACGCATCGAGGACGCCAAGCCCACTGTCGTCGTCGCGGCGAGCTGTGGCGTGGAGCCGACTCGCGTGGTCGAGTACAAGCCGTTGCTCGACGCGGCCCTCGACCGCAGCTCGCACAAGCCGGAGTCGGTGATCGTCCTGCAGCGCGAGCAGGCCCGCGCGGCAGTCGGCGAGCGCGACACCGACTGGGAGGAGCTCGACTGGGACGAGCTGGTCGCCGATGCCGAGCCCGCCGACTGCGTCGAGGTCGCCGCGACCGACCCGCTCTACATCCTCTACACCTCTGGCACGACCGGGCGGCCGAAGGGGATCGTGCGCGACAACGGCGGCCACGCCGTCGCGCTGCGGTGGTCAATGGGCAACGTCTACGGCATCGACCCGGGCGACACCTGGTTCACGGCCAGCGACGTCGGCTGGGTCGTCGGCCACTCCTACATCGTCTACGCCCCACTCCTGACGGGCGCGACTTCCGTTCTCTACGAAGGGAAACCGGTCGGCACACCGGACGCGAGCGCGTTCTGGAGGGTGATCGCCGAGCACGGGGTGAAGGCCATGTTCACGGCCCCCACGGCCTACCGGGCCATCAAGCGCGACGACCCTGACGGCGCCTTGATGAAGGGGCACGACCTCTCCTGCCTCCAGACGGTCTTCCTCGCCGGGGAGCGCCTTGATCCCGACACCTACGAGTGGGCGAGCGAGCGGCTCGGGGTGCCCGTGGTCGACAACTGGTGGCAGACCGAGACTGGCTGGCCGATCGCGGCCAACCTGCGCGGCCTGGAGCCGATGCCGATCAAGCCGGGCTCCCCCACGGTGCCCGCGCCGGGTTACGACGTGCGGATCCTCGGCGAGAACGGGCAGGAGCTGCCCGCCGGCGAGGAGGGCGCCATCTGCATCAGGCTCCCGCTCCCCCCAGGCACCTTGCCCACCCTGTGGGGCGACGACGACCGGTACGTCGCCGGCTACCTTTCCGCCTTCGACGGTTACTACCTCACCGGTGACGGCGGCCTGGTCGACGAGGACGGTTACCTCTACGTCATGGGCCGCACGGACGACGTGCTCAACGTCGCTGGGCACCGGTTGTCGACGGGCTCGATCGAGGCTGCTCTCGCCGGCCACCCCGCCGTGGCGGAGTGCGCGGTGATCGGGGTCAACGACCAGCTCAAGGGACAGGTCCCCCGCGCGCTGGTCGTGCTCAAGGCCGGGGTCGACGGTGCGGCCGACGGTGAGCGGATCCGCGCCGAGCTCCACCAGCGGGTGCGCGACGAGGTGGGTGCGATCGCGTCCCTGAAGCAGGTCGACATCGTCACCGCGCTGCCCAAGACCCGCTCCGGCAAGATCCTGCGCAAGACGATGCGCGAGATCGCCGACGGCAAGACCCCCAACGTGCCGGGCACCATCGAGGACGCCTCGGTCCTTGAGACCCTTGCGCCGGTCCTGCGCCCGCCCACCTAGCCTGTCGGTGTGCAGGGCGTACTCAACGGGTTCACGACGATCGCCGTCGTCATCGCCGTCGGCGCCCTGCTCGCCCACCTGAGGATCGTCGACCTCGGTGCACAGCAGGTGCTTTCACGCATCGCCTTCTTCGTCGCCAGCCCTGCCCTGATGGTGATCACGCTGTCTCGGGCCGACGTCCACCAGGTGCTGTCGGCCAACCTCATCGCATCGGTCGCCGGCGTTGCAGCGGCAGCCGGCATCTACATCGCGCTGGCACGGCTGGTCTGGCACCGCTCGCTCGGTGACACCACGATCGGCGCCCTGTCCGCGGCATACGTCAATGCCGGGAACCTCGGCATCCCGGTGGCGAGCTATGTGCTGGGCGACGCGGCGTTCGTCGCGCCCACCCTGCTGCTGCAGCTCCTCGTCCTGCAACCACTCGCGCTGGGTTTCCTCGACGCCGATGCGCACGGGCGGTCACGGTGGTGGCAGCTGCTGACCCGTCCGTTCCGCAACCCGCTGACCGTCGGTTCACTGGTCGGGCTCGGCCTGTCGATCACGGGCTGGACGCTGCCCACGATGGTCGCCGCGCCCCTGGGGCTGCTCGGCGACATGGCCGTGCCGTGCATGTTGGTCGCCTACGGGATCGCGCTGCGGCTGGGCCCGGGGCTGGGCCGGGCCGGCTCGGTGGCCGAGCTCGCGTCGACGTCGGCCCTCAAGCTCTTCGTGCAGCCAGCGGTGGCCTGGTTCGTGGCGAGCGTCCTGCTCGGCGTCGACGGGCACGCGCTGCTCGCGATCGTGGTCACCTCGGCGCTGCCGACGGCGCAGAACATCTTCGTGCACGCGACCCGCTACAACCGCGCCACGGTGCTGGCCCGCGACACCATCCTCATCACGACGGTGGGCGCCGTGCCGGTCATCCTGCTGGTCGCCGCCCTCCTCGGCTGAGCCACTCAGCGGGAGCGGCGGGCGGTGCCGAAGATCGAGCGGGTGATCTCGCGGCCGAGCACCGTGCCGGCCGAACGCAGTGCCGACTTGAAGGCGCTCGACCTCACGACCTGCTCGACGATGCCCGGCTCCTCCTTCGGTGCCCGCGGAGCGCGCTCCGGTGCCGGGGCCTTCGGAGCCGGAGCCTTGGGAGCCGGGGCCTCCTCGGGAGTGGGCGCCTGCTGCAGTCGCGCCTGGAGCTTCTCGTAGGCGGACTCGCGGTCGACCATCTCGGCATACTTCGACGACAGGGGCGACGCCGCGATGATCTGCTTCACGGTGGCCTCGTCGGACGGGGCCATCAGCGACTGCGGCGCGATCATCCGGGTCCACGCGACAGGTGTCGGGGCGCCCCGCTCGGACAGGACGGTGACCACGGCCTCGCCCGTGCCGAGCGAGGTCAGCAACTCGGCCAGGTCGTAGCCGCTGTGCGGATACGTGGACACAGCCGCCTTGAGGGCCTTGGCGTCGTCGGGCGTGAAGGCCCGCAGCGCGTGCTGCACCCGGTTCCCGAGCTGGGCCAGGACGTCGCCGGGCACGTCCTTGGGTGACTGCGTCACGAAGAAGACGCCGACGCCCTTGGAGCGGATCAGTCGCACGGTCTGCTCGATCGCGTCCTGGAACGCCTTGCTCGCGTCGCTGAACAGCAGGTGGGCCTCGTCGAAGAAGAACACCAGCTTGGGCTTGTCGACGTCCCCCACCTCGGGCAGGTCGTGGAAGAGGTCGGCCAGCAGCCACATGAGGAACGTGGAGAACAGCGCGGGCCGGTCCTGGACGGCGGGCAGCTCGAGGCACGTGACGAGGCCCTTGCCGTCCGCAGCGGTCCGCAGCAGGTCCTGGGTATCGAACTCCGGCTCACCGAAGAAGGCATCGGCGCCCTGGTCCGAGAACGAGATCAGCTCACGCAGGATCACCCCGGCCGTCGCCGACGACAGCCCGCCGAGCGACTTCAGGTCAGCCTTGCCCTCGTCGGAGTTGAGGAAGGCGATGACCTCGCGGAGGTCCTTGATGTCCAGGAGCGCGAGGCCGTTCTTGTCCGCGTAGTGGAACACCAGTCCGAGGCTGGACTCTTGGGTCTCGTTGAGCCCCAACACCTTTGACAGCAGCGTGGGTCCGAACGACGTGATCGTGGCGCGAATGGGGATGCCGTTGCCGAGTCCACCGAGCGACAGGAACTCGGTCGGGTATGCCGTGCCGACCCATTGCTGCCCGACGTCCGTCGCGCGGGCGGTGATCCGGTCGTTGGCCGTCCCCGCGGTGGCCATGCCGGACAGGTCACCCTTGATGTCGGCGAGGAAGACCGGCACGCCCTGGCCGGACAGCTGCTCGGCCATGAGCTGAAGGGTCTTGGTCTTGCCGGTGCCTGTCGCGCCGGCCACGAGGCCGTGCCGGTTGAGCGTCGACAGCGGGATGCGTACCGGTGCGTCAGGATGGGCCACGCCGTCGACGACAGCGGCCCCGAAGTGGAGCGCGCCACCCGCGAAGGAGTACCCCGCGCGGATCTCGTCGAGCTGGGGAGTGGACGTGGCCGGCTGCTCCGGCGTCGCGTTCTCGGTCACCTTCGGCACTCTAGTGCGGCCCACACACGCTGGGGCAGGTGGAACGAGACGTGAAGGGCCGACCGCGCGGCATACGCCTATGGTGGCTGGGTGATCTTCAAGAAGGTGGGCGAGGGCAGGCCGTACCCCGACCACGGAAAACAGACGCCCCGCGACTGGGCCGACGTGCCACCGCGCCTCGTGCGCCTCGAACAGCTCGTCACCACCAAGCGCACCCTCGACCTCGGCCACCTGCTTGCCGAGGACTCCACGTTCTACGGGGACCTCTTCGCCCACGTGGTCGAGTGGGAGGGCACGCTCTACCTCGAGGACGGCCTGCACCGCGCACTGCGTGCCGCCCTTCAACAGCGTCCTACCCTCCACGCGCGCGTCCTCGTGCTTGACTGACCCCACGCAGCGGGGGGCCGCACGGGCCCCACGCACGCAGGACCCGCGGGTGGAGGTGGGCGAATGAGCTACGTCGTGGAGGCCGGTGCCTCGCGCACCCGCCGTGCCCGCCGACGCCGCGCACTCATCACGCTCGGGATCGTCACGCTCATGCTGTTCTTCGCCTTCTGGTACGCGTACTCGTACTTCCAGGACAGCAACAAGCCCCGCGCGGCACCGACCTCGACCTGCACGGCGACCTCCACCGTGAGGGTCCCGTCACAGGTCACGGTGAACGTCTACAACGCGACGGACCGCACGGGACTGGCCGCCAAGACCGCTTCCGACGTGCGCAAGCGTGGCTTCAAGGTTGCGGCCGTGAGCAACGACCCGCTCCAGAAGAAGGTCGCCGTCGCGGCGGAGGTGCGTTACGGCGCCACGGGGACCACGTCGGCCAAGCTCGTGCTGGCCCTGGTCAAGGGATCCAAGGGCATCAAGGACAGTCGCACGGACTCCTCTGTCGACCTCGTGCTGGGCGCAAGGTTCACCGCCCTGACGGCACCTCCCAAGGCGGCGGCGACCACGACCGCACCCAGCTCGTCCGGCTGCTGAGCCGCGCTGCGTCTCGCCGAGTCTCGCCGAGTCTCGTCGGGCCGCGCCGAACACGCTCACGTCGACCGCCTGTCGGGTCGAACCGCCCGCTCGCCTCAACTCTCGGGACGGCCGGTGACAGGCGTGGCGGCGCCCCGCACACTGACGAGGTGGAACCGATGACGGCCGTCCGCGCCCAGGTGGCGGACTCCTGGGTGAGGTCTGCTGCCGCCGGCGTGGAGGCCGACCGGATGGAGGCGCCGATCACGCTGCCCGCGGACGCCCTGCGCGACCACCGCGAGGCCCATCCGCTGGCCCAGGTCTTCCCACTGCTCGACGACGTGCTCGGCCGGGCAGCGCGCGACTGCGACGCGATCATGGCCGTCTCGGACGCCGCCGGCCAGCTGCTCTGGGTGTGCGGCACCCCGAGCGTGCTGCGCCGGGCCGAGAGCATCGGCTTCGTCGAGGGCAGCAACTGGGACGAACGCCTCGCCGGGACCAACGCGCCGGGCATGGCGCTGGCCCTCGACCAGCCCGTCAACATCATCGGGGCTGAGCACTTCCGCCGGTCGGTGCAGCGCTGGAGCTGCGCGGCCACCCCGATCCATGACCCCACCACGGCCACCTTGCTGGGCGTCCTCGACATCACCGGCGGCGAGCAGATCGTCGTGCCGCAGACGATGGCGATGGTGCGGGCCGCGGCGCGAATGGCGGAGGCGGAGCTCGCTCGGGAGCTGATGACCCGCGCCAAGGACTCGTCGCGACCCAGCCATGCGGGAATCGTCCTGTCGCTGCACGGACTCGGCCGCAACGACGCGCTGCTCACGGTCGACGACGGTCGCGGTGCGAGCAGGACGCTGCGGCTCAGCCCTCGGCACAGCGAGATCGTGCTCCTGCTGGCTGCCGCACCACGAGGTCTCTCGGGCGACGAGCTCGCCGTACTCCTCTACGAGGACGACGTGACCACCTCGACGCTGCGGGCCGAGCTCAACCGGCTCCGCACACTGCTGGGCGAGGACGTGCTCCCTTCGCGCCCGTACCGCTTGGCCGCCGAGGTCACCGCCGACTGGCTCGCGGTCGAGGCGCACCTGGCCGCGGGGTCGGTCGACGTCGCCCTGCGGTCCTACCGCGGCCCATTGCTGCCCCACTCGAGCGCACCCGGCGTCAGGCGCCTGCGCAGCAACGTCGAGGGGCAGCTGCGACGGGCTGTGCTCGCCAGCCGCGAACCCGACCTCATGTCCACCTGGACCCGGTCGGCCTGGGGCGCGGACGACTACGAGATGTGGACGGCGCAGATGGCCTGCCTGACCGCGTCGTCGCCCCTGCGCCCCCTCGTCGCCGGACAGCTCGCCCGCCTCGACCGCGAGCACGGCCTCTGACGCCTGCGCGCCGCGCGGCATACCTGCCGGTCGCTCTCAGCGTGCAACGTCGTCGCAACGTTGCGCTGCCTAACGTCAGCCCAACCCCACAGCGGGGCACCACCAAAGACGTTGGGAGAACAGCGATGACGGTCTACGCACCCCCCGGAACCGAGGGCTCGAAGGTCACGGTCGAGCCGCGCTACGGGCACTTCATCGGCGGCAACTGGGTCGAGCCCAAGAAGGGCGAGTACTTCGAGAACATCTCACCCGTCACCGGACGGGCCTTCACCGAGGTGGGCCGCGGGACCGCCGAGGACATCGAGGCGGCCCTGGACGCCGCCCACGCCGCGGCGCCCGCGTGGGGGAAGACCTCGCTGGGCGAGCGGTCGCTGGTCCTCAACCGGATCGCCGACCGGCTCGAGGAGAACCTCGAGATGCTCGCCATCGCCGAGACCTGGGACAACGGCAAGCCCGTCCGCGAGACCCTGGCCGCCGACCTGCCGCTCACCATCGACCACTTCCGCTACTTCGCCGGGGTGCTGCGCGGCCAGGAGGGCTCGAGCAGCGAGATCGACGAGAACACCGTCGCCTACCACTTCCACGAGCCCCTGGGCGTGGTCGCACAGATCATCCCCTGGAACTTCCCGATCCTCATGGCCACCTGGAAGCTCGCCCCCGCTCTGGCCGCTGGCAACGCCGTGGTGCTCAAGCCGGCCGAGCAGACGCCCTGGTCGATCCTCAAGGTGCTGGAGCTGATCGGGGACCTCATCCCGGCCGGGGTCCTCAACGTGGTCAACGGGTTCGGCGTCGAGGCGGGCAAGCCCCTCGCGTCATCCCCCCGGGTCGCCAAGGTCGCCTTCACCGGCGAGACGACGACGGGCCGGCTGATCATGCAGTACGCCTCGCAGAACATCATCCCGGTGACGCTGGAGCTCGGCGGCAAGAGCCCGAACGTCTTCTTCGACGACGTCGCCGAGAGCAGCGACGCGTTCTACGACAAGGCGCTCGAGGGCTTCTCGATGTTCGCCCTCAACCAGGGCGAGGTCTGCACCTGCCCGTCGAGGGCGCTCGTGCAGCAGTCGATCTACAGCGACTTCGTCGGCGATGCCATCGAGCGCGTGGAGAAGATCACCCAGGGCAACCCGCTCGACACGACCACCATGATCGGCGCCCAGGCAAGCAACGACCAGCTCGAGAAGATCCTGTCCTACCTCGACATCGGCCGGCAGGAGGGCGCCAAGGTCCTCACCGGCGGTGAGCGCAACATCCTCGACGGCGACCTGGCCGAGGGCTACTACGTGACCCCGACCGTGTTCGAGGGCAGCAACTCGATGCGGGTCTTCCAGGAGGAGATCTTCGGACCCGTCGTCTCGCTGACCAGCTTCACCGACGAGGCCCAGGCGCTGGAGATCGCCAACGACACCCTCTACGGACTCGGGGCCGGCGTCTGGACCCGCGACGGCTCACGGGCCTACCGGATGGGGCGCGGCATCAAGGCCGGGCGCGTGTGGACCAACTGCTACCACCAGTACCCCGCCCACGCGGCGTTCGGTGGCTACAAGCAGTCCGGCATCGGCCGTGAGAACCACAAGATGATGCTCGACCACTACCAGCAGACGAAGAACCTCCTCGTCTCCTACTCGCCCGACGCGCTCGGGTTCTTCTAGGCCGGCGTGGACACGACCCAGCACAGCCGGGTCGACTTCACGGGTGAGGCGGCGGACCTGCTCCGCCGCCTCACCGCGAAGCACGGCCCCCTGATGTTCCACCAGTCCGGCGGGTGCTGCGACGGCAGCTCCCCGATGTGTTACCCCGCAGGGGAGTTCATGACCGGCGACGCCGACGTGCTGCTCGCCGAGCTCGCCGTGGGCGGAATCCTCGACCCGGTCGAGTTCTGGATGTCCCTGTCGCAGTATGCCTACTGGAAGCACACCCACCTCACGGTCGACGTGGTCAAGGGACGGGGCAGCGGCTTCTCCGTCGAAGCCCCCGAGGGCGTTCGCTTCCTCATCCGCTCGCGGCTGATGTCCGAGGACGAGCTGCGCGCCTTCGACCTCCTGTGAGGTCACCACCGACGGAGGTATGCCGCGTGCGCGCCCGGCCGCGCGGCGTACCTCTGCGTCGTAGGCTCGGCCCATGATCACGGTCGAGCTGTCACGCAGCCTCAGCCAGGGCGGGGTGCTCTGGGAACCCATGCCGGGCGACCGGTTCACGATCGACCAGCCCAACATCGTGGGTGAGGTGTTCTGGATCAGCCACCTGACCATCGACGTGCACACGTTCAAGGGACAGCCGCTGCTCGGCTTCAACGGCACCACCGAGTGGGCACTGGACTCCGTCACCCTGGACACCGCTCTGTGGATGCCGCGGGAGGACCAGCTGCGGGTCCTGCTCGGCGACCGGTTCGTGGGGCTGCACCGCGACGGCAACGACTGGATCGTGCAGGTGGACAGCGAAGGGGGCCGGGGCACCTTCAGTGACCCCGACCCCGAGTGCGCCTATGCGCTGGCGTTGTTGAGCGTCGTGTGACGGCCCCCTAGTGCGAGGTCGCCATGGTGCCCCTGTGGTGCGATCTGGTGACCTGCAGATCGGCGGCGCCGACGACGAGGACGACGGCACCGACGATCCACGCGGTCCACGAGATCGGCCGGGTGCCGCTGAACCCCATCACCCAGGGGGCGGCGATCATGCAGGCGCCCATGAGGGCCGTGAGCCCCTCGACGGACATCATGTCCGGCCTGAACAGCTCGGCGAGGGCGAGGAGGGCGGTGATGGCACCGAGCACGACCATGGTTGTGGTCGCCCGCGTCGTCGTGGTGGTCCACAACGGCGATAGGGCTGCGTAGGCGCCAGCGATCAGAGCAACGAGATCCTGTGGATGGGTCCATCGCTTCATGGTTGTCACAACCAGCTTTCCTTGAAGTTGGTCCGTCGATCCGAGGCGGGCCGAACACTTCGATTGTCTTCCCTCCCAACGGGGTTGGCAATGATTCGTCACCCCGTCAGTCCGTCGCGCCCATTCGCCGTAGCGTGGCGAGCCGGCGCTCGTACTCCTGCTCGTCGATCTCGCCGGCGGCGTAGCGCTCGGCGAGCTTGGCCTCCCCGGCGCGCGTCCCGGCGTGGCCCTGGAACTGCCTCCAGCGACGCATCCCGAAGAAGCGGAACGCGGCGAAGATGCCGACGATGAACAACAGCCACACGAGGGGGAAGAGGGGCCACCAGGGGCCCGGGCCGTTCCAGTGGTCGTCATTCGCGGCGAGGGTGGCCGCGGTCGCGGCGCTGGCGATGAGGGTCGTCATGGTGACTCCTTGGTCGGATTGGGCTGACGACCCAATCCTTCGACGGGACAGCCCTTCTCGAATCCCACGCGGGGCGACACCTCGACTGCTCCCGCTGGTGTAGCCGGTGGTTGCCCGGCTACTCCAGCGCGCAGCTACTCCGACCAGCCCGGGCGGACGAGACCGGACTCGTAGGCCAGCACCACGAGCTGGGCGCGGTCACGGACCTGGAGCTTGACCATCGACCGGCTGACGTGGGTCTTGGCGGTCGCCGGGCTGAGGAACAGCCGTCGGGCGATCTCGTCGTTGGTCAGGCCCTCCCCGACGAGCGCGACGACCTCGCGTTCCCGCTCCGTCAGCGCGCCGAGGCGGTCGGCAGCCGGCGACGCGTGGGGTCGGCTGCGGGTGGCGAACTCCCCGATGAGCCGCCGCGTGACGCCAGGGCTCAGCAGGGCGTCACCGGCGGCGACGGCACGGATCCCGCGCAGCAGCTCGGCGGGTTCGGTGTCCTTGACGAGGAAGCCGCTGGCCCCGATCCGGACCGCCTCGAAGACGTACTCGTCGAGGTCGAACGTCGTCAGCATGACCACCCGCGTGCCCGAGAGTCGGTCGTCGGCAGCGATCTGGCGAGTGGCCTCCAGTCCATCGGTGCCGGGCATCCGGATGTCCATGAGCACCACGTCGGGCTCGGTCGCACGGACGACCGCGACCGCCTCGGCGCCGTCGGCCGCCTCGCCCACCACGTCGATGTCGTCCTCGGCGTCGAGCAGCGCGCGGATCCCTGCCCGGAGCAGCGCCTGGTCGTCGGCCAGCACCACCCGGATCACCGCGGGCCACCCGTCGGGAGGTCCGCCTCGACGCGCAGGCCACCACCCGGCGCGGCAGCAACGCGGAGCTCGCCAGCCAGGGCACGAGCGCGTTCCTGCATGCCGCTGATCCCGTTGCCCTGCACCAGGTTCGACAACCCTGCGCCTCCGTGGCCGTCGTCCTCGATCGTGACCGAGAGCATGTCCTCACCGTAGTGGAGGGACACCGTGGCCCGCGTCGCCTGCGCGTGCCGGACGATGTTGGTGATCGCCTCCTGCACGATCCGGTATGCCGCGAGCTCCACTGCGGCGGACAGTGGCCTCGGCTGCCCGGTCACCGTCTTGGTGACCCGCAGCCCCGCATGACCGCTCCGCTCCACGATGTCGTCGAGGCCGGCGAGGTTGGCCACCGGAGAGCGCGGCGCGGGCGCACCGTCGAGGCGCAGGACGTCGATGAGGGCCCTGAGCTCGCCCAGCGCTTCCTTGCTCGCGTCGCGGATGGCGACGAGGGCGGGCTCGACCTGCTCGGGCCGTCGGTCGGCCAGGTGCAGGGCGACCCCGGCCTGGACGTTGATGAGCGACATGTGGTGCGCCACGACGTCGTGCAGGTCCTGCGCGATCCGCAGTCGCTCTTCACCGGCTTGCCGAAGCCTCGTCTCACGCGCCACCTGCCGGAAGGTCGCCGCTCGCTCCCGCCAGCTGTGCACCACCTCGCCGGCCGCGAGCACCACCAGGGTCCAGGCGAGCAGTGCGCCCTGCGCAGGCCACGACCACGTGGCCGTGTCGAACGCGAGGCGGCCCACGGCGTCACCGGCGAGCACGACGGCCGCGCCCAGCCAGGCGACGATCCGGTGACCGCGGACGACGGTGGCCACGAGCCCGATCGCGAGGCCGAGGAAGACCGGCCCGTAGGCGTAGCCGCGAGAAAGGTAGAGGGCCGATGCCAGGGCAATGGCGGCCATGCTCTGGACGGGGAACCGGCGGAGCACCGTGATCGCCAGCGGGGCGACGAGGAGCAGGACGACAGCCAGTACGTCGAGCGACCTCCGGTCGGGCTGGGCGTGCGAGGCACCCGCGCTGCCGCCGAGCTGGATTACACCGACCACGAAGGCCAGGACGTACCGCCCCACCCGCGGCGCGCTCCGATGGGCCCACTGTTCCCGGCCACGAATCCACGGGGGATCCCAGGGCAGGTCGGCGGGCTCACGCATACCGCCAGCGTAGGGAACCCCGCGCACGGGAGGCGTCCCCCACAGGGGGCACCGCGGCATACCTCCTCGGGTGTATCCGCCAGCTGGTCACCCTGGGTCACGAACGAGCCATGGCGCGGACCACGAAACTGCGGGATCCTGCGACTGAGGGCGCCCCTTCGCCCACTAGGAGGTGCGGCAATGACTGCGACCGTCTCTCCCGCTGGCTCACCCGCCGACGCCGGAGGCGAGCAGCGCCGACGCGCTGCAGGCGAGCAGCGGATCGTGCGCTCGCCCTTCCCCCGCATAGGTGACTACGCGTTCATCTCCGACTGCCAGGTCACGGCGCTCATCGCCCCCAGCGGCAACGTCGAGTGGATGTGCCTGCCGCGCATGGACTCTCCGAGCGTGTTCGGCTCGATCCTGGACCGGGACGCCGGCGGCTTCCGGCTCGGGCCGGCCGACATGCTGGTCCCGACCGCACGCCGTTACCTCCCCGGGACGATCATCCTGGAGACCTCGTGGGGGACGCCGAGCGGTTGGATCATCGTGCGCGACGCCCTGCTGATGGGGCCGTGGCACCACGAGACCGAGCGCGCGCACCGCTACCGGAGGGCGCCCACCGACTACGACGCCGAGCACGTGCTGCTGCGGACGATCCGGTGCGTCAACGGCGAGGTTCAGCTGGCGCTCAACTGTTCGCCCGTCTTCGACTACGGCCGGCAGCAGGCGATCTGGTCGTTCTACGGCGACGACTACCACTCGGCCGTCGCCGAGGGCGACGGCGGCGAGCTCAAGGTCCGCCTCACCACGGACATGCGCCTGGGCATCGAGGGACCGCAGGCCACGGTGCGGACGCTCATGAAGGAGGGTGACACGCACTACGCCGCCCTCTCGTGGACCGAGCACGACCCCCCGCAGACGTTCGAGGACGCCTACCGCCGGCAGGTGTGGACGGCCCACCACTGGCAGCACTGGCTGGCCCGCGGCAAGTTCCCCGACCACCCGTGGCGGACCCACCTGGAGCGCAGCGCCCTCACCCTCAAGGGTCTGTCCTACGCGCCGACGGGCGCCCTGATCGCCGCGCCCACGACGTCGCTGCCGGAAACGCCCAAGGGAGAACGCAACTGGGACTACCGATACACGTGGATCCGCGACTCGACGCTGGCTCTCTGGGCCCTGGACACCCTGGGGTTCGACTGGGAGGCCAGCGACTTCTTCTGGTTCATCGCCGACCTCGCCGAAGCCTCCGACGGGCTGCAGATCATGTACGGCATCGACGGGGAGAAGGACCTGTCCGAGAGCACCCTCGACCACCTCACGGGCTACGACGGTGCGCGACCGGTCCGGATCGGCAACGGTGCGTTCGACCAGAAGCAGCACGACGTCTGGGGCGCCATCCTCGACTCGGTGTGGATCCACACGAAGTCGCGAGACACCCTGGACGAGCGGCTGTGGCCAATCCTCTCCGGCTTCGTCGAGGCAGCGATCGAGCACTGGCGTGAGCCGGACCGCGGCATCTGGGAGGTGCGCGGCGACCCCAAGCACTTCACCTCCTCGAAGGTCATGTGCTGGGTGGCGGCCGACCGTGGCGCCAAGCTCGCGCACGTGCGCGAGAACTTCGAGCTCGCGCAGCGCTGGCAGGAGGCCGCGGACGAGATGCACGCCGACATCTGCACCAATGGAGTCGACGAGCGGGGCGTCTTCACCCAGCACTACGACACCGACGCCCTCGATGCCTCGAACCTGCTCATGCCCCTCGTCGGCTTCCTCCCGCCTGACGACCCGCGGCTGCACGACACCGTGGTCGCCATCGCGGACGAGCTCACCGACGACGGGCTGGTGCTGCGCTACCGGGTGGAGGAGACCGACGACGGGCTGTCAGGTGAGGAGGGCACGTTCACCATCTGCTCGTTCTGGCTGGTGTCGTGCCTGGCGATCGTGGGCGAGAAGCCGCGTGCGCGTCGCCTGTGCGAGCGCCTGCTCAACCTCGCGACGCCGCTGGGCCTGTATGCCGAGGAGATCGACGCAGCGAGCGGGCGTCACCTGGGGAACTTCCCCCAGGCGTTCACCCACCTGGGCCTGATCAACGCGGTGCTCAAGGTGATCGCCGCCGAGGAGTGGGAGGACGAGGAGCCGCTCTCGCCCTAGGTGGCAGCGGTGGGCTCAGGAGAGGGCGGATCAGGAGAGGGCGGATCAGGAGAGGGCAATGAGGGCGCCGATCGCGAAGCCGGTGGCGGCGAGCCACAGCAGCGTCGGGAGCACGGACCAGAGACGCGACATGGCCTCTCCTCAGGTGGTCGAGTAGACGACGCCGTCGCGCACGACCACGGCGACGGGCGGCAGGGGACGGGTGGCGGGGCCGGTGAGCACCGCGCCCGTGGTGGCGTCGAAGCGACTGCCGTGGCACGGGCACACGATCGCCCCTGCTGCGACCGATGACACCGGACACCCTTGATGGGTGCAGATCGCCGAGAACCCGTGGACGACGTCGTCCGTCCCCCGGGTGAGCACGACCTTGTCGCCCTCCACGACCACCCCTCCGCTCCTCGGCACCTCATCGAGCCGAGCCAGCTCACGCTCCTGGTCGGGGGCGCCCGGGCCGTAGGCGTTGGCCGCCGTCCCGGGTCCGGGTGCACCGGCACGACCGGCGCGGGCCACCGCGAAGCCGACCACGGCGGCGACGCCCGCCACCGCTGCGCCTCGCAGCGCGGATCGACGCGAGAGCGGCTGGATCGCCACGGAGGACTCCTCTCAGAACAGCGGCAGGCCGGAACGGGTGAAGAACCAGAGGGCGGCACTCAGCCACGTGACCACGAGTGAGCCGAGCACGGTGCCGCCGAGCACGGGCAGTGCCCAGCCGGGCGCTCCCCGGAGGCGCAGACCGAGCATCTTCGCGGCATACGCCCCGTAGAACAGGCACCCGGCGACGCCGTGGAGGACCGCCCGTGGGCTGGCGACCCCGAAGCCCAGGGCCCACAGGCAGTGGAAGGCGACGGGGAGCGTGACCACGAACGCGACGCTCCCGCTCCACCGGTGGGCGGGCGCAACCCAGTCGGGTGCCGCACCGGCTCGCGGCAGGCGACCCCACATCCACAGGGCGGTGAGGAGCTGCACGACCAGGAGGACGACGGCGAGGGTGCCGAGCCAGACCTTCATCTGGAGCATGCCCGAGAAACCCAGGGTGACCAGCGGTCGCGAGCTCGGCGGGTGCACCTTGGCGTAGGCACCCAGTGCGACGCTGACGCCGGCGCCCAGGAGCAGCGCGGCGCTCAGCCCACCCCGAGCCAGGACGCCTGGGTCTCGAACGTCGTGCGACGCCATGGCGACCATCGTCCCACTGGCGGCCGGAGCATCGCTCCGCCAAACAGCGGGGACACCTCGCCGCTGCACGTATGCCGCGTGCTCACCCCTTCGGGGTCAGCGGCTGCCGCGACCGGCGGAGAAGGCAGCGATGCCGCCGCCCGAGCGCGAGGTGCCCTGCGAGCCGCCGCCCTGCCGCGAGCCCGAGCTGCGCTGCGAGGAGCCGCCCGACGAGCGGGAGCCCTGCGACCTGGGGGTCTCGGTGCGGTAGGACTCGGTGCCCGAGGACTGCGTGCCTCCGCGACGGCCACGAGCGTCGCCGGCGGCGCCACGACCGGCGCTGCCTGCGGACGAGCGGCCGGAGCCGCCCTGGCGGGGCGCGCCGGAGCCGCCACGGCCACGCTGCGAGCGGCCACCGTTGCCGTTGCCCGACTGCTCGACCACGGGCGCAGGGGTGACCAGCTCGGCCAACGGGCCGGTCAGGTCACCGATGGCGGGGTGGCCGGGCGCGACGTCGACGGCGGTCGGCTTGATGCCGGCCTGACGCATGAGGGTGCGGGTGTCGCCGCGCTCCTCGGGGGTGCTGACGGTGACGACGACGCCCTCGGCACCGGCCCGGGCGGTCCGGCCCGAACGGTGCAGGTAGGCCTTGTGCTCGGCCGGCGGGTCGACGTGCACGACGAGGGTGACGTCGTCGACGTGGATGCCTCTGGCCGCGATGTCGGTGGCCACCAGCACCCGGCTCGAGCCCTCACTGAAGGCGGCGAGGTTGCGCTGACGGGCGCTCTGGGACAGGTTGCCGTGCAGGTCGACCGCCGGGATGCCCGACGCGGTGAGCTGCTTGGCCAGCTTCTTGGCAGCGTGCTTGGTGCGGGTGAAGGCGAGGGTTCGGCCTTGTCCTGCAACGAGTTCCCGCACGACAGCCGGCTTGTTGTCGCGCGACACGTTGAACAGGTGGTGGGTCATCGCCGGCACCGGCGAGGCGGCGCTGTCGACACTGTGCGTGACCGGGTTGTGCAGGTAGCGCTTGACCAGCTGGTCGATCGCATTGTCGAGCGTCGCGGAGAAGAGCAAACGCTGAGCGTCGCGCGGGGTGGCGTCGAGCAGGCGCTTCACTGCGGGGAGGAAGCCCAGGTCGGCCATGTGGTCCGCTTCGTCGAGGACGGTCACCTCGATCTCGCCCAGGCGCACGTGTCCCTGACCGATGAGGTCCTCGAGCCGTCCGGGGGTCGCGATGACGATGTCGATGCCGCGACGCAGCGCGGAGACCTGCGGGTTCTGGCCCACGCCGCCGAAGATCGTCATGGTGCGCAGCTCCATGGCCGCCGCGAGGGGCGTCATGGTCTCGGCGACCTGGATGGCCAGCTCACGAGTGGGGACCAGGACGAGCGCACGCGGGGTGTGCGGTGCGCGACGGCGACCGGACTTGGCGAGGGTCGCAATGGTCGGCAGCGCGAACGCGACCGTCTTGCCGCTGCCAGTGCGGCCACGGCCGAGGACGTCGCGGCCGGCGAGGGAGTCAGGCAGCGTCGCGGCCTGGATCGGGAACGGGGTGTCGATGCCGCGCTCACGAAGGGCTGCGACGACGCGAGCCGGGATGCCGAGGTCGGCAAAGGGCACAGGTGTGTGGTGCGTAGACAAAGGAAAGCCTCATCAGAAGTAGGGAGTGGCCGAAGATGCTGAACCACTCACGAACCTGTGAGCTGACGGCGCCAACCAGTAGTTGGGGCGCGGAGCAGACGACCTTGGGTGCACGACGGTGCGCACGCAGTGGTTGCAACCCTATCGGGCCGGGCGTTCATTCCCGAATCGCCCGAACGGACAGGACGCCCGACGTCAGTTCTCCACGAGAGCCTCAGGAGCCTCACGCCTGGCCAGTCGCAACCATGTCTCGACGACGGTGTCGGGGTTCAGGGACATCGACTCGATGCCCTGGTCCATCAGCCAGTCGGCGAGCTCGGGGTGGTCCGAGGGTCCTTGGCCGCAGATCCCGACGTACTTGCCCCGGGCCCGGCAGGCCTCGATCGCCATGGTGAGCATCTTCTTCACGGCGGGGTCGCGCTCGTCGAAGCCGCCAGCCACCAGGGCCGAGTCGCGGTCCAGGCCCAGGGTCAGCTGGGTGAGGTCGTTGGACCCGATGGAGAACCCGTCGAAGTGGTCGAGGAAGGCGTCGGCGTTGACGGCGTTGGAGGGCACCTCGCACATCATCACGACCTGGAGGTCGTTCTCGCCGCGGCGCAGTCCGTTCTGGCCGAGCAGGTCGATGACGCCCTCTGCCTCCTTCAACGTGCGGACGAAGGGGATCATCACCTTGACGTTGGTCAGGCCCATCTCGTCGCGCACCAGTCGCAGAGCCTCGCACTCCATGGCGAAGCAGTCGGCGAACTCCGGTGACAGGTAGCGCGCCGCGCCGCGGTAGCCGATCATCGGGTTCTCCTCGTTCGGCTCGTACCGCTCGCCGCCGAGCATGTGGGCGTACTCGTTGGACTTGAAGTCGCTCATCCGCACGATCACCGGCTCGGGCGCGAACGCGGCCGCGAGCATGGAGACGCCCTCGGCGACGCGCTTGACGAAGTAGTCGCGCGGGCCGTCGTAGGCCGCGATGAGCGCCTCGATCTCGGCCCTGATCGCGGGCTCCTGGTCCTCGAGCTCGAGCAACGCCTTGGGGTGGATGCCGATCTGGCGGTTGATGATGAACTCGAGCCGGGCGAGCCCAATTCCCTTGTGCGGCAGGCGAGAGAACTCGAACGCCTGGTCCGGCGTGCCCACGTTCATCATGATCTTGACCGCCACGTCCGGCATGTCGTCCAAGGCCGTCTCGGTCACCGAGAACGCCCGGAGGCCGTCGTAGACGAAGCCGGTGTCGCCCTCGGCTGCGGACACCGTAACCTCCTGCCCGTCGGACAGTGAGGTCGTGGCCGAACCGGTGCCGACCACCGCGGGGATGCCGAGCTCGCGGGCGATGATCGCCGCGTGGCAGGTGCGGCCGCCACGGTTGGTGACAATGGCGCTGGCGCGCTTCATGACCGGCTCCCAGTCGGGGTCGGTCATGTCGGCGACGAGCACCTCGCCCGGCTGGAACTCGTGCATCGACTCGGCACTGGTCAACACCCGCACCGCACCCGCGCCGACCTTCTGCCCGATCGCCCGACCCTCGGCGATGACCGGACCCCGCTCATCCATGCGGAACCGCTGCAGGGTCGATCCGGACTGCCGCGACTTCACCGTCTCGGGTCGGGCCTGCAGGATGTACAGCTGCCCGTCGACGCCGTCCTTGCCCCACTCGATGTCCATCGGGCGGCCGTAGTGCTCCTCGATCTTGAGGGCGTGAACGGCGAGCTCGGTGACCTCGTCGTCGGTCAGGCTCAGCCGGCCCCGGTCGGCCTCGTCGACCGGCACGAAGTCGATCGAGCGACCCACCGCGGAGTCCTGCGTGTAGACCATCTTGGTGGCCTTGCTGCCCACACCACGCTTGAGGATCGCCGGTCGCCCGGCCCTCAGCGCCGGCTTGTAGACATAGAACTCGTCCGGGTTCACCGCACCCTGCACGACCGCCTCACCCAGGCCGTAACTGCTGGTGATGAACACCGCATCCGGGAAGCCGGACTCGGTGTCGATGGTGAACATCACACCGGAGGACCCGATGTCGGACCGCACCATCCGCTGCACACCCGCCGACAGCGCGACGACGTCGTGGTCATAGCTGCTGTGCACGCGGTAGGCGATCGCGCGATCGTTGTAGAGCGAGGCGAAGACCTTCTTGATCGCCAGCAGGATGTTGTCGATCCCCAACACGTTGAGGAACGTCTCCTGCTGTCCCGCGAAGGACGCGTCCGGCATGTCCTCGGCCGTGGCGCTGGAGCGCACGGCCCAGCTCACCTCGCCGGGGGCGCCGCCCACGAGCTGCTCGTAGGCCGCGCGGATGTCGGCCTCGAGGTCCTCCGGGAACGGCTGCTCCTCGACGAGGTCACGGATCTGCGCGCCGGCCTCGGCCAGCGATCGGGTGTCCTCGACATCGAGGTCGGCCAGCGTCGCGCTGATCCGGTCGGCGAGCCCCTCGTGGGCCAGGAAGCGGCGGTAGGCGTCGGCCGTGGTGGCGAAGCCGTCAGGGACCCGCACTCCTGCCTTCGACAGGTGCTGGACCATCTCGCCGAGCGAGGCGTTCTTGCCACCCACGGACTCGACGTCCCCCAACCCGAGGTCTTTGAACCAGGAGATGTTGCCGGTCACGGCGATCCTTTCGACGGGCGGCGGGGGCCGCGAGGGTTCCTAGGCAAGATTGTCGAGGCGACTGTTCTGCATGATGACGGCTGCCATCTCCTCGACCGACATCGAGGCCGAGTTGATGGCGGGGATCCGGTGCGCACGATAGAGCGCCTCGGCCCGGCGCAGCTCGAAGCTGCACTGGGCGAGACTGGCATACGTCGAGCCCGGCCGCCGCTCGCCCCTCACCTGGCTGAGCCGCGCCGGGGTGGAGAGCAGCCCGAAGCACCGGTCCACGAGCCCGCGGATCGGACGGGGTATGCCGCCCGCATCGAAGTCCTCGTCGACCAACGGGTAGTTCGCGACCTTGAGGCCGTGCTGGAGGGCGAGGTACATCGAGGTGGGCGTCTTGCCGCACCGCGAGGGCGCCACGAGGATCAGGTCCGCCTGCTCGAGGTTGCGCAGGCTCGCCCCGTCGTCGTGTTCCATGGCGAACTCGATGGCCTTCATCCGGGCGTCGTAGCGACCCTTGTCCCCGACGCCGTGCAGGGCACCGACACCGTGCGTTGCGTTGACGTGCAGCACCCGCTCGACGGTGTCGAGATGGGAGCCGAAGAGGTCGATGAAGGCGCACTGCGTCGTCTGCAGCTCGGCCCGGATGTCCTCGTCCGAGACCGTCGAGAACACCAGGGGCACCACCGAGTCCGTGACCGCGGCGTCCAGCTCGAGGACGACCTGCTGCGCCTGCTCCACCGTGGTGATGAACGGGATCTTGCGCCGGGTGAAGGTGACCGAGGGAAACTGCTGCAACATCATGTTTCCCAGCGTCTCGGCCGAGATCCCGGTGCCGCCGGCGAGGAAGAACACCGGAGTGGGGGCTGCTGGCTCGACTGACTCCGGGATCACGCCCCCACCGTTCCACGTGGCGCACCATTTGCACCAGTCACAGTGCCGGGCCACCCGTTCCTGCACTAGTCCGGTTGCGGTATGCAACCAGACCGGCCCTGCGGGTAGCGTTCGCGCAACGCCACACGCACGGCGCCAGCTGCCCACGTCGGAACCCCTGTCCGACGTGGGCAGCGACCCCTAAGGGATCAACCCCAGACAGCAAGAAACCCCGAACCCTGAGGGTTCGGGGCCTTGCCGATGTCTTGAGACATCACCATGGCGGTGGCGGTGGGATTTGAACCCACGGTGGAGTTTCCCCCACACACGCTTTCGAGGCGTGCTCCTTAGGCCGCTCGGACACGCCACCGCGGAGCAGGTTACTAGAGCGGCCGACGGCGACGAAATCGCCCCGAGACCGCCCGCCAGGCGCCCTCGGAAGGCGCGCAGCCGGCATACCGGAGGATTGTCGGGGGAATGCGCGGCGTCCCCGGGCACTTGTCACCGGAGATGACCTCCACGACCACGAGCACCGCTGGAGTGGGCCTGCGCTCGGACCGCGGGCCCATCCTGCTGGCCCTGATGGTCTCGACAGGGCTCATCGCCATGGATGCGACCATCCTCGCCACGGCCGTGCCATCAGTCGTGCGCGACCTCGGCGGCTTCTCGCAGTTCCCCTGGCTGTTCTCGGTCTACCTGCTGGCGCAGGCCGTGTCGGTCCCCATCTATGCCAAGCTCGCCGACATCGTCGGGCGCAAGCCGCTGATGTTGTTCGGGATCGGCCTGTTCCTCGCCGGGTCGGTGCTGTGCGGCTTCGCCTGGAGTATGACCTCGCTCATCGTCTTCCGCGCGGTCCAGGGACTCGGCGCCGGCGCCGTGCAGCCGATGGCGATCACGATCGCGGGCGACATCTACACGGTTGCGGAGCGCGCCAAGGCCCAGGGCTACATCGCCAGCGTCTGGGCGGTGTCGTCAGTCGTCGGCCCCACCCTCGGCGGGATCTTCTCCCAGCTCGGCATCTGGCGCTGGATCTTCTTCGTCAACGTGCCGCTGTGCCTGCTGGCCGGCACCCTCATCGTCCGCGACTTCCACGAGCGCGTCGAGCGTAAGGCGCACCGCATCGACTTTGCGGGCGCCGCACTGCTCACCGTCGCCATGTCGCTGCTCATCCTCGGCATCCTGGAGGGTGGCCAGGCCTGGCCGTGGTCGTCGCCCACCAGCTTCGGCGTCCTGGGCGGCGGATCGTTGCTCCTGGTCGCGTTCCTCCTCGCCGAACGCCGAGCGGCGGAGCCCGTCCTGCCCCTGTGGGTGCTGAGCCGCCGCCTGCTCGCCACGACGACGATGCTGGCGCTGGGCGTCGGCGTGATCCTGATCGGCCTCACGTCGTTCGTCCCGACCTACCTCGAGAACTCCCTGGGCATCGACCCCCTCGTCGGCGGTCTCGCCCTCGCGGCCTTGACCATCGGCTGGCCGATCGCCGCCACGTTCTCAGGACGCCTGCTCTACCTGCGGTTCGGGTTCCGGCCGGCGATCCTGGTCGGCATGGCGCTCGTCGTCGTGGGCACCGGCACGCTCGCCCTGTTGTCGCAGCACCCTTCGGTGGCCGTGGTCGCGGCGACCTGTTTCGTCACCGGTCTCGGCCTGGGACTGGTTGCGAGCCCGTCGCTCATCGCGGCGCAGGCCAGCGTGGAGTGGCACGAACGCGGGGTCGCGACGGGCACCAACCTGTTCGCTCGCTCCATCGGCAGCGCGCTGGGCGCGGCGGTCCTGGGCGCCGTCGCGAACGGCGTCATCGCCCGCTCCGGACGTCCTGAGACCGACCCCGGCACCGCTGCCGACGCCGGCACCGCGGTGTTCGTCGGCGTCCTCGTAGCGGCGCTGATCACGATCGTGGCCGCGCTCCTGATGCCGAAGGTGACGGCGGACACCTCGCCCTCCTCTGCCTGACCCCACTTGTTGCCGACCAGCCGTCACGAGACCCCCGATCCGGGCCCTCCGTGACGCACAGGTGGCAACAAGTGGGAGATCAAGCGGAGGTGGACTCCTGCGACCGGTGGCGGCGGATCGCCCAGACTGCGATCGCCACCACCACGATGAGCCCGACGACGCCGGCAGCGCCGCGACCGAGCCACTTCTCGACCCGGTGGTAGGACTCGCCCGCGAGATAGCCGGCCGTGACTGCCGTGGCGCCCCAGGCGATCCCGCCGATCGCGTTCCACGGCAGGAAGACGCGGTACTTCATGCCGGAGAGTCCCGCGAGCGCCGGCATGACGGCCCGGAAGAACGCGGTCCACCGGCCCAGGAACACGGCCGACCCACCCCGGCGACGCAGGAAGTCCTGCGCCGACTCCAGCCGCTCCTGCCGCCTCTCCAGGATCTTCAGACCCATGACGCGGGGCCCGAACAGCCGGCCGATCTCATAACCCACCGAGTCGCCGATGACCGCCGCGAGGATGACCACCACGAGGACCCAGGCCAGCGACGTGTGCCCCAGGCTGGCGGTCACGCCGCCGATGATGGCCAGCGTCTCCCCGGGCAGCACGAACCCCACGAACAGCGCGTCCTCGGCGAACACCACCAGCGCCACGATGAGGTAGACCAGCCACGGGGGCGCCCCGAGCACCTGGTTGACGAGGTCGTTGATGAGCCCGCTCACGCCCCTGCTTCCTGTTCGCCCTCATGTGCCGACCTGATGGTCGCCGGCGCGACCGCGATCCGGCCGGCCGCCCGCTGTTCCTCAAAGAATGACAGCAGCACCTGAGAGCACTCTGACTCCCGCACTCCGCCGATCACCTCGACGCGATGGGTCGCCCGGCGGTCGCGGACCAGGTCCCAGACCGATCCGGTGGCCCCGAGCTTGGGATCCCAGGCGCCGAGCACCAGTCGCGAGATGCGCGACAGCATCAGCGCCCCCGCACACATCGGGCACGGCTCGAGCGTGACCACGAGCGTGCAGTCCTCCAGCCGCCACTCCCCCAGCGAGCGCGCCGCTGCGCGCAGCGCGACCACCTCGGCGTGCGCCGTCGGGTCGCCCTCGACCTCGCGCAGGTTCCGACCCTCACCGACCACCTCGCCCCCAGGCGAGACCACGACGGCCCCCACGGGCACGTCCCCGTCCCGAGCCGCAGCGGCGGCGAGGTCGAGCGCGAGACCCATCCACGCGGCATACCGCTCATCGACCGAGGGTCCGCGGGTGGAGGTCACGGGCCCAGTGTCGCCCATGGCCCGCGATCGGCACCGCGCGCCCGCCTACGGGCTTCCACGGATGTCGGTCGGATACCGCGAGGAAAGCATGTCCCTGAGGCCGCGGCACGAGGCCGCGACCCGTGGAGGAGGTGGCAACATGCCCGGATCACGACGCCGACTCGCAGCCGTGGCAGTCACGGTGGTCGCGATGAGCATCACCGGGGGGTGGTCGACCACGGCAGCTGCGTCTCCTGCGCCGGTCGACCCGACGACCCTCACCCCGGCGCCGCCGGCCTTCTTCAACGCCACGTGCACCCGCAACGGCGTCAGCATCATCTGCGACCTGCACTTCACCGAAGTCGTCCTCGACCACGAGCCGAACGGCGTGGTCTGCGACTCCGCTGCCGGGCCGGTCGAGCTGATCGAGGTCAACACGCGTTCGGTGGTGGGCAAGCGCTACTACGACGCGGACGGCAACCTGTTGCGCCGGCATTTCCGCGACGAGTGGACGGGCACCATCACCAACCCGGCAACCGGGAGGTCGGCTACCTACCTGCAGACCGACCGCATCCTCCACGACCTGGCCGTGCCCGGGGACAACACCACCGGCACCGAGGAGATCACCACGCGGCTGCGCGTGATCAACGACGCGGGCTCGACGATCTTCGTCGACGCGGGCCGCACCATCGTCCGTGAGGCCGACGGGTCGATCGAGTTCCAGGCGGGGCAGCACCGGTTCGACGACTACTTCGTCAACGGCAACACCGCCGCGGTCAAGCCGCTCTGCGACGCCCTGAGCTGAGCCCACGTCCCGGCCGTGGACGCGCTGAAGGCGTCACGCGCTAAGTTTCGCGTATGCGCGTACACGTTGCCGACCACCCGCTCATCACGCACAAGCTGACGTACCTGCGCGACAAGCGCACGGACAGCCCGACGTTCCGGCGGCTGGCCGAGGAGCTGGTGACGCTGCTGGCCTACGAGGCGACCCGCGACGTGCGCGTGGAACCGTTCGAGATCGAGACGCCGGTCGCCCCGACCACGGGCATCAAGCTGTCCAACCCCAAGCCGCTCATCGTGCCGATCCTGCGCGCCGGCCTGGGCATGCTCGAGGGCATGGTGCGCCTGCTGCCGAGCGCCGAGGTGGGCTTCCTGGGCATGCAGCGCAACGAGGAGACGCTCGAGGCGATCACCTACGCCAACCGGCTGCCCGACGACCTCAGTGGTCGGCAGTGCTACGTCATCGACCCGATGTTGGCCACCGGCGGCACCCTCGTCGACGCCATCCGCTACCTCGCCGACCGAGGCGCCGACGACATCACTGCGGTCACGCTGCTGGCCGCGCCCGAGGGCGTCAAGCACGTGGAAGAGGCTCTGGCCGACCTCACCATCCCGATCACCATCGTCACGGGTGCGATGGACGAGCGGCTCAACGACAAGGGCTACATCGTGCCCGGCCTCGGCGACGCGGGCGACCGCCTCTACGGCGTCGTCTGACCCTTCCGCCCGCCACGCCGCGCTTCGGCACGCCCCAACACCCCTTGGTATGCCGAGTGGCTGGGTCCTCCGGCGGCGCGCCTCTCAGGCTCGGGGCACCATCTGGTGCACGGTGGACGGTGAGGTGTGCCTTGTGGCGTGCCCACCGACGACCGATCAAGGAGATTGACATGCAGCGCGTGAAGAAGATCCTGCTGTGGGTCCTCGTCGCGTTTGCCGCCTACGCGATCTTCACCTCCCCGGACCAGGCAGCGGACATCGTCAGGACGTCCGCCTCGATCATGGGTGACGGCGTGAAGAACATCGGAAACTTCTTCGACGCACTGCTCGGCCGGTAGCAGGCAGGGGCGCGATGGCTGCCGCAGACCGGCGCCACGAGGAGCTCGACCGCTACCTGCTGGACGGCGAGCGCCTCGTCACTGCGGTGCACCAGCACTGGGGCAAGGTCGCCGAACCGGTCGGTTCGGCGGTCCTGGGCTGCGTCTTCGCGTTCTGGGTGGACGCCCGGATCGACCCAGCCCTGGGGTTGCTCAGCACGGCCGTGTGGTGGGCGTGGTTCGCGGTCGTCGCACGGATGGCCTACGAGCTGGCGCAATGGCGGCACGACTGGTTCGTGGCCACCGACAAGCGACTGCTCCTGTTCTACGGCTTCATCACCCGGAAGGTGTCGATGATGCCGCTGATGAAGGTCACCGACATGTCCTACGAGCGGTCCGTCCCCGGGCGGATCCTGGGCTACGGCCGCTTCGTCATGGAGTCGGCCGGCCAGGACCAGGCGCTGCGCGAGGTCAACTGGGTCCCCGAGCCCGATGAGCACTACCGCGCCATCTGCGCGGAGATCTTCGGCGTCGCCGACCACGCTCGACTCGACGTCGACGAGTACGGCGGCGAGTACTTCGGCGAGCACGGCGGCTCGTACCGGGGCGAGTCCAGCCGCGAGCACCGGTGGGACGACGAGCAGAGGCCGGCACCCGGCATACCCGATCCGTATGCCGGGTGGGACGACCCGCGGCACTCGCCCCGGCAACCCTCCCCGGCCTCTGAGGATCCGACGGACTCGCTGTATCGCAGCCCCGACCTGAGGGCTCGGGACCGCTCCGCGGAGACCGGTCCGATCCCGATCCGACCGCGGCGCGACTGGGACGACTGACGTCTCACCCTCGCCTCCTCCAAGGAGCGAGGTCGGGAAGGCGCCGCTAGCGTGTCCCGGACCGGGCCGCGAGAGCGGCGAACCGTCCGAGCCGGGAGGCGATGCGATGTCCGTCATGAGGACCAAGTCGATCGAGCAGTCGATCCGCGAGACCGACGAGCCGGAGTACCAGCTCAAGAAGAAGCTGACTGCCCTCGACCTCACCGTCTTCGGGATCGGCGTCATCATCGGCGCCGGCATCTTCACGCTGACGGGTCGGGCGGCAGCTGACTACGCCGGACCGTCCATCGCGATCTCGTTCGTCATCGCCGCGATCTGCTGCGCCCTGGCGGCGCTCTGCTATGCCGAGTTCGCCTCCACGGTGCCCGTGTCCGGATCGGCCTACACGTTCTCCTACGCCTCCCTCGGCGAGCTGGTCGCGTGGATCATCGGCTGGGACCTGCTCCTGGAGCTCATGCTCGGCGCCAGCGTCGTGGCCCAGGGCTGGTCGCAGTACGCCACCCTGCTCCTCGACAAGCTCGGCCTCACCGTGCCCGCGGGCCTGGCACCGGGGTCGCACTTCGACCTGCTGGCCTTCATCCTCGTCGTCGCGCTCACGGCGCTGATCTCCATCGGCATCAAGGAGTCGCTGCGCGTCAACCTCGTCCTGGTGGGCGTCAAGCTGTTCATCGTCCTGTTCGTGATCATCGCCGGGATCGGCTACATCAAGTCGGCCAACTACTCGCCGTTCATCCCGCCTTCGGTGTCCGGCAAGACCTCTGAGGGCATCCACGCGCCGCTCATCCAAGTACTCTTCGGGGTGACTCCGTCGACCTACGGCATCGCGGGCATCGTCGCCGGCGCCTCGATCGTGTTCTTCGCCTACATCGGCTTCGACGTCGTGGCGACCACAGCGGAGGAAGCCAAGAACCCCCAGCGTGACCTCCCGATCGGCATCATCGCCTCGCTGGTCATCTGCACGGTCCTCTACGTCGCCACGACCCTCGTCATCACAGGCATGGTCAAGTACACCGAGATCGATCCCAAGGCGGCGCTCGCCTCGGCGTTCGAGTCGGTCGGCAAGCCCGGGTTCGCCACGATGATCGCGGCCGGAGCGGTGGCCGGCCTGATGACCGTCGTCATGACGCTGATCATCGGTGCCACCAGGGTCACCTTTGCGATGTCGCGCGACTGGCTGCTGCCGCCGGTGCTGGGTCGCACGAACCGCAGGACGGGCACCCCTGTCCGGTTGACCGTGATGATCGGCGCGGCGATCGCCCTCATCGCGAGCCTGACCCCCATCGGCAAGCTCGAGGAGATGGTCAACATCGGGACGCTCTCAGCGTTCGCCCTGGTGTCGGTCGCGGTGCCTGTCCTGCGCAACAGGCGACCCGACCTCAAGAGGTCCTTCACGGTGCCCTTCTCACCGGTGCTCCCGATCGTGGCCGCGTTGATCAGCGTCTACCTGATGCTCAACCTGTCCGTCGAGACGTGGCTTCGTTTCATCGTCTGGATGGCCCTGGGCTTCCTCATCTACTTCACCTACGGCGTGCGCAACAGCCGGCTGTCGGGCAAGGCCAAGGAGGGGCAGCTTCCGAGCATGACGAGCACCTGAGTCGCGCGCGGAAGCTGCAGTGGACACCTGCCCGCCAGGGGCCAGGCCCCTCGCCAAAACTTGATGCTCACGCCGCGTCACTATCGCGGATGACCGACGTCTTCTTGGTTGACCGACCATTGTGACGATGCCGGTCAGGAACGGCGGGCGGCACCCGCAAACCCGCCCGCCGTTCCCCTTACGCTCCACGAGCATCTCGCACCACGTCACTTTTCCGTGCCCTGCGGCGTCTCCATGGATGACAAACCATTGGGGGGAATGGTCGGTCACCAGAAACGGCGGGCGGCACCGCACCCCCGCAACCCCGCCGCCCGCCGTTTCGCCGGATCACCGCGCAACCAGGGACGCGCTCCCACGACACGGGCTTGGAGACGGAGCGTGGTGCAGGGAGGAGCATGGTTGGCGACGGCCGCTGGCAACCGCGACTGGGTGCATGCCAGGAGGTATGCCGCCGCCCTGCAGTCATCCAAGCCCCTCCCGGTCCTCGACGGGTTGCCCGTGCGCCTGGCCCCCCACGAGACGGCCACCCTGCGCACGATCGCGACCTACGAACGCCTGTACCCGGCCCTGCCCACCTCACAGTGGGGAGACAGGCACAGCGCCTCGATCGTGGCCACGACCGACCGGCTGCTGGTCAACCACCGCCTCCGCGGCTGGATCTCCTTCTGGTTCACCGATCTGGCCCTCTACGAGCTCACGCTGGACGACAGCCCTTGGCGGATCGACATCATCTGGCGCAACGCTGACGAACCTCTCCGGCTGAGCGGGACAACGGGACCTCTGCTCGCCGTCCACGTCGCGGCGCACACCGGCGGGGCGCGGTGGCCGCAGCTCCCAGAGCTCCGACCGCTCCTGGACCCCAAGCAGCAGTGGGGCCAGCGGTAACAGCAGCCTCTCGTCGCTGAACGCGGCAGCTGAGTGCTCTTCCGTGGGCCCCGAAGCCGGTGTCACTCGGGCTGAGGCTGGGCCCCGAACCGGCGCACCTCCTGGGGCCATCCACATCCCTCCGCGAGCCGTCCGGCCCACAACGTGGCAGCCTCGTCGTCGGCAACGTCCACCACGGCGAAACCACCCAGGAACTCCTTGCTCTCGACGTAGGGACCGTCGGTGATCATCGCCGTGCCACTGGAGGGGTCGGCGCTGTACACCGGGCCGTCTTCCTCCAGCCCGCCGGCGAAGACGTACACGCCTGCAGCCTTCATCTCATCCACGACCGCCATGGCGAGCGGTCCGCGCCCGCGGAACCACTCCTCCGTGTGGTCGCCCACCCACTGCTGGTTGAAGTAGATGAGGTACTCGGCCATCACTGCTCCTTCTGCTCTTGCGGACCCCGTGGACCGCGTTCACCTGTGCCACGAACGGCGACAACCAAATACGACACCGTTGTACCGGAAGATCGACGCCGACCTGGGCGTCGCAACGAAGAGCACTCGCCCGCAGATCGAGACGACCCCGCGGACCGCGGCATGAGCGGACATTGACTCCTAGCAGGACTCCTCGACAACCAGCAGGTGACGACGCTCCTCGTCGCGGAACTCCGCTACGCAGAAGTCCGCTGGCACTCGGGTCGAGAAGTCTCTATCCACCACCCCCGCCACCGATCGCCAACAAGCCGAATGCGCTGAGGATGACGGCCGGAACGCTCAGGATGCACGCCAGCACGCCGAAAAAGCGCTCACGGAGGCCGGCTGCACTGTAATCACTGAGCGTTCGAGTCGATCTGACCAGGGCCCAGGCTCCAAAGCCCAACGTGAAGGGCAGGCTCAGGAAATAGATCGAGCTGAACTCGTTGGTGACCTCCTCGTGCCCGATCCAGCCCGCCACGTTGGCCAAGGCAAGCGCGTTGGGCGCCAACGCGCACAGGGCGAGTGCAACGGTCCACTCCTGCTCGGTGCGATACATCCTGTGACGTGTTGTCGACACATGAGGAGCGTAGCCCGGCGTCTGGCGGAAATTCGGCGTGGCGGTCGTGCCAAGCGAACTCAGTCAGTTCCAGCACATCGATAGCCGCGTCAGCGGCTGGACCCAACTCTGCCCGCGACCGAGCCTCCAGTCCCCACCCCTGCCTGCCCTCCCTATCGCCATGGCCGACCCCTGCCACCAGCGCTGCGCGAACATCCGCACATTGGCAGATCCGGTAGACCACCATTCCTGCCGAGCCCCGCTCCAGGCACACACGATGCGAGGGTGAGCATGCGGCTCCGCGGTGGCCACGCGGCATACTCGCGCTATGAGGCTTTCGGTCGTCCTCGACGGACGTGACCTGTCCCTGTTGGTGCCGTTCTGGACGGCGGCGCTCGGCTACGACGCGGTGTTCTCGCTGCCGGAGTTCGAGGTGCTGCGGCCGCGCGAGGGTGAGCCGCCGGGGCCGGTGTTCATCCTGCAGCGCGTGCCGGAGGAAAAGGCCGGCAAGAACCGCATGCACGTCGACGTCCACCCGCCACTCGAGCTCGGGGTGCCCGCGCTGGTCGAACGGCTGGAGGCGTTGGGGGGCAGGCGGATCGGCGATCCCGTCACCGACCTGCTCGAGGCGATCGACTCCTGGTGGCAGGTGATGGCCGACCCCGAGGGCAACGAGTTCTGCGTCGTCGCCGACCAGGGCCACCCACCGCCCGCTTGATCGTGGAGCCCGCAAGTCTGAAGGATCTGCCGGGTCTGGACCCGCCAGATCCTTCAAACTCGCCGGGGCAACGACCTCACAAAGCCTTGATGATGTCCTCGACGCGTTCCTTGGCGTCCCCGAAGAGCATCTGGCTGTTCTCCTTGAAGAACAGCGGGTTCTGCACTCCTGCATAGCCGGTCGCCATCGAGCGCTTGAACACGACGACGTTGCGCGCCTTCCAGACCTCGAGGACCGGCATGCCCGCGATCGGGCTGGTGGGGTCCTCCGCGGCGGACGGGTTCACGGTGTCGTTGGCGCCGATGACGAGGACGACGTCGGTGTCGGACAGGTCGCCGTTGATCTCGTCCATCTCCAGGACGATGTCGTAGGGCACCTTGGCCTCGGCGAGCAGGACGTTCATGTGCCCGGGCAGGCGACCCGCGACGGGGTGGATGCCGAACCGGACGTTGACGCCCTTCTTGCGCAGCTGGCTGGTCAGCTCCGCGACCGGGTACTGCGCCTGGGCGACGGCCATGCCGTAGCCGGGCGTGATGACGACGGTCGAGGCGTCGCGCAGCAGCTCCGCGACGTCGGCCGCGATCGTCTCGTGGTGCTCGCCGTAGTCCTTGTCGTCGCCGACGGACACCTCCTGGCCGAATCCGCCTGCGATCACGGAGAAGAAGGAGCGGTTCATGGCCCTGCACATGATGTAGGAGAGGATCGCACCGGAGGAGCCGACGAGCGCGCCCGTGACGATGAGCAGGTCGTTGCCGAGCATGAAGCCCGCCGCGGCCGCGGCCCACCCGGAGTAGCTGTTGAGCATCGACACGACGACGGGCATGTCCCCGCCGCCGATCGAGGCGACGAGGTGCCAGCCGAACGCCAGCGAGATGACCGTCATGAGCAGCAGTGGGACGACCGAGTGGGACTGGACGAACCAGAAGAGCAGCCCGGCCGACACGACCAGGGCCGCAAGGTTGAGCCAGTGCCGCGCCGGCAGCATCAGCGGTGAGGACTTGATCCGTGCGCTGAGCTTGAGGAACGCCACGATCGACCCGGTGAACGTCACCGCACCGATGAAGACACCGAGGAAGACCTCGACGAGGTGCAGCTTGTCGTCGGTCCCGGCGTCGCGGGACTCGAGGAAGGAGCTGTAGCCCACGAGCACCGCCGCCAGACCGACGAAGCTGTGCAACATCGCGACCAGCTCGGGCATCTGCGTCATCTCGACGACCCGCGCCCGCCACAGCCCGATCGCCGCGCCGACGGCCATCGCGCCGACGATGAGGCCGAGGGTGAGCACGGGGTGGGCCGCGCGGTCGACCGAGAGCCAGATGGTCGCGACGAGCGCGAGGACCATGCCCGCCACGCCGAAAGCGTTGCCCTCCTTGGCCTTCTCGTGCTTCGAGAGCCCCGCGAGGGAGAGCACGAAGAGCACAGCCGCGACGATGTATGCCGCCTGCACCAGGTTGTTGGTGACGTTGCCGCTCATACCGGTTCAGTCCTTCCTGAACATCTGGAGCATCCGGCCGGTCACGGCGAACCCTCCGAAGATGTTGATGCTGGCCACGAGCGTGGCGAGGAACGCGAGGACCTGGATCAGGGCGTTGGAGCTGCCGAGCTGGAGCACGCCGCCGACGAGGATGATGCCGCTGATCGCGTTGGTCTCGGCCATCAGCGGGGTGTGCAGGGCGTGGGCGACGTTGGAGATGACGTAGAAGCCGACGATGACCGCGAGCGCGAACACGGTGAAGTGGCCCAGGAAGACCGCGGGCGAGTTCGCCGCGACGAGGCCGAAGACGACGGCGGCCAGGGCCATCACCGCGTACTTGCGCCGCGGGTCCGGCGGGGGTTTCGGCGCCTTCGGTTCGGGCGCGGCCGTGGCCGCCGCGGCCGGTGCCGCACTGACCTGCACGGCCGGGGGCGGCCAGAGCGTCTGGCCGTCACGACACACGGTCATGCCGCGCTGGACCACGTCGTCGAGGTCGAGGACGACGCGCCCGTCCTTGCCCGGCGTGAGCAGCTTGAGCAGGTTGACGAGGTTGGTGCCGAACAGCTGGCTCGCCTGCGTGGGCAGCCGCCCGGGCAGGTCGGTGTAGCCGATCAGCTTGACGCCGTTGGCGCTGGTCACGATCTGGTCGGCCACGGTGCCGGCGACGTTGCCGCCGTTGGAGGCGGCCATGTCGACGACGACCGAGCCGGGCTTCATCGACGCCACCATCTCCTCGGTGATGAGGCGTGGGGCCGGCTTGCCGGGGATGAGTGCGGTGGTGATGACGATGTCGACGTCCTTGGCCTGCTCGGCGTAGAGCTCGGCCGCCTTGCGGTTGAAGTCCTCGCCCATCTCCTTGGCGTAGCCGGTGGCCGACGGGCCTTCGTCGTCGACCGCGATCCGCAGGAACTCGGCACCCATCGACTCGACCTGCTCGCCGACCTCGGACCTCGCGTCGAAGGCCCGGACGATCGCACCCAGGCTGCTGGCCGTGCCGATCGCTGCGAGACCGGCCACCCCGGCACCGACGACCAGCACCTTGGCGGGCGGGACCTTGCCGGCCGCGGTCACCTGGCCGGTGAACAGCGACCCGAACTCGTGCGCGGCCTCGATGACCGCGCGGTACCCGCCGATGTTGGCCATCGACGACAGGACGTCGAGGGACTGCGCACGCGAGATGCGGGGCACCGCGTCCATCGCGAGCGCCGTCACGCCCGCAGCGGTCAGCTTGTCGACCAGCGCAGGGTTGAGGGCAGGCGAGATGAGCGAGGCGAACAGCGAGCCGGGACGCAACCGCCCGATCTCCTCGTCGGTGGGCCCGTTGACCTTCAGCACGACGTCGCTCGTCCACGCGTCTGAGTCATCGACCGCCGAGCCATTGACCCCCGAGCCCTTGACCACCGAGCCGTTGACCACGGAAGCTCCAGCCGCGGCATACGCGTCATCGGAGAACGACGACCGCGCGCCGGCGCCCGCCTCGACCACCACGTCGTACCCGAGGCCGACCAGCTGGCCCACAGTCTTGGGCGTGGCGGCGACCCGGGTCTCGCCCGGCTTGGACTCTGCTGGAACACCGATCCGCACTACTGCTCCCGTCGCTGGAAGGCCGTGGAACGCCGCATGACGCAGCTGACGCCGCCCGCCGTCCATTGGCTGGACGACGGGCGCGAGGCGGTGCGGGGGGACGGCTCAGACGAGGCCGATCACGATCAGGGTCATCAGGGCGATGAGCGTGATCGCACCGAGGAAGAGGCCGCCGCCGATGTCGGACTGGGTCTCGGCGTACGTGCGGTCGGTGTGCAGGTAGTCGTGGGGGTACTTGCCGGCGTGGCCGCGCGAGTGGCGGCCGGCGCGCTCGGCGGCGCGGGTACGGGTTCGGGTGGTGGAACGGGTCATGTCACTCACTCCTTTCAATACGCTACGTACCGTATCGTAACTCGTCCGACAGTGCAAAACTGCGATGAGTTCGCCGACCGGCGCAGGTCGATACTGGTGACCCCGAGGAGGACCTGTGACGGACCGAACGCACCCCGAAGCGAGCCGCAACCGGCTGCGGTGGAGCGACCCCTTCATGCCGACGTTCGTGCAGCTGCTCGCGAACGTGCTGCTGGTCTCGGTCATCAACTTCACGGTCTGGTTCGCCATCACGTTCTTCGTCTACCTCGAGACGCGCTCGGTCTTCGCGACGGGCATGATCGCCGGCATCTTCCTCGTGGCCACGATGCTCACCGGGATCTGGTTCGGCAGCCTCGTCGACCACCACTCCAAGAAAGCCGTCATGCAGGGGTCGGCCCTCGCCTCACTGGTCCTCTACGCCGCCTCGTTCGGGCTCTATCTCGTCACGCCGCGCGAGGAGTTCACCGACCCGACGAGTCTGCGCCTGTGGGTCTTCGTGGTCCTCCTCATGACCGGCATGATCGCGGGCAACCTGCGCACCATCGCGCTGCCGACCGTGGTGACCGCGCTCGTCCCAGAGCACCAGCGCGACCGGGCCAACGGGCTCGTCGGCACCACGTCGGGGGTGTCGTTCCTCGTCACGTCCGTGATCAGCGGCCTGCTCGTGGGCGCCAACGGCATGCTGGGCGTGCTGGTCCTGGCCCTCGTGGTCATCGGACTCGCACTGGTGCACCTCCCCTTCGTGAAGCTCCCCTCCGACGTCGACTCGGCGGCCGACGGCGGCGACCGCAAGGTCGACCTGGCGGGCACGGTGAAGGTCGTGCGCGGCATACCGGGCATGCCTGCGCTCATCGCGTTCTCGACGATCAACAACTTCCTCGGCGGCGTGTTCATGGCCCTCATGGACGCCTACGGCCTGTCGATGGTGTCGGTCCAGACGTGGGGGTTCCTGTGGGGCGCCCTGTCCGGCGTCCTGATCATCGCGGGGCTGCTCATCACCCGCACCGGCCTGTCCTCCAATCCGGTGCGGCTGATCCTGCTCATCAACCTGGCACTGTGGACGACGACCGTGGTCTTCCCGATGCGCAACTCGATCATCTGGCTGGCGGTCGGGATGGTCGTCTACATGGCGCTCGTCCCGTACGTCGAGGCCTCCGAGCAGACGGTGCTGCAGAAGGTCGTGCCCTACGAGCGGCAGGGGCGGGTCTTCGGGTTCGCCCAGAGCGTGGAGCAGTCGGCCTCGCCACTGACCGCGTTCCTGATCAGCCCGCTGGCCCAGTTCGCCTTCATCCCGTTCATGACCGACGGGCTCGGCGCGAAGTGGATCGGCTCGTGGTTCGGCACGGGGCCGACGCGAGGGATCGCCCTGGTGTTCGTCCTGGCCGGGCTGCTGGGCCTGGCCCTGACGGCCTACGCGCTCACCAGCCGCTTCTACCGCCAGCTGCGCGACCGGTATGCCGCGGCGCCGGCAGCCGTGCCGCAGCAGGCTCCGGCGCCCCGAGTCTGAAGGATCTGCCGGGCCAGGGGTCCCAGGCTCCTTCAGACTCGCGCGGGCGGGTGACGCCGCCGCCCAGGTGCGCGGTCAGGCGCTGGCGCCGCCGACGTCGCCGTGGGGGACGGGCTGGCCGAGCCGGCCGGCCTGGTAGTCCTCGAAAGCCTTGCGGACCTCTGCCTCGGTGTTCATCACGAACGGGCCGGCCCAGGCGACTGGTTCGCGGATGGGCAGGCCGCCGAGCACCACGACGTCGAGCCCCGCGGCATACCGCTCCTGCTGGGTGCGGGCCGAGGACAGCTGGATGGCGTCGCCGGGTCCGAAGACGGCGAGCTGTCCGGGACCGACGGGCGTCTGGTCGGGGCCGACGAAGCCGTCACCGCTCATGACGTAGACGAGGGCGTTGAAGTCGCGACGCCACGGGAGGGACAGCTCGCCACCGGGAGCCACGGTCGCGTGCACCATCGCCATGGGGGTGTGGGTCGAGCCGGGACCCTGCACTCCCCCGACCTCGCCGGCGATGACGCGCAGCAAGGAGCCGCCGTCGGCGGAGGTCAGCAGCCCGACCTCGCTCGACCGCAGGTCCTGGTATGCCGGTGCCTTCAGCTTGTCGACCTTCGGCAGGTTCACCCAGAGCTGGAAACCGTGGAACAGCCCACCGCTGACGACGAGGTGCTCCGGCGGGGCCTCGATGTGCAGGATCCCCGAACCGGCCGTCATCCACTGGGTGTCGCCGTCGGTGATCGTGCCGCCGCCACCGAAGGAGTCCTGGTGGTCGAAGATGCCGTCGATGATGTAGGTGACCGTCTCGAAGCCGCGGTGCGGGTGCCAGGGCGTGCCCTTGGGCTCGCCCGGCGCATACTCGACGGCGCCCATCTCGTCCATGTGGATGAACGGGTCGAGGTCGCGCAGGTCGACACCGGCGAAGGCGCGCTTGACCGGGAACCCCTCCCCCTCGAGGCCACTCGGGGCGCTGGTCACGGAGCGGACGCGGCGCTGCTCGGCGATGGCGCCCGGCGCGGGGACGCGCGGCAGAACCGTGAGGTCGGCGACGGAGACAGCAGGCATGGGCACTCCCGATCTAGTTCGAATTTCAACTATCCCGTAGAACCAGCGCGCCCGTCAACCCATTCCCCCACCGCTCGCCGACGACGAAGCCCGGCCGCAGGAATGCCTGCTGACCGGGCCTCGGGTGCCGTCAGACCTGCGGGCGACGGTCCCCGCGGTCGGCGGCCTCGCGGTCGGCGGCCTCGCGGTCAGCGTCCACGGTCTCGGCCTCGCGGTCGCCGGCTCGGTCAGCGTCCACGGTCCCGGCCTCGCGGTCGCCGGCTCGGTCAGCGTCCACGGTCTCGGCCTGGTTCTCGGCCTCGGTCGTGGACACGTTCTCGGACACGTCGACGTCGGGGTCGCGCTCGTCAGCCGCACGCAGGTGCTCGTCGCGGTTCTCGCGCGCCCTCTCGGCGTCCTCGGCCCGTCGCTGGGCCTCCGACTCGAGCTGGACAGCCCGGGCCTGCTGCTCCTGCGCCTCGGCCCTGGCCTTCTCGGCCTGCGCCTGGGCCTCGGCTGCTGCAGCGTCCCGCTCGCGGTGGTCGCGGTCGTGCTGCTCAGCCTCGGACCGCAGGTCGGCGGCCTCCTCGCGACGGGTTTCCAGCTGGCGGCTCCTGTTCATCATGACCAGCCAGGCGACGACAGCCACGGCGACGATGATGACGATGATCCAGACGATGGGTTTCATGAGCCCTCCTGGGTTGGGCCGGAAGGGGGTCCCCGGCACTGGCAACCTAGGGCAGCCCAGCGCAAACGTCCACCGCCGAGGTGGCCGTTTGCGCAGGTCAGCGCCCCACATGCGCCCTCAGGCCGCTGCTCCGGCTGCGGGCTGGGGCCGGTGCGGAGCGTCCACGTCAGTCCGGGCGAGCCGCTCGTCCAGTCGCGTCGAGGACGTCGTTGAGGAAACGCAGGACCAGCTCCTGCTCCTGCCGGTCGTAGCGGTTGATAGCCGCCAGCATCTCCACCGCGAGCGGCCCGAACACCTGCCGCCCGACGGCCATGGCGTCGTCGGTCATCTCGATCGAGACCCGTCGGCGGTCGCTGCTGGCGTGGGTGCGCTGGACGTGCCCGACGGACTCGAGGCGGGTCAGGAGCGCGGAGGTGGCCGGCGCGCTGAGGTTGAGGGCCGCCGCCAGCTCGCTGGGGGTGAGGTGCTCCCCCTGCCGGCCGGCGTCCATGACGTGCCCGAGCGCCACCAGATCGGTGCGGTGCATCCCCACGGCCCCGCCATGCACGTCGATGTAGCGATCCATCGCCGTGGTGAAGGCGCGGAGCGCGTCGACGATGGCAGCAGGCACCGGCTCGCGGGAGTCATGGCCCTCGGGCTGGCGCGTCGTCATGCCAGCAGTCTAGTATTTCCATCATGGAACTGTTCCATAACCGACAAGACGCAGGAGGGGCTGTGGACCACGGGCTCTTCGGACCGGCCGCCCGCGCCCTCGGAGCGCTCGCCACCCCCCGCACGAAGTGGGCCACCGTGGTGCTTGCACTGCTCGTCTCTGGGGCTGCCTTCGCGTTCGCCGGCGAACCGGCTCCGGTCTCGACCACCGCGGCATCCCTGCCCGCGAGTGCCGAGGCCGCGAGGGCGGCTGTGCTGCGAGACGGCCTGCCGTCGAGCGGCGTCTCGCCGGCCGTCGTCGTCTACACCCGCGACGGGGCCAGCCTCGACGCGGGCGCCCTCCGGGCCGTGGAACAGTCGCGTGACCGTGGCACAGCTGCCGTGTCGGCCTGGGCCCCGGCGAGCCAGGACGCCGGCAGCGGCTCGGGCGGCTCGGGCGGCTCTGGCGGCTCGCCCGCCCAGGGCGCCGCGGCCGGCGCCGGTGGCATCCCGCCGCTGGTGTCGGACGACGGCTCGACCGCGCTGGTCATCGTGCCTCTGCGCGCCGACCTCGCCGACGACGACGTCTCGAAGGCGGTCGCCGCGCTGCGCCAGGGCGTCAACACGGGTCTACCCGAGGGCATCTCCGCGACCGTCACCGGCGGTCCGGCCTTCTCCGCCGACATCGGGGCCGTGTTCGACGGCGCTGACATCCGCTTGCTCGGGTCCACCGCGGCGGTCGTCGCCATCCTGTTGCTGCTCACCTACCGCAGCCCGTGGCTCTGGCTGGTGCCCCTGACCGTCGTCGGCACGGGCGACCAGGTGGCGAGCAAGGCCATCGCCTTCCTCAGCCGGACCACCGAGCTGCGGGCTGACGGGGCCGTCACGGGGATCACCTCGGTCCTCGTCTTCGGCGCCGGGACCAACTACGCCCTGCTACTGATCGCGCGCTACCGGGAGGAGCTGCGCCGCACCGAGGACCGCCATGAGGCCATCCGCGCCGCCCTCCACTCCGCCGCGCCGGCGATCCTCGCCAGTGGGGGCACCGTGATCCTCGCCCTCCTCAGCCTCGGTCTTGCCGACGACCCGTTCGCCCAGTCCCTCGGCTATGCCGGTGCCACGGGGATCGCGATCGCGCTCGCCTACGCCTTGCTGTTCCTCCCCGCAGCGCTGGTGCTGTTCGGCCGGCGACTCTTCTGGCCCTTCGTGCCGCGGATCGGCACGCTCGACCCCAGCCACGCTGGAGCCTGGCGGCGGATCGGAGAAGCAGTCACCCGCCGCCCCCTCCTGGTAGGGCTGGGGTCCGTAGTGGTGCTCGCCGTCCTCGCTCTCGGCGGCACCGGCCTGTCGGTGGGCCAGTCGCCGCAGGAGCAGTTCCTCGACAAGCCGGAGGCCGTGGTGGGACAAGAGCAGCTGGCCAGGGCATTCCCGGCTGGCACGAGCGACCCCGCGGTCGTCGTGGCCGACCGGGCGTCGACCGACGCCGTGACCTCGGCAGCGAAGTTGGTGCCCGGCGTCCAGACCGTGCGCACTGCCGGCAGCGATGCGCGACTCGTCCAGCTCGACATGGTGCTGACCGCGGACCCGGGAACGCCGGCGGCGTTCGACCAGGTCAGGGCACTGCGCAAGGCAGTTCACGCGGTGCCCGGCGCCAACGCGGTCGTCGGCGGGTCCGACGCCGAGTCGCTGGATGCGCGCACGACCGCCGAGCGCGACCGGTTGCTGCTGTTCCCCCTGATCCTCGGGATCGTCCTCGTCGTCCTGCTGGTGCTGTTGCGCTCCGTGGTGGCCGCACTGGTCCTCGTGACGACCGTCGTGGCCACCTACGTCGCCAGCATGGGCGCCAGCTGGTTCGCCTTCCAGCACCTGCTGGGCTTCCCGCCACTCGACGTGAGCACGCCACTGCTCGCCTTCCTCTTCCTCGTGGCGCTGGGTGTCGACTACAACATCTTCCTGGCCACCCGAGCCCGCGAGGAGGCGTCCGGCGGCGCGTCCGCCCGCGAGTCCATCGTCACGGCCCTGGCCGTGACCGGCGGGGTGATCACGAGCGCCGGGATCCTGCTCGCAGCGGTCTTCGCGGTCCTCGGCGTGTTGCCACTGGTGCAGCTGGCCCAGATCGGTGTGATCGTCGGGTTCGGTGTGCTGCTCGACACGCTGCTCGTGCGGTCGGTCCTGGTCCCTGCGGTCGTCAGCCTGCTCGGCGAGGGGTTCTGGTGGCCCAGCCACCCGACTGCCCGAGCAGACCACCCGACCAGCGCCGAGCCCGCCTCAACCGAGGCCCAGCTCAGCCACTGACTTCTCACGCATCTCGACCTTGCGGACCTTGCCGGTGACGGTCATCGGGAACTCGTCGACGATCGTGACGTAGCGCGGGATCTTGTAGTGCGCGAGCTTGCCCGTCGCGAACGCTCGAACGGACTCGGCATCGAGCGGCTTTGCGCCCTCCCGCATGCGGATCCAGGCGCACAGCTCCTCGCCGTACTTCTCGTCGGGCACCCCGATCACCTGGGCGTCGAGGATGTCGGGGTGGGTGTAGAGGAACTCCTCGATCTCGCGCGGGTAGACGTTCTCCCCACCTCGGATGACCATGTCCTTGATCCGGCCGGTGATCTGGACGTAGCCGTCATCGTCCATGACCGCGATGTCGCCGGTGTGCATCCAGCCGTCGACCAGCACCTCGTCGGTCTTGTCCTGCTGCTCCCAGTAGCCCAGCATCACCGAGTAACCCTTGGTGCAGAACTCGCCGGCCTCACCGCGCGGCAGCGTCTCTCCCGTCACCGGGTCGACGACCTTGATCTCGAGGTGGGGGCCGACCCGGCCGACCGTGCCGACCTTCTGCTCGAAGGTGTCGTCGGTGCGGTTCTGCGTGGAGACCGGTGACGTCTCGGTCATCCCGTAGCAGATCGTCATCTCGGTGATCCCGGCGTCGATGAGCTTGGTCATCATCGTTGCAGGACAAGGCGATCCGGCCATGATCCCGGTCCTCACCGAGGACAGGTCGTATGCCGCGAAGTCCGGGAGCGACCACTCCGCGATGAACATCGTGGGGACGCCGTAGAGCGAGGTGCACTTCTCGTCGGCCGTCGCCTTGAGCGTCGCAGCCGGATCGAAACCGGGCGCAGGGATCACCATCGCGGCGCCGTGGGTGGTGCAGGCGAGGTTGCCCATGACCATCCCGAAGCAGTGGTAGAAGGGCACCGGGATGCACACCCGGTCGGCCTCGGTGTAGCGGCACAGCTCGCCCACGAAGAAGCCGTTGTTGAGGATGTTGCGGTGCGACAGGGTGGCGCCCTTGGGGAAGCCGGTGGTGCCCGACGTGTACTGGATGTTGATCGCGTCGTGCGGATCGAGGGTCGCCTGGACCTGCGCGACCTGCTCCGACGTGACCTCGTCGGACCGCGACAGCAGGGCATCCCACGAGGCCTGCCCGAAGACGTAGGAGTCGCGGACACCGGGGCAGCTCGCCCGCACCTCCTCGAGCATCGCCACGTAGTCGCTGGTCTTGAAGGACTCGGCGAGGAAGACGGCGCAGATGCCGGCCTGCTTCAGGACGAACTCCAGCTCGTGCGTCCGGTAGCTCGGGTTGATGTTGACCAGGATCGCGCCGATCTTGGCGGTGGCGTACTGCACCACGGTCCACTGCGCGCAGTTCGGCGCCCAGATGCCGACCCTCTCGCCCTTGGTCACCCCGCTGGCGAGCAGCGCACGGGCGAGCCGGTCCACCTCGGCGGCGAACTCGGCATACGTCCAGCGGATCCCCTGGGCCACGTCCACCAGCGCGTCGCGGTCCGCGAACCGGGCCACGGTCGCATCCAGGTTGTCGGGGATCGTCTGCTCCAGGAGCGGGACGTCGGTCTCACCCGCGGCGTGCGACAGCGTTGTCATGCCTGTCATCCCACCGCTCACGCGGGCATCCCACAACCCCGGTGCTCCCGACCGTCGGCGCACACCAAACCCGGTGTCGGCGGGCGGTGGGCTACGGGTACCGTCCGTCGGGACATGAGCACCACACTTCAGGCCACCAACCTCGCCGCCGGGCACGGCGCGCGAGCCCTCTTCGCCGGACTCGACCTGATCGTCGGTCCCGGCGACGTCGTCGGGCTCGTCGGAGCGAACGGCGCGGGCAAGTCGACGCTGCTGCGACTGCTCGCCGGCGAGCTGGAGCCGGAGGAGGGCGCGGTCACGCTGACCCCGGCCAGCGCGACCGTTGGGCACCTGCCCCAGGAACCGGAGCGCCGACCGGGCGAGAGCGTGGCCGGGTTCATCGCGCGCCGCACCGGCGTGAGCCACGCCGAGGACGCGATGAACGCCGCCGCCGACGCCCTCGCCGATCCGACGCCGGGGGCCGATGACCGGTATGCCGCGGCGCTGGAGACGTGGCTCGCACTCGGTGGCGCGGACCTCGAGCAGCGGGCCGCCACCACGGTCGCCTCGCTCGGGCTCGGGGTCGATCTGGACATGCCGATGACCGCCCTCTCCGGTGGACAGGCGGCGAGGGCGGGACTGGCGGCCCTGCTGCTGTCGCGCTACGACGTGCTCCTGCTCGACGAGCCGACCAACGACCTCGACCTCGACGGCCTCGAACGGCTGGAGCAGTTCGTCGCGGGTCTGCGCAGCCCGGCGGTCATCATCAGCCACGACCGCGAGTTCCTGGCTCGCACGGTCACTCGCGTCGTCGAGCTGGACCTGGCGCAGCAGCAGGTGGGGGTCTACGAGGGCGGGTACGACAGCTACCTCGCCGAGCGCGAGGTCGCGCGGCGGCACGCGCGCGAGGAGTACGAGGAGTACGCCGACACCCGGGGCCGGCTCCAGCAGCGTGCGGTGACCCAGCGCAACTGGATGGCGGTGGGCGTCCGCAACGCGCGTCGCAAGGCCACGGACAACGACAAGTTCATCCCGGCCTTCCGCGCGGAGTCGGCCGAGAAGCAGGCCGCCAAGGCCCGACAGACCGAGCGCATGATCGAACGCCTCGAGGTGGTCGAGGAGCCGCGCAAGGAATGGGACCTGCGCATGACCATCGCGGCTGCTCCGCGCTCCGGCTCGGTCGTGGCCTCGGCTGCGGGAGCGGTCGTGCGGCGGGGCGACTTCACCCTCGGGCCGATCGACGTGCAGGTGGACTGGGCCGACCGGATCGTCGTCACCGGCGCCAACGGCTCGGGCAAGACGACGCTGCTCGGCGTCCTGCTCGGCACGATCCCCGTCGACGCAGGGACAGCCGGCCTCGGGTCGTCGGTCCGGGTCGGCGAGGTGGACCAGGCTCGTGGGCTCTTCGTCGGGCACCAGCCGTTGGCCCGGGCGTTCGGGGATGCCCTCCCGACGTGGCCGGACGCCGACGTGCGCACCCTGCTCGCGAAGTTCGGGCTCGGCGCCGAGCACGTCCACCGAGCGGCCGACTCGCTGTCCCCCGGCGAGCGCACCCGCGCGGCCCTGGCGCTGCTGCAGGCGCGCGAGGTCAACCTGTTGGTCCTCGACGAACCCACCAACCACCTCGACCTGCCCGCCATCGAACAGCTGGAGCAGGCGCTCGACTCGTTCGGCGGGACGGTCCTGCTCGTCACCCACGACCGTCGGATGTTGGCCGACGTCAACGCAACCCGTCGCTGGCACGTCGAAGACGGCCGTCTCCGCGAGCTCTAGGCGAGCGACGCGCCGCGCCGCGCCAGCGCCGCGGCATACGGTCGATCGGTCAGCTGAGGAAGAGGTCGGGCGCGAGGCCCTCGTCCCTGCCCGTCATCGAGTAGGCCGCGAAGTCGGCGACGCCGCGGGCGCGCAGCAGGTCCTCGTCGATCACGGTCTGGCCGTTGAGGCCCTGGCCCTCGGTGGTGAGGATCTCCCAGGCGGCGTCCGCCACGATGTCGGGCTTGCGGCTCACCTTGACCATCTGGTCGCCGCCGGGCAGGTTGCCGATCGCGTCCGTCGCGACGAGGGTCGCCGGCCACAGACAGGTGGACGAGACGCCCTTCTGGCCGAGCTCGTGGGCGAAACCCAGCGCCGCGAGGGTCATCCCATACTTCGCCATCGTGTATGCCGGGTGGCCGGCGAACCAGCGCGGGTCCAGGTTGATGGGCGGCGACAGGGTCAGGACCTTGGGGTCCGGCGAGGCCAGCAGGTGCGGGAGGGCCGCCTTGGTCAGCATGAAGGTGCCGCGGACGTTGACGTCCTGCATGAGGTCGTAGCGCTTGGGGTCGAGCGTCGCAGTGGGGCTGAGGTTCAGCACGCTCGCGTTGTTCACGACGATGTCGATCCCGCCGAACGCGTCCGCCGTCTGCTGGACCGCATCTGCGAGGGTCTGGTCGTCGCGCACGTCGCCCACCACGGCGAGCGCCTTGCCGCCAGCCGCCTCGATCGCCTCGGCCGCCGTGTGGATCGTGCCGACGAGGCGCGGGTCTGCCTTGTCGGTCTTGGCGATGAGGGTGATGTTCGCGCCGTCGCGGGCGGCCCGCACGGCAATCGCCAGGCCGATGCCACGGCTGCCGCCGGACATGATGATGGTCTTGCCGGAGAGCGTCGTCATGGCCGAGAGCCTAGTTACCGATCGGTAGCCCCGGTACCGCCAAGCCCCGTGGCCCTCGTCACGCCAACCCGACTCGGCTGCGTCAGCTGGTGATGTCCTTGCCCGCGAACCGCGCCCACGCGGCCAGCCAGAACACCACGGCATACCCGGCGGCAGTGAACAGGCCACGTCCGATCTCGCCACCGGCCATCGGGTCGCGGAGCAGGTCGCCGAACGCCAGCCAGTGGTCGACGAGCAGCCACGGGTGCAGCCAGCCCAGCTGGGGCACCGCGTCGAGGATCCACGACACGATGGTGAACACCATCAGGGCGATCGCGGCGGCGATCGGCACCTCGGTGAGGGTCGAGATGAACAGGCCCACGGCGGCGAGGCCGGCGAGCCCGGCCGCGAGGTAGAGCATGACCAGCACCACGCGCCACACCGCTGCGCCGAAACCGAGCTGGGTGCCCGACAGCGTGGTCAGCGGACCCGTGCCGAACAGCGCAATGCCGATCACGGCACCCGGGATGGCCACCGCTGCAATGCCCCACACCGCCCCGATGCACAGCGACGCGTACTTCACCAGGAGCAGGCGCGTGCGGTTCACGGGGACGGTGAGGAGGTAGCGCAGGGTGCCGAGGTTGGCCTCACCGGCGATGGCGTCGCCCGACAGCATCGACATCGCCAGGGGCAGGAACATCCCCATCTCGACACCGAGGGCGGCCAGCGGGACGAACAGGCCGTTGGAGGTGATCGACGAGAGGAAGTCAGGTCCTTCTCCTGTCTGCGGCGCCGACACCTTGACGGCGATCGCCATGATGATCGGCACCGCGGCGAGGACGAGCAGGCCCGCCTGGTTGCGTCGACGCCCGGCGATGATGCGCAGCTCGGAGCGCAGCAGCCGCGTCGAGAGTGGGCGGCCCCTCGGACGGGTCACCACGCCTGGGGAGCCCCCGGAGCCCGTTACGTGCACCTCAGCCGCTGACATCGAAACCCTCCCCCGTGAGCGAGACGAACAGATCCTCGAGGCTCGGCGAGCTCGCGGTGAACGACCGCACCCCGACCCCCGCGCGGACCAGCGCCGCGACGATGGCCTCCGGCTCGAGCTCGCCGGGTATGCCGCGCACCTCACCTGCGTGCGCGGTGACCGACTGCACGCCGAGCCCAGTCAGCACCGCAGCAGCCTCCGCCGGCTGGGCGGTCACGAGGTGCAGCGTCACGATGCCGCCGCCGCGCACCTCCGACGTGGTGCCTTGTGCCACTAGGCGCCCATCCCGCATGACGCCCAGGTGGCTGCAGATCTGCTCCACCTCGGCGAGCAGGTGGCTGGAGACGAAGACCGTCGTGCCGTCGGAGGCGAGCGACCCGATGAGGGAGCGCACCTCGCGCGTGCCCTGCGGGTCGAGCCCGTTGGTGGGTTCGTCGAGCACGAGGAGGTCGCGGGGGGCGAGGAGGGCGGCGGCGATGGCCAGCCGTTGGCGCATGCCGAGCGAGTAGGCGCGGTAGCGCTTGCCGGCTGCGGCGGTCAGGCCGACCCGGTCGAGGGCGGTGCCGATGCGGGCTCGGGTGGTCCCGGGATCGGCGAGGACGTCCGCGGAGTCGAGCCGCACGAGGTTCGCCCACCCCGACAGGTACGGGTGGAACGCAGGACCCTCGACGAGCGAGCCGACCCGGTGCAGGGCGATCGTGGCCTGCTGCGGGATGGCCATCCCGAGCAGGCTCCGGCTGCCCGATGTGGGTTCGACCAGTCCGAGCAGCATCCGGATGGTGGTGGTCTTGCCGGAGCCGTTCGGCCCGAGGAAGCCGTAGACCGCGCCGTGGGGAACGCGCAGGTCCACGTCGTCGACGGCGACCTGCGAGCCGAACCGCTTGGTCAGGCCCCTGGTCGAGATCGCGAGGCCCGTCTCGGGTGATGCTCCCGGACCTGTGTCGGACCTCGCGAACTGGCGCGCGGGGGTCACCCGCCCGCTCGGCGCAGCCTGCTCACCCGCCGTGGTGAGCTGGGTCATTTCGCCGCCAGCGCGGCATACACCCGCTCTGGGGCGACGGCGCCCACGGCGACCCGGCCGTCATCGGTGACGACCACGGTGAACAGGGTGCCCTGGAGCACGTGACCGGTGCCCCAGGAGCCGGACGCCTTGGGCAGCAGGCTGAGGACGCGCTGCAGCTGGCCCGCGAGGTCCCCCTGGCTCGCCCGGGACCCGGCGGCCGAGGCGTCGGGCAGCCGGGAGACCACGACGGTGGTCCAGCCGATGCCCACGATCTTGGGCTTGGCGCCTGCGGGAGCGGAGCCCGGCGCGGAGGGCTTGGTCGCCGCCGCCTTGCCGGCATCGCTGCCCAGGGTCGACTGGGTGACCTTGGTGCCGGGCGGAGGGTTGAAGGCGAACTGGCGAGCGGCCGGCTTGGCGAAGTCGACGTGGGTGAACCCGACCTCGAACGCCGGGTTGGCCGTCTTGGTGGAGAACACCTGCACCCGCAGAGGCACGTGGTGGACGGCGTCCAGCGAGATCCGCACGGACGCGACCAGGCTGGCGGTGTCCTTGGGCTTGAGGACCAGGTCGTAGGCCTGCTGCCCCGCGACCACGGACGCACCCGAGGTGGCGACGCTCGTGGTGGGTTCGATCGCCGACAAGGCGAGCTGAGCTGCCTCCTGCGGTGTCTTGGGCAGCTGGTCGGGCGTCGGGGCCGGCTTGGCGCCCTCGGCCGGCAGCAGCGTGTGGGTCGCGGTCTTGTCCTTGCTGGACCACACCCACAGGTCGCGTCCGTTGCGAATCACGTCGGACTCGCCGAGGCTGCCGACCAGGGCGAGCCGCTGCTGCTGCGGCCCCGCGAGCCAGACGCGCCAGGTGTGGGTGCCCGAGACCAGCGAGGTCAGTGACGACGATCCGCCCTGGGTCGACCCGCCGAGATTGATGTCCGGCAGCCCGAGGTTCGAGGTCTGCACGACGGTGCCGGACAGGCCCTTGAGGTTGGCCTGCTGCACGTCGACGAGCAGCTGCGCGGCGGAACGCGGCGGCAGGCTCGGGTCGGCGCTGGCGACGTGGTTGGCCGTGAGGGCGACGGCACCGATCACGGCGAGTGCGCCGGCGGGTGCTGCCCAGCGGGCGGCAGGGTGGTCCGTGAACAGGCTCATGGGTCCATCCTGCCGCGCGGGACCTGTGAACTTTCTAAGGGTTTCAGACCGGGAATGTGGGCTGAGGGCTGGGACTCTCGTGCCACAGTGGCGGGGTGCGGGTGCTGGTGGTCGAGGACGAGCCCCGGATGGCCGCTGCCCTTGCGAAGGGCCTTGTGGCAGAAGGGTTCGTGGTCGACACGGCGGTCGACGGACCGAGTGGGCTGGAGGCTGCGCGGTTCGGCGGGTACGACGCGGTCCTGCTCGACGTCATGCTGCCGAGGATGTCCGGCTACACGGTGGTCCGGACGCTCCGGGCAGAGGAGAACTGGGTGCCGGTCATGCTCCTGTCGGCCAAGGACGGCGAGTACGACCAGGCCGACGGGCTTGACTACGGCGCCGACGACTACCTCACCAAGCCGTTCTCCTTCGTCGTCCTGCTCGCCAGGCTGCGGGCCCTGGTCCGTCGCGACCCGGTGCCCCGCGCCACGACGCTGGCAGCCGGAGGCATCCGGCTCGACCCCGCCTCGCGCCGGGTCGAGGTGGCGGGCGCGGTGGTGGCCCTGTCCCGGACCGAGTACCTCGTCCTCGAGCACCTGCTGCGCGCGCACCCGGCCGTCTCGACCAAGGAGTCGCTCCTGGACAACGTGTGGGGCTCCGCCGAGACGGTAGACCCCAACGTGGTCGAGGTCTACATCGGCTACCTGCGGCGCAAGCTGGGTCGCGACCGCATCGAGACGGTGCGTGGCGTCGGATACCGGTTGCGGGCATGACCGGGTGGTTCGGTCGGCGCAGCCTCCGATCGCGGCTCATGGTCGTCGGACTGGCTGGCGTCGCGGGAGCGCTGCTCGTGGGCGGCATCGTCCTGTATGCCGCGATGGGCGCGGCACTGGACCGGGCCACCACCGCGGAGGCCAGGGCCAGTGCGCACGACGTCGCGATCCTCGTGGACGAGGGGCGCCTGCCCGCGCCGGTGCCAGCGAGCGGTGCCCAGCTGGTCCAGGTGCTCGACCCGCAGAACCGGGTCGTCGGCGCCTCCGTGACTGCCGACCGGTTGACCCCGCTCGTCGACCCGGCCGAGCGTCGGCTCGTCGCTCGCGGCTCCGGGCKCCGGGTGCCCGGCGCKCGCGCCGGGCTGTCGGGCGAGCTCCAGGTGGCGGGACTCGAGGCCGGCCCGGCCACGGCCCGGGTGCTCGTCGTCGCAGCGGTGCCGACGGCAGACCTCGACAACAGCCGTCGGGTGCTGCGGACGCTCATGCTGGTGCTCCTCCCCCTCTTCCTCGCGCTGCTCGGTGTCGTCGCCTGGCGCGTCATCGGATCGGCCCTTCGTCCGGTGGAGTCGCTGCGACAAGGTGCCCAGCGGATCGGTGCGGCCGCCGACCCGACGGAACGGCTCCCGGTGCCCGACACCCGGGACGAGGTCAGCGCCCTGGCGACCACGCTCAACGACATGCTCGCCCGCCTCGCGTCCGCTGGTGCGCAGCAGCGCAGCTTCGTCGCCGACGCGGCGCACGAGCTCCGAAGTCCGCTGGCGAGCATGCGCACCCAGCTGGAAGTCGCCGCCCGCGTCGGCGAGGGGGGCGCCCTGCCGGGCGAGCTGCTGCCGGAGGTGGATCGCCTGTCCGCCCTCGTCGAAGACCTCTTGGTGCTGGCGCGCTCGGGCGCCGAGGGCTCGCTCTCCGAGGCGACGGAGTTGTCGGTCGCCCAGGTGGTGGCTGACACCGAGCGGCGCTACACCTCGGCTCGCGTGCCGGTGAGGGCCCAGACCTCCGGTGGTCTCGGGGAGGCGACCGTCGTGGCGCGACCTGACGACCTGACCCGGGCCGTCGGCAACCTGGTCGACAACGCCGTGCGCCACGCGGCCACCCGCGTGACCCTGTCCTGGGAGCGTCACGGCAATGCCGTGTGGCTCGTCGTGGCCGATGACGGGCACGGCATACCCGAAGCCGACCGCGAGCGGGTCTTCGACCGGTTCGCCCGGCTCGACGAGGCTCGCGACCGCGACAGCGGCGGCAGTGGCCTCGGCCTGCCCATCACGCGAGAGCTGTTGCGGCGCAACGGCGCTCGGGTGTGGCTCGAGGACGCCGCACCCGGCGTGCGGGCTGTCGTGGCGTTCGATCGGGCCAAACCGAGCGATTCCACCCGCGGTTGAGGGGAGGCATCAGCGTCTGACCGGAGTCGAGTGGCCGCAGCGGTGGCTCAACCCCGAAAGGGAGCGCTTCACCCCGGAACCGTTTCGGGGTGAAGGCCACCTTTGTCCCTACACCCGATAAAGGTGTGACCTAGGGCGCGGTGTCGTTGAGCAGTCGCAGGAGGCGGGCGAGATCGGCGACGTCCTGCGCCTCCCAGCTCGCCAAGCGCGCACGCAGCCGCTCGCGCCGACCCGACACCGAGCGCTCCAGGGCCTCGGCACCGGCCGAGGTGAGCCGCACCTGACGGGCGCGGGCGTCATCCGGGTCGGGGATCCGCTCGATCAGGCCGAGGTCCTCGAGCGTGGTGAGGTTCCGGCTGGTCGTCGACTTGTGCAGCCCGAGCAGGTCGGAGATGTCGCCGCCCCGGGCGCCGCCGCCGGTGGCGGCCAGGTCACGGATGGCGACCAGCACGGCATACCCCGCGGAGTCGAGGTCGGGGTGCACGTCCAGGGCGGTGCGCTGCTGCGCACTGCGGGCACGGCGCAGCAGCCTGCTGAGCTCGATCTCGAGTGCCCCGAGGTCCGACGTGGGAGCCATGCAGGGGAGCCTAGGGCAGCGCGCGCAGTGCACGGGGAGTTGACCATCTCGCGAGGCCACGTCTATATTCCGCGTGGAATATTTCGCACGGAACGATCGGACGCCTGGACACCGATGCCCCTCTCCCCGCTGGCCATCTCGGCGCTGGCACTGCTCAACGAGCGCGCCATGCACCCCTACGAGATGTACCAGTTGCTCCTCGAACGTCACGAGGACCGCATCGTCCGCGTCACCCCGGGCTCGCTGTACCGCACGGTCGAACGCCTCACCCACGACGGCCTGGCCGAGGCGACCGGCACCGCCCGCGCGGGCAACCGGCCGGAGCGCACCACCTATGCCATCACCGAGCTCGGCCGCACGTCGCTGGTGGAGCGGATCCGGCAGATCCTGCGCGAGCCCGTCAACGAGTTCCCCAGCTTTGCCCTGGCCCTCGCCGAGGCACACCACGCCCCGGCCAGTGCCGTCTGCGCCGACCTGCGCGACCACCTCAAGGTCATCGAGGGCGAGCTGTCCGACATCGACTGCCTCGTCGACAAGGCCAGGGCGCGTGAGATCGCCGAGGCCTACTGGATCACCGCCGACTACATCCGCCACATGACCGTGGCCCAGCAGGACTGGATCAACGGTTTCATCACCCGACTCGAGAAAGGCGACCTCTCATGGCCGCACCCGCAACCCTGAGCACCGACCTGCCCGCCGACTACCGCCCGTGGCCGGCCCTGTGGGCCATGGTGATCGGGTTCTTCATGATCCTGGTCGACTCGACCATCGTGTCCGTCGCGACGCCGGCGATCATGAAGGGCCTGGGCGCCGACGTGAACTCGGTCATCTGGGTCACCTCCGCCTACCTGCTCGCGTATGCCGTGCCGCTGCTCATCACCGGCCGCCTCGGCGACCGCATCGGGCCGAAGTACGTCTACCTGATCGGGCTGGCGCTATTCACCCTCGCCTCTCTCTGGTGCGGGCTCACCGGTTCCATCGAGATGCTGATCATCGCGCGCATCGTCCAGGGCGTCGGGGCATCGCTCATGACACCCCAGACGATGGCGGTCATCACGCGCACCTTCCCCGCCGCCTCCCGTGGCCAGGCGATGTCCCTGTGGGGCGCCACCGCGGGAGTCGCCATTCTCGTCGGACCGCTGGTCGGCGGCCTGCTCGTCGACGGCCCCGGCTGGGAGTGGATCTTCTTCATCAACGTCCCCGTCGGCGTCGCCGCCTTCGTGCTCGCGGCCCGCCTGGTGCCCACGCTGCAGACGCACAGCCACTCGTTCGACTGGATCGGTGTGGCGCTCTCCGCGGTCGGCATGTTCCTCATCGTCTTCGGCATCCAGGAGGGCGAGACCTACAACTGGGGCACCATCACCGGGATCATCTCCGTGCCGCTGCTCATCGCCGCGGGCATCGTGGTTTTCGGCCTGTTCGTCTACTGGCAGAGCCGGATCCGGACCGAACCCCTCGTGCCGCTCGGGCTGTTCCGCGACCGCAACTTCTCGCTGTCCAACATCGCCATCGCCGCAGTCGGGTTCGCCATCACGGCGATGGCCTTCCCGTTCATGCTCTATGCCCAGGTCGTCCGCGGCCTGACGCCGACCCAGTCGGCCCTGCTGCTCGTGCCCATGGCGGTGCTGGCCGGCGCGCTGTCCCCGGTCGCGGGCCGGCTCATCGACCGCATGCACCCGCGGGCCATCACGGCGTTCGGGTTGGCCCTGTGCTCGGTCGCGCTGTTCTTGCTCAGTCTGGTGACGACCACGGACAGCCCGACGTGGCTGCTGCTCGTGCCCATGGCGCTGATGGGTGTCGCGAACGCCTTCATGTGGGCCCCGCTAGCCGCCACCGCCACGCGCAACCTGCCGATGTCCTCGGCAGGCGCCGGATCCGGCATCTACAACACGACCCGGCAGATCGGCGCAGTCCTCGGCAGCGCGGCCATCGCGGCCCTCATCGAGGCGCGGCTGACGGCCAACCTGCCCGGGGTGCCCCAGGACATGTCGCAGCGCACCTCAGGCGTGAAGCTGCCTCCGCAGATCGCCGACGGCTTCGCCAGCGCGATGTCGCAGGCGCTGCTGCTGCCGGCAGCTGTGCTGCTCCTCGGGGTGGTTGCCGCCCTCGCCTTCACCAAGCCGACCCACTCCTGACCGTGGTGGCGTCCGTCCAGCGGCTGCGCTTCACGGGCGCCATCGCCGGGGTCGGCTCCACGACCGGCGTGCGGTTCGTCGTGGGACGGTGGGTCGAGTCTCCCCTCGGGCCGTTCGCCGACGTGATGGTCGAGGACGCCGCGGGCCACCGGACCCTTCTGGCCCCCAGCGAGGGGGTGGCCGAGTTCGTCCAGCAGACCTACGAGTTCGACGAGGTCTGCCTGGCGCCGGTGTCCGTGGCCGTGACCACCACCGGCTGGGACGTTCGCGCGGGCGACCACCTCACGGCATACCTGTCCGTGGGGAGGCGTATGCCGCTGGGCTGGCTGCTGCGCGCGGTGCCGCCGCGGATCGGGACCAGTCCCGCGTGGGCCACCGTCGTCGACCCCGTGGCCCGGGTCGCGCTGCATGGGGTACGGACCCGGGGAGTCGCGATGGAGGGTCGACGTGAGTGGTACGGCGCCACCGACCTGCACGCGGTGACCCGTCTCGACGGCTCCTGGCGCGGCACGGCCCTGGGCGACCTGGCCGACGTCGACCCGCCCTGCCGGTTCGGGTTCAGCTCCACGCCGACGCGCCCGGGGGTGACCACCGTCGTGTCCACGGTCGAAGTGCTGGGACACTGAGCGCGTGCGCCGAATCACGCAGTCCCGCAAGCTCCACCAGGTCCGCTACGACGTGCGTGGGCCGATCCTCGAGGAGGCCCAGAAGCTCGAGGCCGAGGGGCACAAGATCCTCAAGCTCAACATCGGCAACCCCGCGCCGTTCGGCTTCGAGGCGCCCGAGGCGATCCTGCAGGACATGGTCCACCACCTGCCGAACTCCCAGGGCTACAGCGACTCGCGCGGCATCTACTCCGCCCGCACGGCCGTCGCGCACTACTACCAGTCCCGTGGCCTGACGGACACGCACGTCGACGACGTCTACATCGGCAACGGCGTCTCGGAGCTCATCTCGATGGTGCTCACGGCCTTCGTCGACGAGGGCAACGAGATCCTCGTGCCGGCGCCGGACTACCCGCTCTGGACCGGCGCCGTGACGCTGGCCGGCGGCACCCCGGTCCACTACCGGTGCGACGAGTCCAACGGCTGGAACCCCGACCTTGCCGACATCGAGTCCAAGATCACCGAGAACACCCACGCCCTGGTCGTCATCAACCCCAACAACCCGACCGGCGCCGTCTACAGCGACGAGATCGTGCGCGGCATGGCCGACATCGCCCGCCGCCACAACCTGGTCCTGATGTCCGACGAGATCTACGAGAAGATCCTCTTCGCCGACGAGGTCAACCAGCCGGTCCACCACCACACGGCGACCTTCGCCGGCGACGACGTGCTGTGCCTGACGTTCAGCGGGCTGTCCAAGGCCTACCGCGTCTGCGGCTACCGCGCGGGCTGGGTGATGGTGTCGGGGCCCAAGGAGCTCGCGGCCGACTTCCTCGAGGGCCTGACCCTGTTGGCCAACATGCGCATGTGCGCCAACGTCCCTGGCCAGCACGCGATCCAGACGGCACTCGGCGGCTACCAGTCGATCGAGGAGTACATCCACCCCGGCGGCCGGTTCTACGAGCAGAGCAAGACGGCCTGGCGGCTGCTCAACGAGATCCCGGGCGTCAGCTGTGTCGAACCGCACGGAGCGCTCTACTGCTTCCCGCGGCTGGATCCCGACGTCTACCCCATCGAGGACGACCAGGCGTTCGTCATCGACCTGTTGCGCAGCAAGAAGATCCTGGTCACGCACGGCACCGGCTTCAACTGGTTCGAGCCCGACCACTTCCGCCTGGTGACGCTGCCCGACGTCGAGGTCCTGACCGAGGCGATCGGGCGGATCGCGGACTTCCTGGAGACCCAGCGCGCCTGATGCGCATGGTCCGGGCGGGTGACGCTGGGCTGCTCGGGGCTGTCGCCGCGGGCGGTGTGTTGGGTTCCCTCAGCCGGTATGCCGTCGGGCTGGCGCTGCCGCACGTGTCCGGCGCCTTCGCGTGGTCGACGTTCCTGGTCAACGTCACGGGGTCGCTCGCGATGGGTGTGCTGGTCGTCTGGGTGCTCTCGATGACCCAGCCGCACCCGTGGCTGCGGCCCTTCCTCGGGGTGGGCGTGCTCGGGGGCTGGACCACCTTCTCGTCCTACGCCCTGGACATCCACGCGATGGTGCAGGCGGGGCACGGACTGGTCGCCGCGGCATACCTCGTGGGGTCGTTGGTCGCGGGCCTGGTGGCGGTGGGCTTCGGGGTCACGCTCGGCGAGCGGGTTTTCGGGCGGCGACCGTGACCGGGTGGGGCGCGCTGCTGGTGCTGGCGGGCGCCGCCATCGGGGCACCGCTGCGGTTCGTCGTGGACCGGTGGGCGCGGGAGCACACCAGGGCCGGGACCATCCTCGGGACGCTCGTCGTGAACGTGGTGGGGTCTTTCGTCCTCGGGCTCGTGGCAGGGGTGCCGCATCCAGCCGAGTGGCTGATGCCGTTGGTGGGCATTGGTTTCTGCGGGGCGCTGACGACGTTCTCCACGTTGGCGTTCGAGACGTGGGTGTTCTTCGAGGAGCGCGCTTGGCGGCCGTTCGTCGCCAACCTCGCCCTCGCCAACCCACTCTCGAACCTGGTCGATGAGTGGGTTGGCGCTCACTGAGAGGTCGCCGCCGGGCGTTCAGTCCTGCGCGGGCAGGCTCGGCATCGCGGGCAGCTGCCGCGCGACCACTGCCGCCACGAGCATGAGCCCGACGAGCACCGCGAGCGCCACCTCCATCGCGGGTCGGAACGTCTCCACCGGAGACGCAGACCCGTGGGCGTCGACGACGGAGAAGAAGAGCGAGCCCAGCACTGCCACCCCGGCCGCGCCCGAGAGCTGACCCGTCGTGCTGAACAGCCCCGATGCCGACCCGGCCTTGTCGACCGGCACGTCCGCGAGCGTGAAGACGCCGATCGGCGAGACCATCAACCCGAACCCGGCACCGGCCACCACGAACCCCGGGAGGAACGTCCAGACCGAGGTCGAGGCGTCGGCGCCGTGGACCGTGGCGGCGAGGACCACGGCACCGGCCGCCCAGGTCAGTGCACCGATCTGCAGCACCCGTCGACCGATCTTGGGTGCGAGCACGGCCACCCCGACGCCGGCGAACACGGTCGTCGTCAGCGCGAACGGCACCCCCGCGAGCCCTGCCTTGAGCACCGACCAGCCGAGACCCGCCTGGAGGTAGATCGTCTGGCACAGGAAGTAGGAGGCCATCGCCATGAACAGCAACGAGTTCATCGCCGAACCGGCGGCGAAGCCCCGGCCCCGGTAGAGGCTGAGCGCCACCAGCGGCTCGCGAGCGGCGCGCTCGGCCCGGACCTGTGACCTCGCGAAGAACCCGAGCACGACCGCACCGGCGGCCATCGCGGCATACACCCAGGCGGGCCAGCCCAGCTCGCGACCCATGGTGAGGGGGTAGAGCACGGCGAGCAGACCGACGGCGAGAACACTGACACCACGCACGTCGATGCGCGGGCGTTGCGTGGCAACGGATTCCGGCACCCAGCGCAGCGCGGCCACCATCGCCAGCGCCCCGAACGGGACGTTGACGAGGAAGATCGAGCGCCATCCGAGACCGCCGAGGTCGGCCTCCGTAAGAACGGCACCGATGACCGGCCCGAGCACTGCCGACAGTCCGGCCAGCCCGGTGAAGAGCCCCATCGCCTTGGCCCGCTCGTGCGGCGCGTACATCACCTGGAGGCTCGACAGGACCTGCGGGATCATCGCCGCGGCCGCGAGTCCCTGCAGCGCGCGGAAGCCGACCAGCGCCTCGGCGTTCGGGGCGAAGCCGCACGCCGCCGACATGAGGGTGAAGCCGACGAGCCCGCCGAGGAAGACCCGCTTGCGCCCCCAGAGGTCACCCAGGCGCGATCCGGTGATCAGGCCGACGGCGAACGCCAGCGGGTACGCCGCCACCATCCACTGCAGCTGGGCGGCGCTGGCCTGGAGCCCCGCCTCGATGGTCGGCAGGGCGACGTTGACGATCGTGGTGTCGAGGAGCTCCATCGTCGAGGCGAGGAACAGGCTGAGCAGCGCGATGGTCCGTGCCCGTCCCAACGGCAGCGCGCCCCGCGCCACCACCGGGGTCCCGGGCTGCGTGGCGTCGCCACTCGTGGCCTCGTGGCTGTCGACCGGCGGGTATGCCGTGTGCTCACCCTCGCGAGGCATCTCCAGCGTGGTGGTCATGTCCTTCTCCTGACTGGTGGTCTGCGGATTCCTGTCATCACCGACGCTAGGGAGAGATCCGGCCACTTTCTGACCGCTATCTCAGGCATCCTGAAGTCATGGCCAACACCAGCTCCCGCACCCTGCGACTGCTCTCCCTGCTCCAGACCCACCGGTTCTGGGCCGGGCCCGAGCTGGCCGAACGGCTGGAGGTGTCCGAGCGCACCCTGCGTCGCGACGTCGAGCGGCTGCGCGAGCTCGGCTATCCCGTCGACTCGGTGCGCGGCGTCGAGGGCGGCTACCAGCTCGGAGCCGGCGCCACGATGCCGCCCCTGACCGTCGACGAGGACGAGGCGATCGCCATGGTGGTGGCGCTCAACGGAGCAGCGCAGCTGACGTCGGGTGCGCTGTCGGAGGCGTCGGTCAGCGCCCTGTCCAAGGTCGTGCAGGTGCTGCCGCCCAAGCTTCGTCGGCGAGCAGAGGCGCTGCGGGCGGTGACCGACGACGCGCCCTTCTCCGAGGCACCGGCAGTGCAGGCCGAGGTCCTCGCAGCCGTCGCCCAGGCCACGCGTGACACCGAGCGCATCCGGTTCACCTACCGCGCGCGGGGCGGCCAGGTGGCGGGTGAGGACGTCCGGCGCCACGTCGAGCCGCACCGCCTGGTCACGGTGGGTCGGCGCTGGTACCTGCTCGGCTACGACCTCGACCGGCAGGACTGGCGTTCGTTCCGGCTCGATCGCCTGACCGAACCATTCGGGACCCGCTCACGATTCCGGGCCCGCGAGATCCCGGGAGGCGACGCCGCGGCCTACGTGCGAAAGGGACTGTCCCGCAACGAAACCCGTGTTGTCGTGCGCGCCACGGTGAGGGCATCGGCAGAGCAGGTGGAGAGGCGCACCGGGCGCTGGGCGCGCGTCACCCCCATCGACGACACCTCCTGCCGACTGGAGATGGACGCCGTGCACCCGGGGTGGGCGGCGTTCGGGCTGGGTGTGGTCGACGCACCGTTCACCCTCGAGGAAGCCACTCCGGAGGTGCTCGAGCTGCTGCGCCTGTGGTCGTCGCGCTTCACCGAGGCAGCCGGCACAGTCCAGAGCGGCTGACGGACCTCGGTGCGAAACTGCCGACATGACCGCGAACTGGCACCTCACCGTCGACTGCGCCGACACCTCCCGACTCGTGACCTTCTGGTGCGCGGCGCTCGGCTACGTCCCCGAGCCGGCCCCTGCCGGCTGGGACTCGTGGCTCGACTACTGGCGAGCGGGCGGCATACCCGAGGAGGAGCTCGTCGGTGCCGAGAACGGCAGCGGGGCGATCGTCGACCCCGAGGGGGTGCGACCGCGCATCTGGTTCCAGGAGGTGCCCGAGCCCAAGTCGGTCAAGAACCGGCTGCACATCGACGTCCGGCACACCCCGGGACGCGAGGCGATGCCGTACGCCGCGCGGCGGGCGAGCGTGGACGCCGAAGTCGAGCGGCTGGTCGCCCTGGGCGGGAGCATCGCCTACGTCAATGCCCCCGACGGCGCCGACTACTACGCCGTGACGCTGCGCGACCCCGAGGGCAACGAGTTCTGCGTGGTGTGACAACTGTGTGGCGTGACGGCTGCGTGGTTTGACGGCAGCGTGGTGCGACCGAACCGGTCCGGCCACCTGAGAGGCTGGCCCGGTGCTGACGACCAACGACATCGCCAAGTGCGAGAACTGGTTCGAGGACCACGGCCTGCCCTACTTCGTAGAGTCCGGCCACGAGGCGATCCAGAGGGCGCTGGCCCCCCGCATCGTGGGCCTCTGGGCCCTGGCCGCCGTCGTCCCGGCCGTGGTCGTCACCGTCGTCGCGCTCAACCTCGACCTCTCGGGCGGCGCGGCTGTGGCTGCGGGCCTGCTCGTCGCGGCGGCTGTCGCGCTGGGTCGGGCCATCCGCGTCTTCCGCGTCGGGCGGATCGGCCGGTGGGCGCTGGCCCACGCCTGGGAGAACCGTTCGCTCATCGGACCCCTCGCGACGCGGGCGCTGCCGTTCCTGTTGCTGTTCATCACCTTTCTGTTCATCAACACGGAGGTGTGGCAGGTCTCCTCGGCTCTGCCGCGACCGCTGCTGTGGGTCTGCGTCGGCATCTTCGCGCTGCTCGCCGTGGCGTTCCTCGCACCGTCGTTCGCGAGTGAGATCGAGCGGGTCGGCGTCGAGGTCGAGGGTGAGCGGCTGGCGTCGACCTGCCAGGGGACACCGGTGGCCTCGGCTGCGCGGGAGATCTTGTCCGAGCCGCACCTCGCCACCGAGGTCGCCGGCATCCGGCTGCCGAAGCTCCAGCGTCGCAACCTGATGCTGATGCTCTTCATCGCCCAGGCGATCCAGATGCTGTCGCTCGTCGTGATCGTGTTCGGGTTCTTCGTGGTCTTCGGCTCGATCGCGATCCGACCGAGCGTCATCCAGGCCTGGGTGGGCGAGAAGCCGCACTACACGGGCCCGTTCCACCTCATCAGTGACGAGCTGTTCTCGGTGGCGGTGTTCCTGTCGGCGTTCGCGGGTCTCTACTTCACGGTCCAGGCCGTCATCGACCAGAACTACCGTCGCGAGTTCTTCACCCGGATCCAGGACGACCTGCAACGCGCAATCGGCGTCCGCAAGGTCTACGTGGCCTTGCGTGCACACCTCACCACACCGCGGACCGACTGACCGGGCGCACGCCACGACGTAGGCTCCAGGCTGTGAACCGTCGCGTCTCGCTCGTCATCGGTGTCGTGCTCGTCCTCATCGGAATCGTCTGGACCCTGCAGGGCCTCGACATCCTCGGCGGGAGCGGCATGAGCGGGGTGGGCATCTGGGCGGTCATCGGGCCCTTCGTCGCCCTGATCGGGGTCGTCGTCGCCCTCGGCGCCCGCCGCCAAGACTGACGCATCCGGTATGCCGGCCCGGCACCGACCTCGCGCCGGTTCAGCAGCCGGTCCCCCCGTCAGCATGGTGCCCGGGCATGCAGCGCAGGCCCGCCGGGGTTCGGCGGGCCTGCCCTGAGCGGTCGCCTCAACGGCGCAGGAGACGTATCCCGGTCCCGAGCAACCAGAGCGCCAGTCCGGCCTGGAATGGGAAGAGCACCGTGTAGGCCACGTTGCCCGTCGTGACGAGAAGGGGCGCGGACGCGGCATACCCGAGGCCGCCGATGACGCCGACGACGGCGAGGACCCAGGCCGGCCGCGTGTGCGCGGCACGAGCCACGAGCACGGCGACCACGGCGCCCGAGATCCCGACCAACGGTGCCGAGGCGACCTGCAGCAGGACGTGGAGTTCGAGCACGGGTGTGGCCTCGTGGTGCTCCAGCGCGTGCGCTTCGCCTGCGGCCAGGAGGTGTGGGAGGACCTCGAGCGCTCCGAAGACCCAGGCGACCGACGCCGCAGGAAGCCACCGTTGGACCGAGGGACCGAAGGTGTGGCGTCGCCAGGCCACGACGAGGCCTGCTGCGGCGAGGACGCTTCCGACCAGGAGAACCCAGTGCGCCGGCGCCCACGCGGGGCTCTCGAACATCGACAGCAGGTGTGCGTCGACGGTGTCGCCGTGGCCATGCGGGTGGAGCTGACCGCCCAGCGCGATCCCCAGACCGCCCGTGGCGAACAGGATTGCGACGAGGCGACGACTGGCGCGCGGGGCCTGGGGGGCGGCGCCGGTCGCTGCCGAGTGGCTCAACCGTGCTTCGTTCGCGGACGGGGCCTCGACCGGGGTTGCCATCTCAGGCCACCACGAGGGTGTTGTGGGTGGAGACGATGCGCCACGCCCCGTCGGCCTGCCGGACGATGACGCTGGTCGACATGGCCTGGTGGACGCCTGCGAGCGGGCCAGCGGGGCTGTCGAGCGTGTTGGCCGAGAGGGCGAGGACGACGTCGGCAGCGAGGGCCTCTGCCCGGACCAGCTCCATCCGGTTGACGCTGCCGGCATAGATGGTCGCGAAGATCCCGGCGTGGCCGGCACCGATGGCCTCAGCCCCGAGGAGGCGGTCGCCGCGGATCGTGACGAACGAGGCGTCAGCGGTGTAGACGGCGCCGAAGGCCGCTCCGTCCGCGGCGTTCCAGGCGGACTCGAGGCGGGCGAGCGCCTCGGTCGCCACGGTCTGAGCCTCGGTGGTCAGGGTGGATGCGTTCATGGTCGTGCTTCCTTTCGCTGAGTTGGTATTCATTCATTAGTGATGCACTCAGTGAATATAGAGCAACTCAGCGAACCTGTACAGTGGTTGTCGTGACGACTTCTCGCACCTACCGATCCGAGCTCCGGGAGCAGCAGGCAGAGCGCACCCGCGAGCTCATCGCCGCGGCGGCCCGCACGCGGTTCCTCGAGGGTGGCTGGGCCGGGACGAGCGTCCGCTCGGTGGCGCAGCTGGCAGGAGTGTCGGAGGCGACGGTCTACAACGCCTACGGGAGCAAGGCCGGGCTGGCGAGCTCGCTGATCGACGCCGCCGAGCAGAGCGCGGACGTCCGCCGAGTCGTCGCCGAGCTGGAGCAGCACGAGGGCAACCCGGTCGAGCAGCTGCGGGCGTTCGTGGCCTTCGACCGACGGCTCTTCGAGCTGGGTGGCGACGTGCTGCGGCTCCTGGCCGAAGCCCGACGCCAGCACCCCGAGCTCGGTGCGGCCTACGAAGAGGGCAGGCGCCGGGGCGAAACCGAGCGCGCCAAGCTGTTCGGCTCATGGCCCAAGTCCTTGTGGCACAAGGGGATCAGCCTCAGCGTCGCCCTCGACATCTACGCCTTGGTGGTGTCGGTCGAGAGCTTCGTCATCGCGACGGAGGAACGCGGGTGGACCGGCGACCAGGTCGAACGGTGGTGGCAGACCACCCTGGTCCAGCTCCTGTTCAAGCCCGACCGGGGCCTCCGCGCGCGGGCCGGCGCCTGACGTCGCGCGAGTGAGCGCCAACTCACTCTCGAAGGCGTGCGAAGAGTGAGTTGGCGCTCACTCAGCGCTGCGAAACATCCGCGGCGACGAGTAAGGCCCCCGCCAGCGTTTCCGCGAGCGGGGGCCCCATCGTCTGTCTCAACTCAGAACAGTCGGTCGCCATGGCAACCGCGTGCGCCCGAAGGGATTCGAACCCCTAACCTTCTGATCCGTAGTCAGATGCTCTATCCGTTGAGCTACGGGCGCGAATGTCGCCCTGAGATTCCTTGTGGGACCGCCCAGAGCAACGACGGGAAAGACTACCGGCTCGACCCCGCGCCGACGAAATCGGTATGCCGCCCGCCTGGGGCGAGCACGCGGCATACCTCGCGTCGGTGGCCGGACCGGTGGGCCGCGACGGCGCTCGGTCGCCCTGAACGCGGCCCGGCGGCCACGGGCGGCCAGGGGCGGCCGCGTCCCGAAAGGCAAGAAACGCAACGGTTTTCGCCGCCTTCTTGCAGCGGTTGCAAGAAGGCTGCAAACTCACCCGACGTACTCGCCGGTTGTGAGGCTTTTCACGAGCGATCTACGACCCTCGCGGTATCTACTGGCGCGTAGGGGGGCGTACCTTGGCCAGATCAGGAGCGTTCACCATGTGGACACGCGGTCGGATGACCCGTGTCGGCGTGGACGCATCACCTCATGATCCGGGCGGCACACACCCGGGCGAAAGGGACGGCCGATCACATGACGACCGAGGCGACGCAGACTGACCAGCGCGCAGGCGGCACCACGCACGCCGGCCTGCAGGCATGGGTCGACGAGGTGGCAGCGATGACCACCCCCGACCACATCGAGTGGGTCACCGGCTCCGCCGCCGAGTGGACCCGACTGACCGACAAGCTCGTCGAGGCCGGCACCTTCGTGCGCCTCAACGAGGAGAAGAAGCCCAACAGCTTCTATGCAGCCTCCGACCCGACCGACGTCGCCCGGGTCGAGGACCGCACCTACATCTGCTCCGTGGACGAGAAGGACTCCGGGCCCACCAACAACTGGATGGACCCGAACGAGATGAAGGACCTGATGCGCGGGCTCTATGCCGGCTGCATGAAGGGCCGCACCATGTACGTCATCCCGTTCGTGATGGGTCACGTCGAGGCCGAGAACCCGATGTTCGGCGTCGAGATCACCGACTCCGAGTACGTCGTGGTCTCCATGCGGGTGATGGCCCGCACCGGCGTCAACGTGCTGCGGCGCATCGAGGAGCTCGGCGAGCACGCCAAGTACGTCCCCGCCCTGCACTCGGTCGGCGCCCCGCTCGAGCCGGGCCAGCAGGACGTGAAGTGGCCCTGCAACCCCGAGAAGTACATCGTCCAGTTCCCCGAGGAGCGGACGATCTGGTCGTTCGGCTCCGGCTACGGCGGCAACGCGCTCCTGGGCAAGAAGTGCTACTCGCTGCGCATCGCCTCGGCGATGGCCCGCGACGAGGGCTGGCTGGCCGAGCACATGCTCATCCTCAAGCTCATCTCCCCCGAGCAGCAGGTCTACTACATCGCCGCCGCGTTCCCGAGTGCCTGTGGCAAGACCAACCTCGCCATGCTGGCCCCGACCATCCCCGGCTGGAAGGTCGAGACCCTCGGCGACGACATCGCCTGGATGCGGTTCGGTGAGGACGGTCGCCTGTATGCCGTGAACCCCGAGTTCGGGTTCTTCGGCGTCGCGCCCGGCACCAACGAGCACACCAACCCCAACGCGATGAAGACCATCAACAAGGGCAACTCGGTCTTCACGAACGTGGCGCTCACCGACGACAACGACATCTGGTGGGAGGGGCTGGAGAACACCCCCGCCCACGCCACCAGCTGGAAGGGCCAGGACTGGACGCCCGACATCGGGGAGGCAGGCGAGCTGTCCAGCCACGCCAACAGCCGCTACTGCACCCCCATCGAGCAGTGCGACATCCTCGCGGACGAGTACTACGACCCCAAGGGTGTGCCGATCTCGGCGATCTTCTTCGGTGGCCGCCGCAAGACGACCGTGCCGCTGGTGACCGAGTCCCGCGACTGGATCCACGGCACCTTCATGGGCGCCACGCTCTCCTCGGAGACGACCGCCGCCGCGACCGGTGCCGTGGGCGTCGTCCGTCGCGACCCGATGGCGATGCTGCCGTTCATCGGCTACAACGCCGGCGACTACTTCCAGCACTGGGTCAACCTCGGCAAGGACGCCGACGCCTCCAAGCTGCCGAAGATCTTCTACGTCAACTGGTTCCGTCGTGACGAGGACGGTGGCTTCCTGTGGCCGGGCTTCGGCGAGAACAGCCGCGTCCTGAAGTGGGCCATCGAGCGCATCGAGGGCAAGGCTGCCGCCGTCGAGACCCCGATCGGCCACGTGCCGACCCCGGAGTCCCTCGACACCTCCGGCCTCGACATGAGCGACGCCGACATCGCGGCCGCCCTCAAGGTCGACCCCGAGGAGTGGAAGGCCGAGATCCCGCAGATCGAGGAGTGGTTCGCCAAGTTCGGCGACACCCTCCCCACCGCGCTCCAGGTCGAGCTCGACGGCCTCAAGGCCCGCCTCGGCGTCGAGTGACCACGCACTAGCAGGTATGCCGCCCACGCGGCATAGCGACGAAAGGCCCGGAACCCCTGTGGTTCCGGGCCTTTCGCGCGCTGGCTCGCAGACGAGCGTGCACGACACGCTGGGCGTCAGGGGGCCGCGTCAGCGTGTCGTGCACTCTCGAGGGTGGTGAGGTCGCGGGTCGCGTACTGGTGGTGGTACCACTCCTCGTTGACGATGCAGCCCACCACGTCGGCGACCAGGAAGTCCGACGGCTCGGGGTAGCCCGGCTCGGTGACCGGGGTCGTCCGCCCCACGAGCTTCTCCTCCGTCAGCCCGTCCACGACGGCGCGCATGCTGGCCATCCGGTCGCGCCGCAGCTCGAGCACCTCGTCGAGCGAGGGTCGCGCCGACCGGTCGCGAGGCACCTCGGGGATGTCGCCCATGTCGTCGTGCGGCAGGTCGAGCGGACTCCAGGGGGCCGGGTCGCCCAGCAGCGCGCGACGGATCCAGGCATCCGTGGCGAAGACGAGGTGGCGCAGCGTCTCGATGAAGGACCATTCGTCGTCGACCCGATCGTGCAACAGCTCGGGGTCGAGCTGCTGGGCCCGCTCGACCGTCTCGGCCCACCGGCGCTCGAGGATGTCCCACGCCTCGCGGAACTCCGCCGGCGTGTGGGGCCGCATCTTCGCGCGGTCGGGCTCACGGCGGTCCAGCTCGGCCTCGACGAACTCGGTCACGTCGACACCGTTGACCGTGAGCCGCTCCACCTCACCGGAGATCTCGACGTCGACCAGTTGTGACCCGCTGATCTTCGCCCCCTTGAGGGCGACGTTCCTGAACCGCGCGTTGACCAGGTAGGTGTCGTCGAAGACCGCGTCGGTGAAGTCGAACCGCCGGAACGTCGTCCCGCGGTGGGCACTGTCGAAACCTGGGTGCTCGTCGTGGTCGGTCATCGCGTCTCCCAGGTCCACTCGCCCGACACCGGCTGCCAGCCGGGCGGGGGGTCCTCGCCGACGCGGCCGTCGACGGCTTCGCGCAGCAGGTCGGCGTGACCGGTGTGGCGGCCGTACTCCTCGACCAGGTCGAGCAGCAGGCGACGCAGGTTGGCGTGGTTCCCCTCGTCGTCGTGTGCCTCGACCGCCCGGTCCAGCCCGCCGTCGGCCAGCGCCTCGCCCACCCTCGCCCTTGCCCGCGACACCGCACCGTCGTAGAGCGCGTAGAGGACCTCGGGTGGGTCGGTGGCCGCCGACTCGAACTCCCAGTCGTCGTTGCCGTCCCAGCCGTTGTCGTCCCAGGCCGGGTCCATCGGCGCACCGGTCAGCTGCACCGTGAACTTGTAGTCCTCGTTGGAGGCGAGGTGTTTGAGCAGCCCGCCGAGGGTGAGGCTGGAGGCGCCGACGCGGGCGTTCAGCCCGGCGGAGTCGAGCCCGTCGGCCTTGTAGCGGAAGGTGGCCCGCAGCCGCTCGAGGGCGCCCAGCAGGGCCCCCTCCTCGGTGCCGGCCAGCGGTGGCTCCCACGGGGTCTCGGTCACGGTGTCTGTCGTAGCCATGACTGCACGGTAGAACCGGTTCCGGACGTTCGGCTACCGCATCAACCCCTACCCTGTTGTCATGTCGTCCTCCGACACCAGCCCGACCGCGCGGGCCCTGCTCGCCCTCGAGCTGGTCCAGGGCAACCCAGGCATCACCGCCGGGCGCCTCGCCGACCGTCTGGGAGTGACCGAACGCGCGGCCCGCCGCTATGTCGCGATCCTGCGGGAGGCCGGCATACCCCTGGAGTCCGAACGTGGCCCCTATGGGGGCTACCGCGTCGGCCGCGGCCTGCGGCTGCCCCCGCTGATGTTCGAGGCCAGCGAGGCCCTGGCACTGGTCATGGCGGTGCTGGACGGACACCACCAGGCGGCGGACCCCTCCGACCCCGCAGGAAGTGCGCTCGGCAAGATCGTCCGGGCCCTCCCTGAGCCCGTCGCCGCCCAGGCGGAGGCGGTCCGCCGGGCCACCGCGCCCGCGCCGGACCGGTCCGCCGCGAGGCCGAACCCCCAGACGACGACCGCCCTCGTGCAGGCCAGCATCGACCGGGTCCGGGTACGGATCGGCTACCGGACCGAAGCGGGACGCGAGTGGTCGCAGGAGGTCGACCCGTGGGCCGTCGTGGTCCGCCACGGGCGCTGGTACCTCCTGTGCTGGAGCCACGCGGCGACGGCCGTGCGCGCGTTCCGGATCGACCGGGTCACCGCAGTCGCCACGCTGGTCGAGGCGTTCGTGCCGCCCGCGGACCTCGACCCGGTCGCTGAGCTCGAGGCCCACATGGCGGCCGGGTGGGAGTACGCCACCGACGTCCTCGTGGATGCCCCACTCGAGACCGTGAGCGGCATCCTCCCCCGCGGGCTCGGCCGGCTCGAGGAGGTCCCCGAGGGCGGCACGCGGCTGGTGGGGAGCACGAGCAACCCCACCTGGTATGCCGAGCAGCTGGCCGTCCTGCCCGTCCCCTTTCGCATCGTGGGCGGCCCCGAGCTGCGCGCTGCCGCGCAGCAGCTCGCCCAGCGGATGGCAGCCGCCGCCCACGACTGACTGGGTGGGTCTGAGCCGTCCGCCCGTCGCCCGCAACACGGCATACTCGCCGCATGGCGCAGAGTGGTTCACCACGCAGTGACTCCCACCAACCGCACGGGGTCGTCTTTCCCGAGGTGGACGGCAAGCGAAGCACGTCAGCGCTCGGGCGGGCCGTCGTCGCGGACGCCTTGCGAGGGGTGGACCCGGTCGGGGCACAGGCCGCGGAGCGAGAGACCAACTGGCGCCAGGGCTACCTGACCCACTTCAAGCGCTTGGTCGAGGCCGGCCTGCTGCGCGACGGCGAGGCGGCGGTCGACGTCGCGCGCGCCGGGCTGGACTCCCTCCACTCGCGCATGCGGGCCACGACGCCCAACGGGGAGGTGCCCCTCGATCAGGCCTTCGCGACGGGACGGGATGCGGCCCTCGGCACGGCGACGGTGCGGGGCACCGGCGAGCGCGCGACCGAGCTCAGCCTCCCGATGCACGGCGAGCGGCTGCGCGGTGATGCCCTGCACAGGCAGCTCGACGACTGGACCACTCGCGGCATCATCGAGCCCTCCGCGGCCGAGGCAGTCCGCACCGTGATGGCCAACCCGGAGTGGCTCGACCTGAGCGACCAACGCGTCGTCGTGCTCGGAGCCGGTGCCGAGATGGGACCCCTGCGCTCGATCCTGTCGTGGGGAGGGGAGGTGGTCGGCGTCGACCTGCCCCGTCCCGAGATCTGGAAGCGCGTCCTGAACGTCGCGGCGTCGTCGGCCGGGACCCTGCACCTGCCGGTGCCCGCCGAGGCGCGCTGGTCGGTCGGCGACCTCGCCACCCACGCCGGAGCGGACCTGCTCCACGGCCTCCCGGCCATCGCCGACTGGCTCACCGACGTGGAAGGGCCCATGGTGCTCGGCAACTACGTCTATGCCGACGGCGCCACGAACGTCCGGGTCTCCACCGCCGTCGACGCGCTCAGCACCGAGCTGATGACCCGACGGGCCGATGTCGCCCTCGCCTTCCTGGCCACGCCGACCGATGTCTTCGCCGTGCCGGGCGAGGCCGTCGAGCACTCCACCCGGAGCTACCGCGGACCGTCCACCCCGATGCGGCTGGTCCGGCCGGCGCTCCGGACGCTGAGCGGCGGCCGGCTGTTGCGCCGCAACTACGCGCCCGGCACCAACCCGGGACTCAACGACAGCCTGGTCCCGCAACAGGGGCCGAACTACGCTCTCGCCAAACGACTTCAGCGGTGGCGGGCCACCGTGGCCCGCCGCGACGGCCGCACCGTGTCGCTCAACGTCGCGCCTCCCACCCGGACCCGCTCGGTCGTGAAGAACCGTGCCCTGGCCAGCGCCTACGCCGGTGCGCACCGGTTCGGGATCGAGGTGTTCGAACCGGCCACGAGCAACACGTTCATGGCCGCCCTCCTCGTCCACGACCTGCGGACCGAGCCCCACAGCCCGACCACCCCTTGGCGCGAGGAAGCGGCGGGTGCCGTGCACGGCGGGCTGTGGCGGACCGCCTACGACCCGCGCAGCGCCCTCGGGATCGCTGTCGTGCTCGGTCTGGGCTCAGCCAGGACCTGAAGTCACTGGCGGCGGGTCAGGTCGTGCCGGCGTTCGGGTCGGCCGGAGCCTGCTGGAGCTGGCTCCCGGGGAGCTGCGACGAGCCGCCCGGCGCCTGCTGCAGGGTCCCGGGGGCCTGCTGCCCGAACCCGCGGCCACCCTGACCCGGCTGGCCGAAGCCGGGTCGCTGGCCGCCACCCGGGCCGAAGCCGCCCTGCTGGACCTGACCGCCGCCCAGCGAGGTGCCCGGCGGCACGGCGGCGGCAGCGGCCGCCGCCCCCATCGACGAGATGCCGATGGCGAGGGCAGCGGCGATCGCCGTCTTGCGGCCGGTCCACGTAGGCGGGTTGAGCGCCGGCGCCGTGTCCGGCGCGAGCGTGACCGACGCGGCCGTATCCGCTGCGCTGGGAGGTGCAGTCGGCGCGGGAGCCGGCCGCGCGGCATACGGGATTGTCTGGGTCTGGGCCCACGGGAGCTCGGTGGTGTCGTCCGTGCGCGGGGTCGTCATCGGGTCTCCGAACGTCGAGGAGTGAGGTGGTCGACTCCGAGACTTCGCCGGTCGGCTGTGGCGATCCTGTGGGTCGCATGTCGAAGGACTGAGCATCCGCCACAGAGGGCTCACAGGATTCGCACAGGAATTACGAGGGCACCGCACATGGTTCCGGTGTTTCCTATTGGCATGAACACCAAGCAGTCCGCCTCAGCCAAGCTCCAGCGTCTCGACGGCTCCCCCGTCCGCGTTCTCGTCGTCGACGACGAGAACAACCTGACCGAGCTGCTGAGCATGGCGCTGCGCTACGAGGGCTGGGAGGTCCGCACTGCGGCCACCGGCGTCGCGGCCGTGCGGGCTGCTCGTGAGTTCCAGCCCGACGCGGTGGCCCTCGACATGATGCTGCCGGACTTCGACGGTCTCGAGGTGCTGCGCAGGATGCGCGGCGACAACCCCAACGTGCCGGTGCTCTTCCTCACCGCGAAGGACGCGGTCGAGGACAGGGTGGCAGGGCTGACCGCCGGCGGCGACGACTACGTGACAAAGCCGTTCAGCCTCGAAGAGGTCGTCGCTCGCCTGCGCGCCCTCATGCGGCGCACCGCCGTCGTGACCGACGACGCCGCTTCGGTCCTGGCCGTCGGCGACCTCACCATGGACGAGGACAGCCACGAGGTGATGCGGGCGGGAGAGCAGATCAACCTCACCGCAACGGAGTTCGAGCTGCTGCGATACCTCATGCGCAACCCCAAGCGGGTGCTGTCCAAGGCCCAGATCCTCGACCGGGTCTGGAACTACGACTTCGGCGGCCAGGCCAACGTCGTCGAGCTCTACATCTCCTACCTGCGCAAGAAGGTCGACGCCGGTCGAGAGCCGATGATCCACACGATGCGCGGCGTCGGATACGTCCTCAAGCCCGCGACATGAGCCCCGCCGCTGCCGTCGGTGCGGCCCGGTCACACCTCAACCCGGCCACCTGGACGCTCAGCCGCAAGCTGATCGCCACGGTCGTCGGGCTGTTCCTCGCCATCACTGTGGTCACGTCCTCCCTGACGGTGCTGCTGCTGCACGACTTCCTCGTCGGGCGCCTCGACCAGGACCTCCAGTCGACCCTCATCCGGGCCGGCGGACCCCGGTCCAACGACGACCACGGGCCGGGCCCCGGAGGCGCGGGCGGTCCCCTCCCCGGCGGGGGTGGCCAGTCCCTCGTCCTCGTGATCCGCAACGGCGCTGTCACCGTCAACCGGGTCGAGCACGACGAGACCACCGGCACGCTCACCGACGCGCAGGTCAGCTCGCTGCAGGCAGCCGGGATCGGCACCACCCCCAAGACCGTCGAGATCGAGGGGCTGGGCGCCTATCGCGTGGCCTCCGCTCGTGAGGCCGACGGCGACACGGTCATCTCGGGCCTGCCCACGGGTGGTGTCACCGAGACCATCAACAAGGTGGTCACCCTGATGGTGGGTGGCACGATCGTCGGATTCGTCCTCGTGACGGCCGGCGGCCTGTGGCTCGTGCGCCGCAACCTCGCGCCGTTGCAACGGGTGGCGCACACCGCGACCCAGGTGTCCAACCTCAAGCTCGACTCCGGTGCTGTCGCCCTGGCCGAACGCATCCCCGCAGCCGACACCGACCCCCACACCGAGGTGGGACAGGTGGGGCTCGCCCTCAACAACATGCTCGACAACGTCGAGGGGGCCCTCCGGTCCCGCCACGAGAGCGAGCAGCGCGTGCGGCAGTTCGTCGCCGACGCCTCGCACGAGCTGCGGACGCCGCTGGCGTCCATCCGGGGGTATGCCGAGCTGTCCCGTCGCGAGCGCGAGCCGGTGCCCGCGTCGGTCACCCACGCGTTGTCGCGGGTCGAGTCCGAGGCTCTGCGGATGCAGGGGCTGGTCGAGGACCTGCTGCTGCTGGCCCGGCTCGACGCGGGTCGGCCGCTCGACCGCGAACCGGTCGACCTGTCACTGCTCGCGATGGACGCGGTCAGCGATGCGCACGCGGCCTCACCGGACCACCGCTGGGAGCTGGACCTGCCCGACCAACCCGTCGAGGTGACCGGCGACCACGCGCGGCTCCACCAGGTCGTCGCCAACCTGCTGGCCAACGCCCGCACCCACACGCCAGCCGGCACGCGGGTCGTGACGTCGATCAAGCCGGATGGTCCGTGGATTCGGGTGAGCGTCTCGGACGACGGCCCCGGCGTGCCGAAGTCGTTGCAGGGCAACGTCTTCAACCGGTTTACCCGAGGTGACGACTCCCGCAACCGAGCCGCGGGTTCCACCGGGCTCGGCCTGTCGATCGTCGATGCCGTCGCGAAGTCGCACGGAGGCAACGTGGAGCTCTCCTCCTCTCCGGGCGACACGACCTTCACGGTCCTGCTCCCCGCCTGACCCTCCCGCCTGACCCTTCCGGCGGGCTCGTCCACTCTGGGGCCCGACCACGCGGCATACCCTCGTGCGGCGGAAACCCGGGCGAGTGGCCGAAAGTTCGTCGCCCACCCCAACGTCCACGCGCCGTCGCGATGCTCATCACCCGGGCTCAGGAGTGGCACAGGAACCGCACAGCGCGCCCCCCGACGGTAGGGACATGGACACGATGACCCTCCACCCCGACACGGTCGATGCGACCGGCGCGGCCGGCACCACCCGCGTGCCGCGCACCACGACTCCGGTGCAGGCGGATCCCGCCGCGCCCACGACGCCCAGCCGGATCCAGCGCCTCTGGCGTGGTCCGGAGGGCGACCCGACCTGGGCGCGGCCCGCACTGCTCGGCCTGCTGCTCGCCACGGCCGTCTTCTACTTCTACAACCTGACCTCGAGCGGCTACGCGAACTCCTTCTACTCCGCCGCGGTCCAGGCCGGCAGCGACAGCTGGAAGGCCTTCTTCTTCGGCTCCTCCGACGCCGGCAACTCGATCACCGTGGACAAGCCGCCCGCATCACTGTGGGCGATGGCCCTGTCGGTGCGGCTGTTCGGGCTGAGCTCGTTCAGCATCCTCATGCCCGAGGTGCTGATGGGCGTCGCGACCGTGGGTGTGGTCCACGCGACCGTCAAGCCTCACTTCGGAGCAGCAGCCGGTCTGATCGGCGGGGCCGTGATGGCGCTGACGCCGGTGGCCGTCCTGATGTTCCGGTTCAACAACCCCGACGCACTGCTCGTGCTGCTCATGGCCCTCGGCGCCTGGGCGACGATGAAGTCGATCGAGCAGGGCTCGGCCAGATGGTTCGCGATCGTGGGGGTCTTGATCGGCCTCGGTTTCCTCACCAAGGCGCTCCAGGTGCTGCTGGTCGTGCCTGCCTTCGGCCTCGCCTACGTCCTGTTCGCCGACACGACCCTGCGCAGGAGGATCACCGGCGCGCTCGTCGGCACCGCCGCCATGGTGCTGTCCGCCGGCTGGTGGGTCGCGATCGTCGAGCTGGTCCCGGCCAGCTTGCGCCCCTACATCGGCGGCTCGCAGGACAACTCGTTCCTCTCCGTCACCTTCGGCTACAACGGACTCGGCCGGATCAGCGGCAACGAGACCGGCTCCGTCGGTGGCGGGAACGGTTGGGGCGCAACGGGTCTCGGACGCATGTTCAGCTCGAGCATTGGTGGCCAGATCTCCTGGCTGATCCCCTCGGCCCTGATCCTCCTCGCCGTGGGTCTCTTCCTGCGGGGCCGTGCGCCGCGCACGGACGCCCGCCGCGCGGCATACGTGGTCTGGGGTGGCTGGCTGCTCGTCACCATGGTGACGTTCTCGCTGATGGCCGGCATCTTCCACGAGTACTACACAGTCGCCCTCGCGCCCGCCATCGCCGCCCTGGTGGGCATGGGCGCGGCCGAGGCCTGGGAGCACCGCGCCAAGGCCATCGGCTCGATCACGCTCTCGGCTGCCACGGCGGCCGCGGCCACTTGGTCGTTCGTCCTCCTCTCGCGGACCGACTGGCAGAACTGGCTGCGCATCGGCGTCCTCGTCCTCGGTCTGGCCAGCGCCCTCCTGCTCCTGGCGATCACCCAGCTGCACCGGCGCTTCGTGCCCGCCGTCGTCGCCGGCGCCCTCGTGGCTGCGCTGGCAGGGCCCGCTGCCTACAGCGTCCAGACCGTCAGCACGGCCCACTCCGGCTCGATCGTGACCGCGGGACCTGCCACGGCAGGTGGTGGTCCCGGCGGTGGCGGTATGCCGGGTGGTGCCCGCGGCACGATGGGCGCCCCTCCCCAGCAGGGCACCACTGGCGGCACAGCGGGTGGCGTCACGGGCGCCCCGGGCGGCACGCGAACTGGCGGGGGGATCGGCGGTCTGCTCAACGCCTCCACCCCGAACACGGAGGTGGTGTCGGCTCTGTCGGCCGATGCGTCGAGCTACCGCTGGGTCGCCGCTGCGATCGGGTCGCAGAACGCCGCCGGGCTGCAGCTCGGGACGGGACTGCCCGCCATGGCCATCGGTGGCTTCAACGGCAGCGACCCCAGCCCGACGCTGGCACAGTTCCAGCAGTACGTCGCCGACGGTGACATCCACTACTTCGTTGCAAGCGGGAACGGCGGCGGCGCTGGCGGACCCGGCGGCGGGATGGGCGGCTCGGGGACCGGCTCGCAGATCTCGGAGTGGGTCGCGGCCACCTTCACGCAGGTCACGATCAGCGGGTCGACGTTCTACGACCTGACGCAGCCGCTGTCGTCCGCCACCGGCACCTCGGGCTCCACCACGACCCAGACCACCTGAGGAGCGCCGCGATGAGCACCCCCGTCCTCGACGTCGTCATCCCCGTCCACAACGAGCAGCACACGGTCGCAGCCAGCGTCCGGCGGCTGCACCAGCACTTGGTCGAGACCTTTCCCTATCCGTTCCGGATCACGGTGGCCGACAACGCCAGCACCGACGCGACGGCCGCCGTCGCGTCGGGGTTGGTGGCCGAGCTGGCCGGCGTGGCGCTGGTGCGGCTGCCCGAGAAGGGCCGGGGCAGGGCGCTGAAGCAGGTCTGGTCAGCCTCGGACGCGCCGATCCTCGCCTACATGGACGTCGACCTCTCCACCGATCTCGACGCCTTGTGGCCACTCGTGGCGCCGCTCATGTCGGGCCACTCGGACGTCGCCATCGGTTCGCGACTGGCCCGCGGCGCCCGGGTCGTCCGTGGGGCCAGGCGCGAGGTCATCTCGCGCTGCTACAACCTGGTCCTGCGGGGCGCCCTGGGTGCCCGGTTCACCGACGCGCAGTGCGGCTTCAAGGCGATCCGGGCCGACGTCGCCGCCGAGCTGCTGCCGATGGTCGAGGACCACACCTGGTTCTTCGACACCGAGCTGCTCGTCCTGGCCCAGCGTTGCGGCCTGAGGATCCACGAGGTGCCGGTCGACTGGTTCGACGACCCGGACTCCCGGGTCGACGTGGTCGCCACCGCGCTGGACGACCTGCGCGGAGTCGTGCGGGTCCGCCGCGCGCTGGCCTCTGGTCGGCTCCCCGTCGACGACGTCGCCGTCCGCATCGGGCGGCGAGCTCCGGGGCTGGTGGGCACGTGGCACCAGCTGACGCGCTTCGCCACGGTCGGGGTCGCGTCCACGGTCGTGCACCTGGGGCTGTTCGCGGCGCTGGTGCCGGCCGTGGGATCGACCCAGGCGGCCAACCTGGTGGCGCTGCTCGTCGCAACCGTCGCCAACACGGCGCTGAACCGACGCTGGACCTTCGGGGTACAGGGCGCCGGCGTGGTGAGGAACCAGCTGCAGGGTCTGTCGATCTTCGCGCTCACCTGGCTGCTGACCGCGGGGGCCCTGGCGATGCTGCACGCCGTCGTCGCCGCGCCCAGCACCACCGCGGCGACCGTCGTCGTCGCGAGCGCCACGGCAGCCTCGACTGCCCTGCGTTTCGTGGCCATGCGCACCTGGATGTTTCCGCACGGGTCATCCCGTGGAGCCCAGCACGGCCGGTCCCGCTCCGGAGTCCCTCAGTACTCCGCCACGATGAACGCGCCCGCGTCGTCCTCGAACACGACCACACCCGTCCAGTCCCAGCCGTCCACCGAACCGTGGCAGACGGTGACCAGTCCCTGACCCACCTGGGAGCGCACGGGGCACTCGAGCTCGTCGACGGATCCTCCGTCGTCCTCGATGACGCGCCCGAGCGCCTCCTGAAGGGCGACGTCGGTCACCCCCTTGTCGATCGGCGTCACCTGGCCGGACAGCACCCAGGTCCCCGACCCGCCGGGTCCGAAGAACAGGAACGCGGCCATGGCCAGAACGCTCAGCAACGCCAGCCCGCTGAGCACGATGGCGGTGATGGCCAGGCCGTTGCGCTGTCGCGGGGCCGGGGTGAACGCCTGGGGCGCCCACGCCTGGCCGTGCGCGGCATACGCGTCCTGCGGCGCGGCCTGACCAGGAGCGGGCGCCGCGAACGGTCCCTGCCAGGTGGGCGGCTGTGGCCCCGGCGGGGCGAACGGGTTGGACATCCACGCTCCTTGATAGCGGTCGGCCCACAGGATCGCGCACACGCGGGTCTCCCGTACGGCAAACGGCCCACCGCCGCCCGAACTGTGGCCCACGGCATACCTCGCCAGGACCGCCGGTGATCGGATCAGCTGGGGTATGCCGCGTGGGCGGGCGAGCCACTTTGCTCCGGTCCGAGCCGTGCGGATACTCTGTGCGGGCTCGGCTGCGACAGCCGTCGGGCGTGGAGGCGTCGCCTAGTCCGGTCTATGGCGCCGCACTGCTAATGCGGTTTGGGTTTATCGCCCATCGAGGGTTCAAATCCCTCCGCCTCCGCCACGACGAAGAAGGACCCGACCAGCTTCGGTCGGGTCCTTCTCGCGTGACTGGAGGCAGCGGGTCAGGTGCAGATGTCCTGGGCCGCGGTGCGGGCCTTCACGGTCTCGGTGGAGGTTGGCGGGGTCGCGGTGACGGTCTCCTTCGGCAGGGGCTTGGTGCCCAGCCGGTTCGGGATCTCCACCGCCTTCGGCGAGCCGGTGCCCATGCTCAGCTCGATGGTCGAACCCAGCAGGGCGTCCTCGCGGATCTCGGCGCCGGGGTAGACCGCCGCGACCGTGCGGGCCGCCTCCTTCATGTTCGGGCCGTAGCGGACCACGACACCCTCCGTGGGGGCCCCGGTGCCGCTGAGGTACGACGCGACGGTGAAGCCCTGCACCTCGAGCTCGGTGGATGCCTGCTTGGCCAGGCCGGCCACGCCCGAGTTGTTGGTGACCCGCACCTTGATGTCGCCGGGGCTCACGGTCAGGGCCGGCTCGGTGGTCGGCGACGCGGTCGCCGTGGAGGTGGACGACGGCACCTTCGTGCCCGGGAGCGGCTCGTCCTTGCGGATCGCCTTCCAGATGGTCTCGGCCCCGGGGGACCACTGGACGCGGTTGGGGTCGGGCGCATACGCCTCGGTGGGGAGCTTCACGAACCGGATCTGGTCAGTGCCGATCCGGGAGACGCTTCCGGCGATGTCCTTCATCTCCCCGACATCGAGGCCCTGGTCGGTGGTCATCGCGGAGGTCGTGGCATTGAGGAAGCGGAACAGCTTGTCCGGGCGCAGCAGCAGCGAGGACTTGGTGGCTTCCTGGATCACCGACGACAGGAAGGCCTGCTGGCGGTCGATCCGGCCCAGGTCGGATCCGTCGCCGATGTTGTGACGCAGCCGGACGTAGGCGAGGGCGTTCTTGCCGTTGACCCTGCTCCGGCCTGCCGGGAGGTTGAGGTGGCTCTGGCGGTCATTGACGGCTTCGGGCAGGCAGACGGTGACCCCGCCGAGGGCGTTGACCATGTCCTGGAACCCGCGGAAGTCGATCTCCACGAAGTGGTCGACGAAGATGCCGGTCAGCCCCTCGAACGTGCGGATGGTGCAGGCAGGGCCACCCAGGGTGAAGTTCTGGTTCCACTGCCGGACGACGCCGTCCTGCACCTTGTCGGCCTTGTTCTTGCAGTCCCGCGGCGCCTTCGTCATCGAGTCGCGGGGGATCGACACGACGATCGCCGACTTCCGGTCCGCGGACAGGTGGACGACGAGGTTGGTGTCGGAGCGGCTCCCCTCCATGCCGTACTCCGTCTGCCCCTTGCCGAGGTCGGTGCCCTCCCGGCTGTCGGAACCCATCACGAAGATGTTGAGCGGCGCCAGGTTGGTCTGGGCGTCCGTCGTGGCCTCCTGCTTCGGACGATCGCCCAGCGCGCTGCTGATGTCGAGCCGCGTGATGTTGCCGTTGAGCTTGACGTAGGCCGCGATGCCGAGGACCAGGGCCACCACGAGCACCCCCGCCACGCCGTAGGTGGCGCGTCGTACCCAGGGGTGGCGGTGGGTCTTGCCGGCGTGGCGGTCGGACCGACGCTGGGACGACCTGCTGTGCTGCTGCGTGCCGTCCCCCGTGGCACCCGTGCCCTGGCCGGACGCGTCGTCCGGCGCAGAGCCGTTGGTGGGCTCGCTCACGTGTACCTCTCTGTTTCCGAAAAGCCACGCCGTGCTGGTGGCTCGGGCGACGAATCGCCTCCGTGAGTGTAAGGGCGCATCCTGAGTGTTCGGTCAGGTCCGCCTCCTCCTCCCGACGCCGCAGGCAGCCTGCTGGTTGGCTGCGGGCGACAAATGGGACGAACCTTCCGACGTGGGGTTGGATGGGCGCATGACGAGAAGAGCAGTGGTGGGGGGAGTCGTCGCCGCCGTCCTGGTCGCCGGAGCAGCCGGCGCGGGGTTGTGGTGGCGGCACGCTGAGCAGGAGAAGGCACTCGATGCCGCTGCCCGGGCCGAGGTGGCAGCGTTCGCCACGTCGTGGGCAGGACGCTCGTTCACCAAGCCCGGGACCCTGTTCACCGGCACCACCAGCGACGTCGTCCAGGCGGACTTCGCCAAGGCCACGGCGGGGCTGGGCCCCGGTCCGGTGAAGGTCACCGCAGACGCGGTGCGCCGCACGGGTGACCGGGCCACGGCCACCGCGCACGTCGCCTGGACCCTGCCCGGGGGCGTGGCCTGGTCGTACGACGTCCCCGTGACCGCCCAGCGCGCCGAGACGAACGGGAGCCGCTGGGCGATCACCCTCCCCAAGGACCACTCGCAGTGGCACCCCGACCTCAAGCCGGGCGCCACCCTGACCGCCACCCGCACCTGGGGCGACCGGGGCACCCTGCTCGACCGTGACGGCGGCGCCCTCACGCCGATCGGCAAGGTCTACCCGGTGCAGATCGACCCCTCCCGGGCCACCGCTGCCACCGTCAGCCAGCTGGAGAAGGTGGTGGACGAACCTGCCGGCTCGCTCGTGGCCAAGCTCGCCGCAGCCACCAAGGCCGGGAGCAAGGCGCCCATCCCGGTCATCACCTACCGGCAGGCCGACTTCGACGAGCGCAAGGCAGCGCTCGATGCCATCAAGGGCGTGATCTACCCGGCCCGCGAACAACCGCTGGCCAAGTCGCGCACGTTCGCCCAGCCGCTGCTCGGGTCCTTCGGCGCCGTCAGCGCCGAGCTCATCGCCAAGAGCAAGGGCAGGTATGCCGCGGGCGACTACGCCGGGGTGAGTGGACTCCAGGGGCAGTACGACAGGGTGCTCGGGGGCACGGCCGGGGTCCGGGTCACCTCCAGTGCGGCGCCGGACACCCCGTTGTTCGCCAAGGACGCGGTCGCCGGGAAGGACGTGTCCACGACGCTGTCGCCCCGCGTCCAGGATGCCGCCGAGACCGCGCTGAAGGCCACGGGTGCCGTGCCGTCCGCCCTCGTGGCGGTCGACGTCAAGACCGGTGACGTGCTTGCTTCGGCGAACTCACCCGCCCTCGGCTTCGATCGCGCGATGACCGGCCACTACCCGCCCGGGTCGGCCTTCAAGATCGCGACGACCTACGCGCTGCTCAGCTCGGGCACGGTCACACCGACCACGGCCGTCACCTGCCCGAAGAACGTCGTCGTCGACGGGCGGACCTACAAGAACTTCGAGGGCGAGTCGCTCGGCACCCCGGACTTCACCACGGACTTCGCCCACTCGTGCAACACGGCGTTCGTCCAGCTCTCGACCAAGCTCGGCGACGACGACCTCTCCAAGGCGGCCGCCGCGCTGGGGCTGACCGGCTGGGCCAAGGACCTCGGGGTGACGAACGCCTTCGACGCCAGCGTCCCCGTCAACAACGGCAAGACCGACAAGGCTGCAGCCGCGATCGGGCAGGGCCGCAACGTCACCTCACCCCTCGCCCTGGCCGTGCTCGCGGCCAACGTCGCGCGCGGCTCGGTCATTGCTCCTGCACTGGTGACCCAGCCTGCGGTGCAAGGCGCTGACCGCACGCCGAAGGCGTTGGACACCAAGGTCGTCGACCAGCTGAGGACCCTCATGGGTGAGGTGGTCAGCCAGGGCACCGCCACGGTGCTGAAGGGCACGCCGGGCGGCACGGTGCGGGGCAAGACCGGCACGGCCGAGTTCGGCCCGAAGAACCCGCCCGAGACGCACGCGTGGTTCGTCGGCTACCAGGGCGACGTCGCCTTCGCGGTGCTGGTCGAAGGCCCCCACCGCCTGCGGTGAGGGCCTCGTCGGAAGACTGTTGGTCGAGCAGTCCTCGGTCAGATCGGGCGAACGGCGTCAGCCTGGGGACCCTTGGGTCCCTGGGTGACCTCGAACTCCACGCGCTGCGCCTCGTCCAGCGAGCGGTAGCCCGAGGAGTCGATCGCCGAATAGTGGACGAACACGTCCGGGCCGCCGCCGTCCTGGGCGATGAAGCCGAAGCCCTTTTCAGCGTTGAACCACTTAACGGTTCCCTGTGCCATGGGGTAACTCTTTCTTTTGTAGCCATTGGGAATCCGCACTTTGCGAAACCCCAGGCTGCCGTACACACACCCCCACCGACGAGACATGCTCGTCCTCGGATGAGCTGCCTTCGTCGGAAAGCCTGCTTTCGTCAGAAAACAAATGCCCGCTCTGATGGTGCTAGGGCGGGCACTTCATCGAACTTGCGAGGAACTGCTTGATGCAACCGTGAGAAACGCTAGCACGCACGATGCGGATCGTGGAGGTCGAGACTGGTCAAAATTCCGGTATGTCGTGGGCTCCGGCCCCCGCGGGTCTGACCCCGCGAGGGCCGGATTCGGGGCGGCCCCGCTGCAGCCGCCCCGAGCCCCCACGCCACCCCTCAGCGCAGGGCGATGTTGACGTAGTACGTCTGCCCGTCGTCGAGGCTCACCCCGACCCTCCAGTACCAGCCCGCCTGCGACTTCTCCGTCTTCCAGTTGTACTGGTACTGCGAGGGGCTCCACGAGTACGTGCCGCCCACGCTCGGGGTGTCGGTGTAGGCCGACTCGTTGACCGCGGCGTTGGTCGCGGACCCCTTGACGGGGGTCAGCCACTTCGGCGCAGAACCGGTCTGGACGACCTGGCCGCTGGAGTTCTTGAGCTGGAACTTCATGGGGATGGTCTGCCCGGCGTTGAAGACGCTGGTCGCCACTCCGGTCTGGTGCGCCGTGTCGTTGACCGGCTGCAGGAACAGCGTGGTGCCGAACCCGTAGACCACCTGGTAGCTGACCGTCGCCGTGCCCACGTTGCCCGCCTTGTCGGTGGCTGTCGCGGTGTAGGTGAACGTGCCCACTCCGTTCGTCGTGCCGCCGGTGCGCGCCCCGCTGGCCGAGCCGTCGAGCTTGCTCGTGGCGTCGGTCGCCGAAGCCGTCGGCGTGGGCACCGCGCCCAGGGTGTAGATCGCACCGTCAGCGACCCCACCGATCGTCACCACGGGCGCCACCGTGTCGATGTTGATGCCGCTCAAGGTCGCCGACGCCGTGTTGCCCGCGTTGTCCACGGCCGTGCCCGTGACGCTGTTGGCGCCCTGGGCCGCCACCGGGGCGTCGGCCTGGCAGCTGGCGATCCCGCTCACCCCGTCGGCGCACGTGAAGTGCACGGTGACGGGAGTCCGGTACCAGCCGTTGCCGTTCGGGCTCGTCGTGGCAGCGCCGCTGATGCTCGGAGCACCCTTGTCGATGAGCACCGTGACCGTCTGGCCGGCCTCGGTGTTGCCGGCCTCGTCGACGCTCCAGTAGGCCACCTGGTGGGTGCCCTCGGTGGAGACGGTGATCTCCTTGCCGGCGTGCGATGGGCCACCGTCCAGCGCGTAGTACGTGCTGGCGACGCCCGACAGGTTGTCCGTGGCGGTGAGCTTCACCGTCACGTCCGAGTTGCGCCAGCCGCTCGGAGCGGTTGCCGCGGTGGAGGGGTCGTGGCGGTCGATCTTGATCCCGCCGACGGTGACGGCCTTGGTGTTGCCGGCCTTGTCGCTGACCGACGTGCCGGTCGAGAGGTTGTCGCCCTCACCGGTCACGGTGCTGTTCGCCGGGGCGTCACCGTCGAGCCCGGAGAGCGCGTCCCCGGCAGTCCACCCCACCGTGACGTCGCCCCGGTACCAACCACTGGTGTTGGGCGCCGTCGTGGCTGCCCCGCTCAGCGTGGGGTCGGTCTTGTCGACGTTGACGCCCGTGATGGTGAACGCGCCGCTGACGTTGTCGGCACCGTCCGTGGCCGTGCCCCCGGCGCTCTGGTCCTTGCCTTCACCGAAGGTCCTGGCCGCCGGGCAGGACAGGACACCGGACAGACCCGCCTGGTCGGCGCAGGTGAACGTCGCAGTGACGTCCGACCTGTACCAGCCCTTGGCGTTGGCAGCGGCCGAGAGGCCGCCGGTGACAGTGGGCCTGGTCCTGTCGATGCTGACCGCGGCAGTGTCGCTGGCCGTGTTGCCGGCGTTGTCCGTCGCCGTGCCGACGACCTCCTGGTTGAGGCCCTCCGTGCCGATCCCTTGCGGGGCCGTGCAGGAGTGGAGGCCTGAGCCGCTGTCGCTGCAGTGGAAGGTCACCGTGACGACGCCGTTGTTCCAGCCGCGCAGGTTGGCCGCGGGCGCCTGCGTGTGGGTGATCCCCGGAGCGGTCTTGTCGATCTTCACCTCGAGGTTCTTCTGCGCCTCGACGTTGCCGGCGAAGTCCACGCTCCACACCTGCAGCGTGTGCACGCCCTCGGTGTCGATCGTGACGCTGGTGCCGTGGGCCGCGGCGTCGCTGTCGAGCTGGTAGTACGTCTGCGCCACCCCGGAGAGGCTGTCGTCCGCCTCCAGGGAGACCGTCACGGCCGAGCTGCTCCAGTCCGAGACGTCGGACACCGTGGTGACCGGTGCGGTCTGGTCGATCTTGACCGGGTCGGTCTCCGCCGAGGTCTCGTTGCCAGCCAGGTCGCGCACTGACGCACTGGCCGTCAGTGTCCGTCCCTCGCCACTGATCGTGGCGTCGGCGGGCGCCGAGCCGTCGAGGCCGGAGAGGGCGTCGGCGGCGGTCCACTTCACCGTCACGTCGCCCCGGTACCAACCAGCCCCGTTCGGGCCGGTGGTCGGCGCCCCGCTCAGCGTCGGAGCCGTCTTGTCGACGTTGATCGGTGCCACGGTGACGTCGTCGCTGTTTCCGGCGGTGTCGGTGGCCGTGCCCTTGGCAGACTGCGCCTTGCCCTCGCCCAGCGTGACGGGCGGGCTGCAGGCCGCGACCCCGGAGAGCGCGTCGTCGCAGCTGAAGCTGACGGTGACGTTCCCGGCATACCAGTGGTTGGTGTTGGGGTCGCGGTCAGGCGCACCCGTGATCGTCGGCTTCACCATGTCGATGCTGACCTTGGCGTTGTCCGTCGCGGTGTTGCCGGCGTTGTCGACCGCCGTTCCGGGCACCGCCTGGTCCTCGCCGTCGAGGCTGACCGGTGCGTCCGCGGGGCAGCTGGCGACGCCTGACAGGGCGTCGTCACACTGGTAGGCGACGGTGACCGGGGTCTTGTTCCATCCCTTGCCATTGGGCGCCGGGGTGACGGTGTGACCGATGGTGGGCTTGGTCAGGTCGATCTTGACCGTGGTGCTCTGCTGCGCCTCGGTGTTGCCGGCCTGGTCCACGCTCCAGTAGCGCAGCGTGTGCGCGCCCTCGGTGGCGATGGTGAGGGTGGTGCCTTCGTGCTGTGCGCCGCCGTCGACGGTGTAGTAGGTGGCGTCCACGCCGGACAGACCGTCGTTCGGGTCAAGGCTGACGGTCACGGCGGTGTTGTTCCACCCACCCGGTGCGTCGGCTCCGGTCGTCGGAGCCGTCCGGTCGATCTTGACCGTCGCACTGTCGGACGTGGTGCTGTTGCCGGCCTTGTCGAAGACCGTCGCGGTCTCCTTCAGGACCTCACCTTCGCCGGTGATCGGGCTGTCGGCCGGCGTGGCCACCACGCCTGAGCGGTTGTCGTCGGCAGTCCAGCGGATGCTGACGTCGCCGTGGTACCAGCCGTTGGAGTTGGGGGCGGTGGTCGCCGCGCCCGTCAGGGTGGGGGCGATCTCGTCGACATTGATCCCACCGACCGTCGTGCTGTCGGAGTTGCCCGCCAGGTCCACGGCCGTCCCGGTCAGCGACTGGGCGGTGCCCTCGCCGAAGGTCTGGTCCGCCGTGACGTCAGCGATCCCGGACCCACCGACGTTGTCGGTCGCGCCGAAGTGCACCGTCACGTCGCTGTTGTTCCAGCCGTAGCCGTTGGCCGCCGGGGTGCGGCTGCCGCTGATGGTCGGGGCCGTCTTGTCCAGGTTCACCGTCGCGTGGTCCGTGGCGGTGTTCCCGGCGTTGTCCGTGGCCGTCCCGTTCACGACACGGCCGGTGACCTCCTCGGTGACGTCGACCGGCGACGTGCAGGACTTCAGTCCCGACAGCCCCGGCTGGTCCGCGCAGGTGAAGGTCACGGTGATGTCGGAGTTGTTCCAGCTGTTGGCGTTGGGGACCGGCGAGAGCGTGTGCGTGATGGTCGGCGCGCTCTTGTCGATCTTCACGACGAAGTTCTTCATCGCGCCGACGTTCCCTGCACGGTCGACGGAGTAGTAGGTGACGTCGTGCGTCCCCTCCGCGCTCAGTGGCACGGTGGTACCCGTCTGGTCGTCGCCACCGTCGACGCTGAAGTGCGTCACGTCGACACCCGACAGGACGTCGTGGGACACGAGGACGACGTCCACGGAGCCGTTGACCCATCCCTGCGGGACGGTGGCGTCGCTGGTCGGCGGCGTGCTGTCGATGTTGACCGGGGCGCTGGTCGCAGAGGTCACGTTGCCTGCCTTGTCGGAGATGCTGGCAGCGGCAGTCCGGCCGATCCCCTCCGTCGAGATCACCGATGGTGCAGGGACCGGACCCGCGAGTCCGGACAGTGCGTCGTCGGCCGCCCAGGTCTGGGTGACGGGTGCGTTGTACCAGCCGTAGTCGTTGGGCGCGGCCGTCGGTGCCGCACTCAGGCTGGGCGCTGTCTTGTCCACGTTGATGCCACTCACCGTCATGGACGCGGAGTTGCCGGCGTTGTCGAGGGCGTTGCCGTCTGCGTGCTGGTCGGCACCTTCACCGAGGTGCTGCGGCCCGGTCACCGTGTCGATCCCGGAGAGGGAGTCGCTGCCGGAGAAGGAGACCGTGACGTCGTCGTCGTACCAGCCCGCGGCATTCGCGGTGCGGTCGGCCGAACCGGTGATCGTCGGAGCGGCCTTGTCGATGTTGACGGTGGCGGAGCCGGTGACGCTGTTGCCGGCGTTGTCCGTCGCCGTGCCGGTGACCAGCTGAGCCAGGCCGTCCGACGTCACCGTCTTCGGCGCCGTGCAGTCCTTGAGGCCGGACAGCTCGGTCTGGTCCTCGCAGGCGAAGCTCACGACCACGTCGGTGTTGTTCCAGCCGTTGCCGTTCCGGGCCGGGGACTGGCTGGGGGTGATGCTCGGCGAGGACAGGTCGATCCTGAGCGTGAAGCTCTTGGCGTCCTCGGTGTTGCCGGCCTTGTCGACCGACCAGTACCTCACGGTGTGGACGCCTTCGGCTCCGACGGTCACCGTGCTGCCCTGGGTGCCGGTCACAGCACCGTCGACGGCGTAGTAGGTGCTGTCGATGTCCGACAGGTTGTCAGTCGCGTGCAGGCCGACCGTGACGGGGGCGTTGACCCAGCCGCCGGGGACTCCGGTCGCCGAGGTCGAGGGCTTGCTCCGGTCGATCTTGATGCCATCCACCGTCGCCGTTGCCGTGTGGCCGGCCTTGTCGGTGACGCTGGCGCTGGCCGACCGGTCGGAACCCTCCCCGGTGACCACCGAGTCCGCCGGACACGCCACGACTCCCGACAGGTTGTCGTCGCAGGTCCAGTGGACCGTGACGTCGCCGCTGAACCAGCCGTTGCCGTTGGGAGCGCTGATGACGGTGCCGGTGATGGTGGGCGCGGTCTTGTCGACGTTGATCGTCGGCGTGGTCACCGAGGCACTGTTGCCCGCCGCATCGGTGGCCGTGGCCGTGTCGGACTGGTTGGCGCCCTCACCGAAGGTGTGCGCCGTGTCCTGGGTCTTGACGCCCGACAGCGCGTCTCCAGCGGTGTAGGTCGCGGTGACGTCGTCGCCGTACCAGCCGTTCGCATTCGGTGCCGGCAGCGGGTCGACCGTGATGACCGGCTTGGTCTTGTCGATGCTCACCGTTGCCGGGTCAGTGGCGGTGTTGCCCGCGTTGTCGCGCACCGTGCCGGTCACCGACTGGGCCAGGCCCTCGGTGCTGACCGTCTGCGGGCCCGTGCAGGTCGCCACGCCGGACAACGCGTCCGAGCAGCTGAAGGTCACGGTGACGCTGGTCTTGTTCCAGCCGTCCGCGTTGGCGGCGGGCGACTGGGTGTGCCCGATGGTGGGCGACGTCTTGTCGATGCCGAACGACACGCTGTGCGGTGCCTCGACGTTGCCGGCCAGGTCGGTGCTCCAGAACGTCAGGGTGTGGTTGCCCTCCGCGGTGACCGGAACGCTGGTGCCGACGGTCTGGGTGCCACCGTCGAGCTGGTAGAAGGTCTTGTCGACACCCGACAGCCCGTCGTTGGGAACCAGCGTGAGGGTGACGTCGTTCTTGTTCCACGCCGGTGGGGCAGTCACGGTCGTGTTGGGAGCTGTGCGGTCGATCTTGACCGCGGGCGTGCTCTGCACCGAGCCGCTCGTGTTCCCCGCCCTGTCGGTGACGCTGGCCGTCGCGGTCAGCCCCGTGCCCTCCCCGCCGATGGTGCTGTTGGCAGGGGCAGTCGTGCCGGACAGGGCGTCGGAGGCGGACCAGGCGACGGTGACGTCGCTCCGGTACCAGCCCGCGCCGTTGGCGCTGGTCGTCGGCGCACCTGACAGCGTCGGCGCCACCTTGTCGATGTTCACACCGTTGACCGTCGCGCTCGACGAGTTGTCGGCATTGTCGACGGCGGTGCCGGTGACCGACTGGTTCGCCGCACTGGTCGTCAGGGTGGTCGGGCCGCTCGTCGACTTGATGCCCGAGGTCGCGTCGCTGCCCGTGAACGACACGGTGACGTCGGTGTTGTTCCACCCATTGGCGTTGGCGGCGGGCGTGCGCGCGCCGACGATCGTCGGAGCCGTCTTGTCGAGCCTGATGGTGACCGGCGCACTGGTGGCGCTGTTGCCGACGTTGTCGGTCACGGTCGTCGTCCGGGTGACGACGCCGTCGGTGGAGACGGTGTCGCTCGACGGCACCAGCGAGGCGACGCCGGACCCTCCCGCATCGGCGGCGGTCCAGGTGAGGCTCACGTTGGTCTTGTTCCACCCGGCACCGTTGGGCAGAGGGGTCAGCGTGGCGGTGGCCGTCGGAGCGGTGTTGTCGAGGGTGTAGCTGGCGGACTGGATGCCGAAGGTCTCCCCGCCGTTGGCAGTGCACTTCCCGTTGCCGTTGACGCCCTTCCACGCCTTGGTCGTGAAGGAGACCACGCCGGAACCGCTGCCGGCTGTCAGCCAGGTGTACGTGGGGCCGCTGAACACCCACAGGGTCTTCGGGTTCTTGTCCGAGGACTGGGTCGCGATGGTGGTGCCCGAGGCGTTGATGACATCGACGCACTCGGTGTTCGCGTCGGTGTTCACCGTGAGCGTCAGGGCAGCGCCCTGCTTGGCATAGACGATGCCACCCGAGGTGTACGTGCCGGCCCCTCCGGTGAAGACCGCAGTCGTCACGGAGGCCCCCCACGCGACGGGCGAGACGCCCGCCAGCACCAGTGCTGTCACCCCCGCGACAGCCACTACACGACCACGACGCCCCGTCGCGCGGAATCGCACAGAGAATTGACCAACCATCACGCACACCCCTGAGAACGCAGAACAAACCCCTTGGCGAAGAACTCGCAGGTCACGGACGGTATGGCCGCTACCAACGGGTACGGGGCCGATTGGGCGAAAGATCCTAAAGTCCTAGGGACTTGCTGACCGTTCGGCTGATGCACAAAACGGGCACGTGACAGCAGTGATGGGCCCTGACTGCGTTCGGGGGTGCTGAACACGGTCCCTCGCTGGCATCAGAATGTCCGCTTCGCTCAGCGTCGCGTTGCCTGTGACGTCGTCCACAGTCCTCTCGATGAGGACCGGAGACCGTGGTTGCTACAGCCCGCGGACGGCGCGGACCGGAGGGCGGTCCCCGCGGATGGTGGCGACCATGTCGACGACCCGCCGGGTGGCGCGCACGTCGTGGGCGCGGAACACCGTGGCACCCAGCCAGGCCGCGATCGCCGTCGAGGCGAGCGTCCCCTCGAGCCGGTCGTCGGCCTCGAGTCCGAGGGACTCACCCACGAAGTCCTTGCGCGACAGCGCCTGCAGGATGGGGAAGCCGAGCGCCGCCACGTCGGCGGTGTGCCGCAGCACCTCCAGCGAGTGGACAGTGGTCTTGCCGAAGTCCAGCGTCGGGTCGATGAGGATGCGGTCCTCGGGTATGCCGGCCTGCCGGGCCGCGCGCGCACCGTCGGCCAGCGTGCGCAGCACGTCGCGGACGACGTCGAGGGGGTGGGGTCCGTAGGTCACCTTCACCGGATCGGTGCGCGGCGGGAGACCGCCGGTGTGGGAGCAGACGACACCTGCGCCGATGCGGGCGGCGACCTGGACGAGCTCGGGGTCGTGGCCGGCCCAGGTGTCGTTGACCAGGTCCAGGCCGTGGCGTCCGGCCTCGGCGGCCACCTCCGATCGCCAGGTGTCGAGGCTGAGGGCGAGGTCGGGATAGGTCGCGCGGGCGTGCGCGAGGAAGGGGATGACCCGCTCCATCTCCTCCTCGGGGCCGACGACCTCCCCCTCCTGCCCGGCGCGGACACCACCGACGTCGACGATGTCGGCGCCCGCGGAGACCGCGGCCTCGAGGGCCCGCTTCGCCGACTCGAGGTCGGCGTGCCGGTTGCCGGCGAAGAAGGAGTCGTTGGTGCGGTTGATGATTCCCATCACCGCGGGGGTGGACGCGTCGAAGGTCCGACCTCGCAGCCGCAAGGGCGGGGTGCGTGGCAGATCGAGGGGATGCGGCTCCGGGAGGCTCACCGCGCCATCCTGTCACCCCCCGACGCACGGTGGTCGCTGGCCGGGAACCATCCGTGTGGACCATGCGACCTGGGTCAAAGTACTCAGGCGCCTGCGGCCCGGGCGGGTCAGGATGGACCATGACCACCCCCAGCACCGCACCGGTCCGCCGGTGGATCGTCCGCATCACGATCGGCTCCTTCTCCGTCGCCGCCCTGATGGGCATCGCGGCCCTGCTCGGAGGCGGCGACTTCGGCGAGACCGAGGGGCAGGTCCTGATGACCACATTGCTCGTCGGGGTCGTCAGCATCGCGGTGCTCTGCTACCTCGCGACGGCCGGGCGTGGATCCCAGCCCGTCGGCATCGCCGGCGGCGTCACAGTCCTCGTCCCCCTCGTCACCGGTCTCGTCCTCATCTGGGGGAACGTCGACAGCGGCGGGGACGAGACGGTGCTCAGGACGTTCGGCGTCGGGGCCATCGTGGCGGCGACCCTGGCCCAGGCAAGCCTGCTGCTCACCCTGGGGGACAAGGCGAAACTCCGCGCACGCCGCCTCCTGCTGGGCACAATCGTGCTCGCGGGGCTGCTGGCCGTCATGACGAGCGTCCTGGTGCTCGGCTACAACCCCTCAGGCGACGGCTACTACCGGGCCCTCGGCGTGATCGCGATCCTCGACGTCCTCGGCACGGTCGTCGGTGCCGCCCTCATGAAGTTCGGGTCCGGTGCCTCGGGCGAGCGAGTCGGGGACTCGGCGGGCGTCGTCCTGCCACCAGACCTGGCCGAGGCCCTGTCCGAGCACGCAGCCAGGACCGGCCGTTCCCGCGATGAGCTGGCGGTAGCCGCCCTGCGGGAGTACCTCGACCAGGCGGGGCGGCCCGCGAGCTCGCGACAGTTCTAGCTGTCGAAGCCGAGGCCGGCCCGGTCGAGGCCCTGGAGCCAGAGGTTGCGACGCCCAGCCCGCTGGTCGGCCCGCGCCAGCGACCACCGGGTCAGCTGGATCCCGGTGTAGGCCAACGGTTCCGGCGGGAACGGCAGCGGCTTCTCGCGCACCATCTGGAGTCGGGTGCGTTCGGTGTCGCGGCCGTCGAGCAGGTCGAGCATGACCCGCGCGCCGAAGCGAGTGGCCCCCACGCCCAGCCCGGTGAACCCGACGGCATAGGCGACCCGCCCCCGGTGGGAGGTGCCGTAGAAGGCGCAGAACCGCGTGCAGGTGTCGATCGCGCCGCCCCACTGGTGGCTGAACCGCAGGCCCTCGAGCTGGGGGAAGGTGTCGAAGAAGTGGCCGGCCAGCCGGTCGAACGTGGCAGGGCGCTGGTCGAGGCTGGGCGCGAGCCGCCGCCCGTAGTGGTAGATGGCGTCGTAGCCGCCCCACAGGATCCGGTTGTCGGCGGACAGCCGGTAGTAGTGGAACTGGTTGGCCAGGTCGCCCACGCCAGCACGACTGGCCCAGCCCAGGGAGTCGAGCTGGGCCTCGGTCAGCGGCTCGGTCATCAGGGCGTAGTCGTAGACGGGGACGGTGTGCAGCCTCGTGCGACGGACGAGGGAGGGAAAGGCGTTGGTGCCCAAGGCAACTCGGCCGGCACGGATGACGGCACCATCGGCCGTGGCGACCTCGACGCCCGAGCCTGCTGTGGACAAACCAGTCACTCGCACCCCCTCGGCGATGCGCACGCCGAGCGACTCGGCGGCTCGCGCGAGCCCCCAGGCCAGCCGAGCGGGGTCGACCATGGCCGTCTCGTCGGGCTCGTATACACCAGCCAGGTAGGTGGGCGAGGTCAGGTGGGCCCGCACCGCGTCGCGGTCGAGGAACTCCCCCGGCTCCTCCGCCAGCCAGTCCACCTGGTGCGGCTGGGTCGCCACGGTCAGCGAGCCGGATCGCCTGAAGTCACAGTCGATCCCGTATCGCCGCAACGTCGCCTCGATCTCGTCGAGGTTCTCGCGCCCGAGGCGGCGCAACGCGGCATACTCCTGCGGCCAGCGCGCCATCCCGTTGGGTTCGCCGTGGGTCAGGCTCGCCGCGCAGAACCCGCCGTTGCGTCCCGACGCGGCCCACCCGACCGAACCCGCCTCGAGCACGAGGACGTCACGCGAGGGGTCGGCCTCCTTGGCGAGCAGCGCGGTCCAGAGGCCGGAGTAGCCCGCACCGACCACCACGAGGTCGGCCGACCGCACGCCGTCCAGCCCCGGCCGACCGGCAGGTCGGTCGGGTTGGTCCAGCCAGAAGACGGCCGGCGCGGCGTCGGCGAGCGCGGGATGGCCCACCGGCGTCAGGCGTCGGTGCCGGTGTAGAACCCGTCGGCGACGGTGAGCGCCTCGTCGAGGATCGCCAGCCCCTCGCGCACCTCGTCGGCCGAGGTGGTGCAGGGCGGCACGACGTGGGTGCGGTTGAAGTGGATGAACGGCCAGAGCCCGCGCTCCTTGCAGGCCGCGGCGAAGTCGTTCATCGGCTTGGCGTCCGCGCCACCGGCGTTGAACGGCACCAACGGCTCGCGGGTATGCCGGTCGCGCACCAGCTCGAGCGCCCAGAAGACTCCCAGCCCACGCACCTCCCCGATGCTCGGGTGCCGCCCGGCCAGGTCGCGCAGGCCGGGCCCGATGACGTCCTCGCCGAGGTCGCGGGCGTGCTCGACGATGCCCTCTTCCTTGAAGATGTTGATCGAGGCGACGGCCGACGCGCAGGCGAGCGGGTGGCCCGAGTAGGTCAGGCCGCCGGGGAACGGCCGCTGGTCGAACGTCGCCGCGATGCGCTCGGAGATGATCACGCCGCCAAGGGGGACGTAGCCGCTGTTGACGCCCTTGGCGAAGGTGATGAGGTCGGGCGCCACGCCCCAGTGGTCGACCGCGAACCACTCGCCGCACCGGGCGAACCCGGCCATCACCTCGTCGGCGATCATGACGATGCCGAACTCGTCACAGAGGTCGCGCACGCCCTGGAGGTAACCCGGCGGCGGGACGAGGATCCCGTTGGTGCCGACCACGGTCTCGAGGATGATCGCGGCGATGGTCGCGGGTCCCTCGACCATGATGAGGTCGCGGAGGTGCTGCAGGGCGCGGACGCCCTCCTCCTGCTCGTTCTCGGCGTGGAAGGCCGAGCGGTAGGGATAGGGACCCCAGTAGCGCACGATGCCCGGCATGCCCGGCTCCGACGGCCACCGGCGCGGGTCACCGGTCAGGGCAATGGCTCCCGCGGTCGCGCCGTGGTAGCTGCGGTAGGCCGCCATCACCTTGTGGCGGCCCGTGTGCAGACGCGCCATGCGCAGGGCGTTCTCGGTCGCCTCGGCTCCGCCGTTGGTGAAGAACACCTTGGTGAGGTCGCCGGGAGCCAGCTCGGTGATGAGCCGCGCCGCCTCGGAACGAGCGTCGTTGGCGAAGGCCGGGCTGATGGTCGTGAGCCGGGCAGCCTGCTCCTGGATCGCGGCGACCAGCTTGGGGTGCTGGTAGCCGATGTTGACGTTGACCAGCTGGCTGGAGAAGTCGAGGTAGCGCTTGCCCGAGTAGTCGGTGAAGTACGAACCGAGCGCGTCAGCGATCGGCAGCGGGTCGATGAGGCCCTGCGCCGACCAGGAGTGGAAGACGTGGGCGCGCTCGTCGCGCCGCACCTGCTCCTCGGAGGCAGCGGTCACGTCGTCGAGCGCCATCAGCGGGTCCTGGGGAAGCCGAGGTCGACCGACGAGGTGGCCGGGTCGGGCCAGCGCTGGGTGACCACCTTGCCGCGGGTGTAGAAGTTCACGCCCTCGGGGCCGTACATGTGGGTGTCACCGAAGAGCGAGTCCTTCCAGCCGCCGAAGGAGTAGTAGGCGACGGGGACGGGGATGGGGACGTTGATCCCCACCATGCCCACCTCGACGTCGTACTGGAACTGGCGGGCCACGCCACCGTCGCGGGTGAAGATCGCGGTGCCGTTCGCGTACCGGTTGGCGTTGATCAGGGCGATGCCCGCCTCGTAGGTGTCGACGCGGACGACCGACAGGACCGGGCCGAAGATCTCGTCGGTGTAGACGGTCATCTCCGGGGTCACGTGGTCGAGCAGCGTGGTGCCGAGGAAGAAGCCCTCGCTCGGCAGCTCACCGGTTCGGCCGTCGACGACGACCGCGGCGCCCGCGGCCTCACCCGCGTCGACGTAGCCCGCGACCTTGTCACGGTGCTCGGCGGTGATCAGCGGACCCATGTCGGTGTCGGGGTCTGCACCGTTGCCGACCGTGAGCTTGGGCAGCCGGGCGGCGATGGCGTCGACGAGGGGCTGGGCCACCTCACCGACGGCGACCGCGACCGACAGGGCCATGCAGCGCTCGCCGGCCGCACCGTAGGCGGCGGAGACCACGGCGTCGGCAGCCATGTCGATGTCGGCGTCGGGGAGGACGAGGGCGTGGTTCTTGGCGCCACCGAGGGCCTGGACGCGCTTGCCGTTGGCCGTGCCGCGCTCGTAGATGTACTTCGCGATCGGCGTCGAGCCCACGAAGCTGACCGCGGCGATGTCCGGGTGGTCGAGGATCGCGTCGACGGCCACCTTGTCACCGTGCACGACGCTGAAGACGCCGTCGGGCAGGCCCGCTTCCTTCCACAGCTGCGCGAGGAACAGCGCCGCGGACGGGTCCTTCTCGCTCGGCTTGAGGATGAAGGCGTTACCGCAGGCGATGGCGTTGGCGCACATCCACAGCGGCACCATCGCCGGGAAGTTGAACGGCGTGATGCCTGCGGCGACCCCGAGGGGCTGGCGGATGTTGTAGACGTCCACGCCCGTCGAGACCTGCTCGCTGAAGCCACCCTTGAGCAGGTTGGGGACGCCGGTGGCGAACTCGACGTTCTCGAGGCCCCGCGCGATCTCGCCGGCGGCGTCGGAGAGCACCTTGCCGTGCTCTGCCGTGATGATCGCGGCGAGCTCGGGAGACCGGGTGTGCAGCAGCTCTCGGAAGGCGAAGAGCACGCCCGCTCGTTGCGACAGCGACGAGTGCCTCCACTCCCGGGCGGCCGCGGTCGCGCTGGCCACCGCGGCCTGGAGCTCCTCGACCGAGGCCAGGTCGACCTCGCCCGTCACCTGACCGGTGGCGGGGTTGTGGACGGGGGCAGAGCGTCCGGAGGTGCCCTCGCGGGGGCGGCCGTCGATCCAGTGGGAGATGCGCGTCGTCATGCCCACACCATACGATCCACCCACTAGTAACACAATATGAGTATTGCTATGGTACAAACATGTCAGCCACTCTCTCCGCCCTGGAGCAGCGCCTCGACCAGCCCACCGCGAAGGGGCTGGCCCACGCGGTCTCCGCGGCGATCCGCGACGGCGTCCTCGTCGCGGGCGACCGCCTACCCCCCATCCGCACCGTCGCGGCGCAGCTCGCGCTGTCCCCCACGACGGTCAGCGCGGCCTGGGGGCTGCTTGCCCGCTCCGGGGCGGTCAGCACGGACGGACGGCGTGGCACCACTGTCCGCGACCAGCGGGGGCCGACGGGCGGCCGCTACCGGCAGGCGCTGCGCCACGAGTCGGACTTCGCCCTCGACCTGTCCACCGGGGTGCCGGACCCCCGCCTTCTCCCCTCGCTGGGCCACGTCCTGGCCCAGCTGACCTCCGCACCGACCACAGGCAGCTATCTCGACGACCCGGTCCTGCCCGCCCTCGCCGACGTGCTCCGCGCCGACTGGCCGTATGCCGCGGGGGACCTCGCCGTCGTCGACGGCGCCATGGACGCGATGGACCTCATCGTGCGCACCTCGCTGCGGTTCGGCGACCGCGTCGTGGTCGAGGACCCGGGCTTCCCACCACTCGTCGACCTCCTCGAGTCCGTGGGCGTCCAGCTCGTGGGGGTGCCGGTGGACGCGGAGGGACTCGACCTCACCGCGCTGGAGTCCGCCCTGACCGATCCGGTCGCCGCCATCTTCCTGCAGCCCAGAGCCCAGAACCCCGTCGGCGTCACCATGACCGCGAGTCGCGCGCGAGCCATCGCCGAACTCCTCGACGGCTCCGAAACCCTTGTCGTGGAGGATGATTCGGCTGCTGGCCTGTCCTCAGCCACCCTCGCGAGCATCGGTCGGTGGCGGCCCGGCCACACGGCATACATCAGGTCGTTCTCGAAGTCGCACGGGCCCGACCTGCGGCTCGCCGCGCTCAGCGCGCCCCCGGACCTGCACCGGGCGATCACCGCCCGCCGCGAGCTCGGTCAGGGATGGTCCAGCCGGCTGCTCCAACAGGTGCTCCTGGGCCTGCTCACCAACGACGCCGCCCGGGCCCAGGTCGCCAGGGCGACCGTGACGTATGCCGCGCGGCGGGCGCACGTGGTCGACGCCCTCGCGGGGCGGGGCATCACCGTGCCGGGGACCGAGGGCATCAACATCTGGGTGCCGGTGCACGACGAGACGGCCGCGGTCGTGCGGTTGGCCAGCCAGGGGATCGGTGTCGCGCCGGGTGCTCCGTTCCGGCTTGGCCCTCCGGACGGTGCGCCGGAAGGCGGTGGACACCTCCGGGTGACAGTGGGTGCCGCGGGAGACGACCCCGACGGCCTCGACGGCCTGGCGCAGGCCCTCGCCGAGGCGGCTCTCGCGGGTGGACGACCGGCCCGGGCCCGCTGACGCCTTCCGGGACCGGGCTGCGGGATTCGGCGGCGAACGGCACGAAGGCCGGGCTGCAGGGTTGCCCGGCCTCCGGCCCGCCGCCCGAAGGCGGACGCCTCATACCCCCGACCACACACGCTAACGGCCGGTTCCACTCCTCAGGATCGTTCAATTCGCGTATGAATGCACTCGTAATGATGAGGTCGCGATGGTAATTTTCCAACTTTTCAAGGCATTTCGCATCGGGGACCCCGGTCCTACCTCGCCGGTTTCGGGCGTGTCGCCGTCAGACGGCCACCCGACGTGACCGACGACCGGCCACCACAGACGTTCCGGCGGTCGGTCCCGTCGCCGCGAGAGCCGTGCCACCTTGGTCCTCCGGGCACGCCACCGGTCGGATGGTCAGCTGCACCGTGTCGGAGACGGCCGCGTTCACGCCGTCGGACACGGTGAGGGTGGCCCAGGCGGTTCCCGCCGCCGCACACGCGACCTTGGTGGTCGGGCCGGTCGTCGCAGCCCGGAAGGTGCACCCCATCGCGCCGTCCGACCGCAGGGTCCACGCGTAGGTCAGGGGGTCACCGTCCGCGTCACTGACCCTGGCCTGAAGTCGGACCACGGTCCCGGCCGCGGCCGTCAGGTCGAGCCCGGCGTCGACCACGGGAGCCCGGTTGGCCCTGACCGGCCGCACGGTGACGCAGACCGAGTCCTTGCCCGTGGCGCCGTCGTCGTCAGTGGCCCTGACGGTCAGGTTCCGCTCGGCGGCCGTGGAGTAGGTGTGGCTCCCGGTGCACCGGCCACCGCTGACGGTCCCAGCCGTGGTGGTGCCGTCGCCCCAGCCGATCGAGCAGGTCAGCACGTCGTTGCTGCCGCGGTCGGAGACCCTGGCCGAGACCTGGACCGCCTGGCCCACGCGCAACCTCGAGTCGGAGTCCGGCGCGATGATCCGCACGGTCGGGGTGGCGTTCGCCAGCGTCACGACCGCGGAGTCGGTGACCGGTGGGTTGGTCCCGTCACTGACGGCGAGCGTGACGGTGAAGGTGCCGTCGTCGGTGCAGCTGAACGTGGTCCTCACCGCAGTGGGCGTGCCCAGGGCGCAGGTGGCGCCTGCGTCGACGTTCGGGCCGGCGGCATACGTCCAGCGGTAGGACAGCGGGGCCGCCTCGGGGTCCTTGCCCGAGCCCGTGAGGGTGAGCTTCGACCCCTCGGTGCCGGACTTGTCGGCGCCGGCGTTGGCCTTCGGCGGCAGGTTGACGCTGCTCGTCGAGACCACGATGGCGACCGTGTCGGAGCCGGTGCCCGAGTCGTCGTCGGTCGCCGTCACCGTGATGGTCCGTGCGCCGTCCGTGGCGTAGGCGTGGCTGCCCGTGCACACCCCGCCGGCCAGGCTACCGGGCGACGTCGTGCCGTCACCCCATGCGATCGAGCAGGCCCGCGTGTCGTTGCTGCCCGCGTCGGCCGTGGTCGCCGCGACGGAAACCGTTGCACCAGTGGGGAACTCGGCCCCTGTCGCGGGACTCGTCACCCGGACCGTCGGGTCCGCGTTGGTGACGACGAGAGCAGCCGAGTCGGACACTGGCGGGTTGGTCCCGTCGTCGACGGTGAGGGTGAGGGCGAACGTGCCGTCGTCGGTGCAGCTGACATCGGTCGCCGCCGAGTGTGCAGCGCTGAACGTGCAGGTCGCACCCGCGTCGGTCCCGGAGACCGGGGCGGACGTCCAGAGGTAGGTCAGCGACGCACCTTCGGGGTCGGATCCCGATCCGGACAGGTGCGCCGGGGAGCCCTCGGTGGAGGTGGCGTCGTCGCCCGCGTTGGGCCTCGGCGGCTGGTTCACCGGGGCGGCAGCCACGACGATGCCCACGCTGTCGCTGCCGGTGTCGCCGTCGTCGTCGACCACCGTGACGGTGATGGTTCGCGATCCCGACCCGCTGTAGGAGTGGGACGCGGAGCAGGTGCCGGCGGTCACCGTGCCGGTGCCGGTGCTGCCGTCACCCCAGGCGATGGAGCACGTGTGGGTGTCGTTGGCGCCCGCGTCGGACACCGCGGCCGAGACCGAGACCGTCGCGCCGATGGCGAACTCCGAGCCCGCTGTGGGGGCGCTGATCGAGGTGGTAGGCGCGGCGTTCGCCAGGGTCACCGTCGCGGAGTCGGTCACGGGGCTGTGCACGCCGTCGTCCACGCTCAGCGTGACGGTGTAGGTCCCGTCGTCGGTGCAGCGGAAGGTCGTCGCGGCCGAGCCGGCAGACCCGAACGTGCAGTCCGCACCGCTGTCCACGCCCGCGCCCGCCGCAAAGGACCAGTGGTAGGTCAGCGGGTTGCCGTCAGCCTGCGACCCAGAACCGCTGAGGTTGACCGCGGAACCCTCGGTGCCCGTCTGGTCTGCTCCGGCGTCGGCCGTCGGAGGCTGGGTCACCACGGCGCTGACCGTGACGGCGACCGAGTCGCTGCCGCTGCCCGCGTCGTCGTCGGTGACGGTCACGGTGATGGTGCGCGGGCCGGCCGCCGCGTAGGCGTGCTGCCCGGCGCAGGTCCCGCCGGCGAGCGTGCCGGCCGTCGAGGTGCTGTCGCCCCAGTCGATGGAGCAGGACTGGGTGTCGTTCGCGCCCGCGTCACCAGTCGTCGCCGAGACCGAGACGGTGTCACCGACGGTGTATGCCGCGCCGCCGGCCGGCGCGGTGACGTGCACGGTCGGGTTGGCGTTGCCGATGGCGACCGTGGCGGTGTCCGTCGCGGGCGGGTTGGCTCCGTCGCTCACGGCCAGGGTTGCGGTGTAGCTGCCGTCGTCCGTGCAGGTGAACGTCGTGCTGGCGGCCGTCGGGGAGCCGAAGGAGCACGTCGCGCCGGCGTCCACACCTGCGCCAGCGGCATAGGTCCAGGCGTAGGTGAGGGGCGCCTGCTCGGGGTCGGACCCGGAACCCGTGAGGGTGACGGCTGAGCCCTCGGTGCCGGACCGGTCCGCGCCCGCGTCGGCGGTCGGCGGCTGGTTCGGCTGGTCGGTGATCGTGATGCCGACGGTCGCGAGCGCCGAGCCCCCGTCGTCGTCGGTGATGGCCAGGGTGATGGTCTTGGCGCCGGACGTCGCGTAGGGGTGCGTCCCGGTGCACTGTCCAGCGCTCATCACGCCGGCACCGGTCGTCCCGTCACCCCAGGCGATGGAGCAGGTCAGCACGTCGTGCGAACCGGGGTCGGCCCCCGCGCCGGTGAGGGACACGCCTTGGCCGGTCGTGAAGACCGCGCCGTCGGCAGGTGCGGTGATCGAGGCCGACGGGTCCCGGTTCGCCAGCACGACGGAGGCCGTGTCGGTCGTCGTGTTGACGCCGTCACTGACGGCGAGGGTCACGACGTAGGTGCCGTCGTCGTCGCAGCTGAACTGGGTCGTGGCGGCGGACGGCGCGCTGAAGCCGCACTGTGCGCCGGCATCGACGCCGGCGCCCGCGGCATACGTCCAGGTGTAGGTCACGGACACGCCCTCGGGGTCCGACCCGGAACCGGTCAGGGACACCAGGGCCCCCTCGGAGCCGGTGCGGTCCGCGCCCGCGTCCGCCGTGGGAGCGGCGTTCGTCACGGTGAGGTCGCGGGTGGCCGTGCCGGTGCCGCCGTCATCGTCGGTCACGGTGACCGTGATGGTGCGCGTCCCTGCCACCGCGTAGGTGTGGCTGCTGTCGCAGGCCCCGCCGGTCACGGTCCCGGTCGTGGTGACCGCGTCCCCCCAGGCGATCGAGCAGGTGTGGGTGTCGTGCGAACCGGCGTCGCCGAGCACCGCGTGCAGCGGCACGGACGTGCCGATGGGGGTACTGGTGCCCACGTCAGGCGTCGTGATCGCCACGGTGGGGTCGGCATTGGCCAGCGAGACCGTCGCCGAGTCGGTCGTGGTGTTCACCCCGTCGCTCACGCTCAGCGTGACGGTGAAGCTGCCGTCGTCGGTGCAGCTGAAGGAGGACGACGCCGACGTCGCTGAGCCGAAGGAGCAGCTCGTGCCGGGGTCGACACCCGCACCGGCGAGGTAGGTCCAGGCGTAGGTCGGGGTCAGCCCTTCCGGGTCGGAGCCCGAGCCCAGCAGGGTCAGCGAGGTGCCCTCGGAGCCGGTGCGGTCGGCGCCGGCGTCCGCCGTCGGGGCCAGGTTGGGCTGCGGCGTGATGGTGGTGCCGCGCGAGGCAGAGCCGCTGCCGCCGTCGTCGTCGGTGAGGGTCATCGTGATGGTGGGGGTGCCCGTCGCGGTGTAGCTGTGCGTGCCGTCGCAGGACGCGCCGACGACCGTCCCGGGCGTCGTGGTGCCGTCACCCCAGTCGATGGAGCAGGTCTGCGTGTCGTGGGACCCCTGGTCCCCGAAGGTGGCGTGGGCCGTGACCGGTGCGCCGACCTGGTAGGACGCGCCCACGTTCGGGCTGGTGAGGGCGACGGAGGGGTTGGCGTTGGCCAGTGTCACCGTCGCCGTGTCCGTGACAGCCGGGTTCACGCCGTCGCTCACCGACAGGGTGAAGGTGAAGGTGCCGTCGTCGGTGCAGCTGACCGTCGTCGAGGCCGAGGTCGGTGAGGTGATGGAGCAGGACGTGCCGGCATCGACCCCTGCGCCCACGACATACGACCAGGCGTAGGTGAGCGTCGCGCCCTCGGGGTCGGTGCCCGAACCGGTGAGGGAGACCAGTGCGCCCTCCGAGCCCGTGCGGTCGGTCCCCGCGTTGGCCGTCGGCGGCAGGTTGACCTGGGCCTTCTGGGTGATGGTCACGCTGGCGCTGGCCGTGCCCGCGTCGTCGTCGTTGACGGACACGGTGATGGTCTTGTCGCCGGCCGTGGCGTAGGTGTGGCTGCCCGTGCAGGCCCCGGCGACGATGGCGCCCGCCGTGGTGGTGGCGTCGCCCCAGGCGATGTTGCAGCCGAACGTGTCGTTGGCGGCCGGGTCGGTGATGGGTGCCGTGACCTGGACGGCCACGCCGAAGTCGACCTGGGCGCCGGCCAGCGGCGCCGTGATCGAGACACTCGGGTTGGCGTTGGCGATGGTCAGCACGGCCGAGTCGCTCGTGCTCGAGCCGCCGTCGCTGGCCGTCAACGTCGCCGTGAAGGTGCCGTTGTCGGTGCACGTCACCGAGGTGTTCAGGGACGTCGAGGCGGTGAACGAGCAGCCTGCACCAGCGTCGACGCCTGGCCCTGGGGTGGCGGACCACTGGTAGGTCAGGGCCTGGCCGTCCGGGTCGCTCGCGGTGCCGGTCAAGGAGATCGGCGAGCCCTCGGTCTCGGTCTTGTCCGCGCCCGCGTTCACCAGCGGCGGCTGCCCGGTGACGGTGATCGTCACGGTGGCGGCCGCGGAGGTCGCCAGGTCGTCGCTCGCCTTGTAGGTGAACGAGTCGTCGCCGACGAAGGCCGCCGCCGGGGTGTAGGTGCACTGGGTGAAGGACGAGCTGACGAGCGTGCACCCGCTGAGCGAGCCGTGACTCGGACCGGACTGCACCGCATACGTCATCGCGTCACCGTCGGCGTCGGTCGCCGCAAGCGTGACGACGACCGCGGTGTTGGACGGCGTGGTCGCCGTGCGGTCCTGGGCCACGGGCGCGTGGTTGGCCTCCACGGTGATCGACACGGTCGCGGTGTTGGAGTCGGCGAAGCCGTCGTTGAGCCGCCACGTGAAGGAGTCGGCACCCGTGTAGCCGGTGGTCGGCGAGTAGGTGCAGTACGAGGAGCTCACGTCGCAGCTGACGGACCCGTGGGCCGGCGCCGACAGCACCGTGATGGAGGTGGGGTTGCCACTGAGGGAGGACCAGCTGAGCGGCACAGCAGTGGTGCGGTCCTGCCGGACGGTCGCGGTGGTGTTGATCGCCACCGGGGTCGAGATCGGCACCACGAACAGCGAGTAGGTCGCCACACCCGACTCGTCCAGTCCGTCGCTGACCTTCCAGGTGAAGGAGTCCGGACCGCGGTAGTCCAGCGTAGGCGTGTAGACGCAGCCGCCACCCCCGGTCGAGCAGTCCGTCAGGGTGCCGTGGGACGGCTGGCTGACGACGGTGAAGGTGGGGGTGTCGTAGTAGAAGTCGTCGGTCCAGCTCAGCCCGATCGACGTCGCGGTGTCCTCGTTGATCTCGGCGTACTGGCCGAAGACCCGCGGGGCGTTGTTGGGGTTCACGTGGATCGTCATGGTGGCGGTGCGCGAGGTGCCGCCGCCCGCGCTCAGCCGCCAGGTGAACGAGTCCAGCCCGACGAAGCTGCCCGTCGGGGTGTAGGTGCACTGCCCGGTGGCGCACGACGTCAGGGAGCCATGGCTCGGAGGCGTGAGGACGGCGAAGGTGCTGGTCGCGCTCTCGGGGTCGTAGCCGGGCAGCGTGAGCGGCGCGGACGTGCGCTCGCGGATCTCGACAGAGGTGTCGCTCGCGACGGGTACGGCGTTGGGCAGGACGTCGATCGAGATGGTGGCCGGGTTGGAGCTCGACGTGCCATCACTGACCCGCCAGGTGAAGCTGTCCGGACCCGAGTAGGCCGCACCCGGGGTGTAGGTGCACCCGTTCAGGGGGATGGCGCAGTCTGTCAGGGTGCCGTGGGTCGGCTGGGTGAGGATCGTGACCGCGAAGGTCCCGCTGTCGGTGTCCGTGAACGGGAAGCCCAGCGCGAGCGCATTGCCCTGGTAGGTGTTCGTCGCGTAGTTGTCCGCGACCGGGGTGCCGTCGTTGCCCACGCGAAGGGTGGTCGTGGCGACCCGCGACGAGGCGAGGTCGTCGCTCGACTGCCAGGTGAACGAGTCGAGCCCCGAGTAGCCGCCGGTCGGGGTGTAGGTGCAGTAGGAGTAGTCGAAGAAGGTGGTGGTGCAGTCGAGAGTTCCGTGCGACGGGGTGCTCACGACAGCCAGGGTGAGCTGGTCGAGGTCGGGGTCCGTGGAGTTCAGGTAGAAGTTGGTCACGCCCTGCGCGACGACCGTGCGGTCCAGGGCCGCTGGGGCGGCATTCGGGCGAACGGTGAGGCTCACGGTCGCGACCCCCGAGTCGAGGAGCCCGTCGTTGGACTGCCAGGTGAAGCTGTCGGGTCCTGTGTAGCCGGGGAATCCTTCGTAGAAGCAGACGCCGTAGTAGGTGTTGCAGCTGACGGTGCCGTGCTGGGGGTTGTCGACCACCGAGAACGTCAGGGTCTCGCCCGGCTGCTGCGCGTAGTCGACCAGGACCTGTTCCTGCTTGGACTCGCGCACGGAGTCGCTGGAGTCGGTGGCGACCGGGGCGACGTTGTCGAAGACGGACAGCGTCTGGGTGGCGACGCCCGAGGTGGCCAGGTCGTCACTGACCCGCCACGTGAAGCTGTCTGACCCGACGTACCCGGCGTCCGGCGTGTAGGTGCAGTAGGAGCTCTCGCAACCGCTGAGGGTGCCGTGGGTCGGTTGGGTCAGGACCTCGAAGGTCAACGTGGTGTAGTCGACGTCGCTCCAGTCGAGGTAGAAGAACGCCGGGGTGTTCTGTCGCACGGGCTGGTTCCGGTTCAGCGCCAAGGGCGTGACGTTCTTGGTCACCGTGACGGTGGCCGTGGCGACGTTCGAGGTCGAGGAGGCGTCGCTCGCCGTCCAGGTGAAGGAGTCGACGCCGACGAAGCCGGGGGTCGGGGTGTAGAGGCAGTAGCCCGGGCTGCACGAGTCCACCGACCCGTGGCTCGGCGGGCTGACGACGGCGTAGGTCAGCGGGTCGGTCTCGGGGTCCACGGCGTGCAGGAACACGTACGACGCCACCCCCTCGCGGGTGGTGATGGTGGACGTCCGAGCGGTCGGTGGGGAGGCGTATGCCGAGGGCGCGGCCTGGAGGGTGAAGCCGGCGACGAGGGCCATTCCGAGCAGGATCCGTCGGGCCCGGCTGAACGGAGAGTGGTCCCGGTGCTTGCCAGCTGCCCCTGCGAACATGTCGCACCTCCTGTGCCCGGCCACCACTGCGAAGGCCGTTGGTCGCGAACCTAGCGACGGACAGGGGCAGGACAGATCACCCCAAGCGCGCACCGCTCCTACGCCATATACACCGGCTGACCTGCACTTTTGTGGCTAGTCAGGCCACCCAAGTCGACGGAACCGGGCGCACCTGCGGGCAGCGGAGCACGTGGCTATCGCGCTGCGAGACTTGACGGCCCCCCGGATCGTTCGCGCGGAGGGCGTGGGATTCGAACCCACGATGGGTGTAACCCCATAGCGGTTTTCAAGACCGCCGCACTAGGCCACTATGCGAGCCCTCCTCGGCCACGCGGCATACCCGCACGACCAGGGACACGGTATCGCCCGTCCCGGCCGGGCATCGCCCGACCACTCCGCGGACCCCTCGGGCCGGTCCTCCCCCAGCAGTCGCCTCCTCGTCGATGGCGTGCTCGAATGGCCGGATGGATGCGCGGGCGCTGGCGCAACGCTTCGCCCTGGGTGGCGCAGCGAGACTCTCCGACGGCCCCGTCGCGCGCGGCAAGCAGGGCGTCGTGTGGCGGCTCGAGACGGCAGACGGCAGCTGGGCGGTGAAGGTGCCCTTCCGCCAGTCCACCGAGGACGACGTGCGTCTGGCGACGACGTTCCAGGAAGCGGCCCATGCCGAAGGCGTGCCGACTCCGCAGGTGCGCCGCACCACGGACGGAACGGTGTTCGCCACCATTCGCGGGGGTCAGGCACGGGTGTACGAGTGGGTCGACCTGGGTGCACCCGACACCCACCTCGATCCCGAGCGGGTCGGCGAGCTCGTGGCCGCCATGCACAAGGTCTCACTCGGTGACACCACCCTCTCGGTCGCGCACCCGGACCAGATCGACCCGTGGTACCGCGAGCCGGTGGGGGCCGACCGCTGGCACCGGCTCGTCGAACAGCTCCAGGACGCAGGAGCGCCGTTCGCTCGCCGACTGTCTGATCTGCGTGACGAGCTCGTCGCCCTGGAGTCCTGGATCGAACCACCGCAGACGTTCGCGACCTGCCACCGCGACCTCTGGGCCGACAACGTCCTGCCGACTTCTGACGGCGACGTGTGTGTCATCGACTGGGAGAACAGCGGGCCGGCCGATCCGAGCCAGGAGCTCGGGTGCGTGCTCTTCGAGTTTGCCCGCTCCGACCCCGGTCGGACGCGAGCGCTGGTCAACGCCTACCGGGAGGCCGGCGGGCCGGCCAGGGTGAGCCGACGCGGCCACTTCTCGATGCTGATCGCGCAGCTCGGACACATCACCGAGATGGCTGCCACCGACTGGCTGCAACCCAACCCCCGCTCGCCGCACCGCGCGGACTCGGTGGCGTGGATAGGGGAGGTGCTGGACGAGCCGCACACGCGCGACCTGCTCGAATCGTTGTTGGGGGCGGCTGATGATCCTGCTGCCGTCCACCGGGCAGGCCGCTGACCAGCACGTTCGTAGGGCCGTGGGTTAAGGTCGAAGGAACCGACCAAAGGATGCGAACCATGGCAAAGCTCACCTTCCTCGCCGGTCTCGCTGCGGGCTACGTGCTCGGGGCCAAGGCCGGTCAGAAGCGCTACCAGCAGATCAAGGCCCAGACCGACCGCGTCTGGGGCAGTGCCCCCGTGCAGTCCCGTGTCGACACGGTCAAGCAGGTCGTCAAGGACCAGGCGCCCGTCGTGGCGGCCAAGATCGGTGACGTCGCGAAGACCGCCGGCGCGAGCGCCAAGGAGCGCCTCACCGGTGAGGACCTCCCGGAGACCCTGCACCGCGGGACCGATGGGCGGCTGCACGCCGACACCACCGGCTTCGGACCGGGGCCGGGCAAGCTGCCCTGACCGCGGGCGCACCGCAACCGGCACACCAAAGGAAGCGGCACGGCATACGGAGTTCCGGTATGCCGTGCCGCTTCTGTGTTGCTGGACTCAACGGCGTCGCCGAGGAGGTCCGGCTGGGCGCGTGCTGGGAACCCCTGACCAGCACCTTCCACAACCTGACCCACCCGGCGACGCGCCCCGAAGGGCGGGTCGGCCGCACGCCCCCACGAACTGCCGACCAGCCCGCTGGCACCCCTGTGACCAGCGGTCCTTCGTCGCCGGGACCCGTCGCCCCCTGCGACAGGTCCTGCACGACATTGGCGTCCTCTCCGTTGTGTCCTCCTCGGTCCCCCGACCAGGTCTGACACTGGACAAGAGTCGGCACCACGGGCCCTGATACATCGCCGGCCAAGAATTTTTTGCGGAGAGTTTTCGGTGGCTGCCCGGTATCAAACGGGCCCGTCTGGTTCTCCTGTCAGATGACGCATTCCCTCACTACGCTGAACAACGCACGCGTGGTCGGCACGACCCTCAGGAGATCCGATGGCCGCATCAGCCCCCCCGCCGCCCCCTGGGCCGGGACCCACACCCTGGGTCGCGATCCCTCGCTCGGCGGCGCGGCGCCTGGACGTGCGGGTGCTCGACCCCGCCAAGGCGGTGCGGCTCGATGGCGACGACGCCCTCGCACCCACCTTGTATGCCGGTAACCGCCTGCTCGTGCGCGGCCTCGCCACCCAGTCGGCGCGGGGTCCGATCAGCGCGCTGAAGGGGATCGCGGAGCGGCTCGGCTACTCGGCCGACGCCCAGCGGGACGAGCGGTTCGAGGCGTTGCTGCGGCAGAACGAGCTGGAGGACCAGGTCGACGCGGCCATCTCCACGACGGTGGTGTTCACGCCGTTGCCGGACCGTCCCGTCGTGGCCCCGGACGCCTGGCTGATCCTGCAGACGCTGCGTGCCGAAGACGCGGAGTCGGCGAAGTCGGTGAGCCTCAGCCACATCGTGACGGCGTCGGGCTACGGCTCCGGCGTGGGGTACGGGTCCGGCGTCGGCTACGGCTCGGGTGTCGGCTACGGCTCCGGGGTGGGGTACGGCTCGGGCGTCGGCTACGGGTCAGGGGTCGGGTACGGCTCCGGGGTCGGCGAGGGGGACGTGCAGATGCCTGGCGGCGGGCCCTCGCCGCGGTGCCCCGTGGTCTGGGGTGGTCCGGCGCCGGCACCAGGGGGCTACACCGCAGACGGCTCGGAGAACGGGGCGGAGTGCGATGACGCGGGCGCCCCGGAAGGACCGGTCGTCGCGCTGCTCGACACGGGACTCGGGCAGCACCCCTGGTTCGGCTACGGCGTCATCCGGGACGTGACCGTCGACGGGATCCCCATCGGTGAGCGCTTCAGCACCGAAGACGACCCCGAGGGTTCCGGCTGCACCCTCGACCGGGTCAACGGCCTGCTCGACCCGTTGGCCGGGCACGGCACGTTCATCGCCGGGGTCGTGCGGCAACGCTGCCCCGAGGCCACGCTGATGGTCATTCCCGTCATGCACGGCGACGGCGTCACCGACGAGGCCTTCCTCGTCGAGACCCTCGGGCTCCTCTTCGTCCGCCAGCTGCTCGCCCACTCCGACGTCGACAAGGGACCGGCGATCGACGTCCTGTCGCTGTCGCTGGGGTACTACCACGAGACACCTGGGGCGTTCGACGACGAGCCGGCGTTCTGCGGCATCCTCAGGGCGCTGTCGAGCACCGGCGTCGCGGTGGTGGCCGCGGCCGGGAACGGCGGCACGAACCACGAGTTCTACCCCGCGGCCTTTGCGGTCGCGGGCGGTTTCGACGTGCCCCTGACGAGTGTCGGCGCGTTCAACCCGGACGGTTGCACGGTGTCGGTCTACTCCAACACCGGCCACTGGGTCCGCGCCTACCGGCGCGGGACCGCGGTCGTGAGCACCATGCCGACCACGTTCAACGGCAGCCTGCAGCCGGCCCTCGTCCAGCCTGCCGCAGCTGACCCCGCGGCAGGGCGCCCGCTGCGCGGATCGTGCGACCCCGACGACTACTCGAGCGGGTTCGCCCTCTGGAGCGGCACGTCGTTCGCAGCGCCTGCGTATGCCGGCGACCTCGCTGCCTGGCTCGTCCGCGAGGGCTGGGCAGGGTTCGACTCATCGAGGGCTCAGGGCGAGGCCACCGACCCGACGGCTCGGGCCGAGGCGCTCTCGAAGGCGCGGGTCGAGGGGCTGGCCAAGGCCATTGCGACGCTCGAGGGAGGCGAACGGTGATGCACGCCGAGGGCGGCACCCGGAGCCTGGCCGAGCTGGCGGCGCGCGCGTTCGCCGACTACCGGGACGGGCGCCCGGAGGCGATGTCGCAGCTGGTGGACAGCACCACCACGCTGCTCTGGCACACCGCCCGGGCGCAGGGGCTCAGCGGCCCGCAGGCCGAGGACGTCGTGCAGAACACGTGGTTGTCGCTGGTCCAGCACGCGTCGGGGATCACCGACCCCCAGGGCGTGCTGAAGTGGTTGCTCACCACCACCCGGCGCGAGGCCTGGGCCGTGTCCAAGCGGGCCCGGCGCGAGGACGTCCGAGAGGACATGGGGGATGCGATGCCTGAGGTAGCCACGACCAGGGACGAGCCGGCCGAAGTCGTCGTCCGCAGCCAGGAGCAGGGCCTGCTCTGGCGCCACTTCAAGGACCTGCCGGAGCGGTGCCAGCAGCTGCTGCGGGTCATCGCCCTCGCCGACCGACCCGACTACGCGCAGGTCGCCGACGCGCTCGGCATGCCCGTCGGCAGCATCGGACCCACCCGCGGTCGATGCCTGGCCAAGCTCCGAGGGGCGCTGCTCGGCGACCCGGGATGGGCGACGTCATGAGCGGCGACAGCGTGAGCGGCGGGGCCATGGGCGAGGGCTGGGAGGCCGACGCGCTCGGTGAGATCGACGACCAGGACCTCAGGGCCCTCGCGACGCTCCGGACCATCCTGCAGGCGAGTGACCCGGTGCCCAGCGGCCTGGCCGAGCGGGCCAAGTTCGCGATGTCCGTGGCCGCCCTCGAGGCCGAGATCGCCGAGATCACGACGACGACCGCCGAGCTCGCCGGGGTGCGCTCCACCCAGTACGACCGCGCCGGCACCATCACGTTCTCCAGCGACCAGCTCAGCGCGATGATCACCATCGAGATGGTGGACGGCGGGAGCGCGCGGCTGAGCGGGTGGGTCACCACGGGACCCACGCACGTCGAGCTGCGCGAGCGGTCGCGCACCCAGGAGACCACGACCGACGACGCCGGCCGGTTCACTTTCGCCTCCGTCGAGCGCGGACTCGTCCACCTCGTCATGCGCCGGCTGGACGATCCTGGGAGTCGTCCGGTCATCACCCCCGCCATCGAGATCTGAGGTACGACATCGAGGTTGCTGACCACCAGGTCGCCGAGCTCTTGGCCCGAGCTCGGAACCTCAACGAGATCGGCCGGTTCCGCGACGCCGAGCGCAGCCTGCGGCGCGCCCTCGTGCTGGCGGACCGCCTGGACGGCGAGGAGCGGGTGTCGACGCGAGCGCGGCTGCTCATCACCCTGGCCTGGCCGACCCTGGCGCTGCACGGACTGGACCAGGCCCTGGCGATGCTGGCGGAGTCCCGCGAGCAGAGCGACTCCGCCCGCCTGCGCGCCCTGAGCTGGATCCAGGAGGCCGTCGTCCACGTCTCCTGCCAGGACTGGCGGTCGGCCCTCAGCGCCCTCGGCAGGCTCGGCGACACGGACGGGCTCCTCGCCCCGGGTGAAGAGGTCGCGGCCCGGATCAACAGTGGCCTGGCCCACCTCTCCCTGCTCGAGCTCGGGCCCGCTCGTGCCGATCTGATGACCGCGCTCGAGGTCAGCGTGGAGCACGGCCTGGTGGAGCAGGAGTTCAAGGTCCGCCACAACCTCGGCTGCCTCGAGTACTACGCGGGCCGGCTCCCGGAGGCCATCCGCCTGATGCGCGAGGCCGACGAGATGGACGTGCAGGTCGGCCGGGTGAGGGCTCAGCACGACCTGGCGCTGGTCCTGCTCGAGGTCGGGCTGCTCGACCAGGCGCGAGAGACCCTGACCCGCGCGCTCGACGAGGCCAGGCGCGACGGCCACCGCCTCGAGGAGGCCGACCTTCGGCTCGACCTCGCGACGACCGCACTGCTGCGCGACGAGCTCGCGACCGCGCGCGAGCACCTCGACGCCGCCGTGGTCGCCTTTCGCGCCAGGGGAGCGATCGAGCGCCAGCGGAGCGCCGCGCTGCTGCGCGCCTGGGTCGCCGTGACGGAGGGGGTCGTGCCCCGCGGTCTCGACCGCACCCTCGCGCCCTGGTCTGGCGTCGACCGGCCGGTCATGCCCGACGAGCGCCTCGCGGCGCGGGTGCACGTCGAGGCGCTGCTGCTGCGAGGCCACGTCGACGAGGCCGGGTATGCCGTGCAGCGGCTGAGGGGGCGTGTGCGCCAGGGCTTCGCCGCCGACATGCACGACCGCCTGCTCATCGCGAAAGTGGCTGCGGCACAAGGCGACACAGCCACTTCCCGGAGAGTGGTCCGCTCGGCCATGCACCAGCTGACCGGGCGCCAGGCACCGAGCCAGAGCGTCGAGATCCGGTCGGCCCTGGCCCTGCACGGTCACCGGATCGCGGACTTCGACGTCAACGACGCCCTCGCGAGCGGATCGCCCGTGCGGGTCTTCGACGCGGTGGAGCGCTGGCGCGCGGTGTCCCACCGCCTGCCCCTGCTGTCCACACCGGAGGACGGGCGCTCCGCCGAGCTGGTCGCCGAGCTGCGCCAGGCCCGTCGTGAGGGAGCCGCCCCCGGCGAGGAGGGCGCCCGCCAGCGCGCCCGCGCCGCCGAGCTGGAGTGGGAGGTCAGCCGCCTGGACTGGTCACGGGCCGAGGCCGGCGGGGTGGCCGCTGCGGTGGCCCCGGTCGGACATGCCGTCACTCGCGACCTGCTCGGGTCCCGTGGCGAACAGGCCCTGGTCTGGGTCGCGCAGGACGGGCAGGAGTACGTCCTGGTGGTGACGCCCAGGGGGACCCGGCTGCACCACGTGGGACCGGCCGCCGAGGTCGCCGCCCTGGCGGACCGACTCACGCGGGACCTGCACGCGCACGCGTTCGCCGCCACCAACCCAGCGCTGGAGGCGGCCGTCGGCCGAGCGGTGGCGGGCTCCCTGGCCGCGCTCGACGAGCAGCTCTTCGGCGACGTCGAGCTGGCCGAGGGGCCTGTCGTCGTGGTGCCGGGGCGGACCCTGATGGCGGTGCCCTGGGGCATGCTGCCCAGCCTCGCGGGCCGTCCGGTCACGATCGCCCCGTCGGTGACCCGCTGGTCCACCCCGCTCCTCGCGGCGGACGCGGTCCCGGCGGAGCGGCTCCGGGTCACGACGCTGACGGGGCCGAGGCTCGACCGCGCCGCCGCCGAGGCGGCCGCGGTGACCACGGCTTGGGAGAGGGTCGGTGCCCTGGTGACCCGTCACGAGGGAGCGACGGCGCAGACCGTCCGTGACGCCTTGTCCGGCGCTGGCCTGGTGCACGTGGCGGCGCACGGCACCCACGAGCGTCAGAGCCCGTGGTTCTCCTCGTTGCACATGGCCGACGGCCCCGTCTTCGCGCACGAGCTCCCGCGACGGGCGACCGCACACCACGTCGTGCTGTCGGCGTGTGATGTGGGACGGCTCGACCCACGCCCCGGGGACGAGCCCCTGGGGCTCACGGCCGCGCTGATGGCGCTGGGCGTTCGCAGTGTCGTCGCCCCCGTCGCACCGGTGTCAGACGTTGCGGCTGCCGACGCCATGGGCAGCTACCACCGCCACCTGGCCGACGGCGACTCCGCGTCCGAAGCCCTGGCCGCGACGCTCACCGAGCACCCGGGCGCTGGGGCGTTCTGCCTCTACGGCACCGACTGGCGGCCGGAACCCGCTCAGATCCAGAGGGCCGGATCCTTGAACATCGCCTCATAGGGATCTTCGTGACCCTGCGGGAACCGGATGACCGCGGGGATCCCCGTGGCAATCGCGCCAGCCGGAACGTCTTTGACCACAACGGAGTTCGCGCCGACCTGCACGTCGTCGCCAATGTAGACGGGACCCAGGATGCGGGCTCCGGCCCCGATCGTGACCCGCGACCCGACGGTGGGATGCCGCTTGACACGCTGCAACGAACGACCGCCCAGCGTGACGCCGTGATAGAGCATCACGTCGTCTCCCACCTCGGCCGTCTCGCCGATCACGACGCCCATCCCGTGGTCGATGAAGAACCGGTGACCGATCACCGCACCCGGGTGGATCTCGACCCCCGTCACCGAGCGCACCACCGTCATGACGACGCGGGCCACCGGCTTCGCCCAGCCGCCGCGCAACCACAGGCGGTGGGCGAACCGGTAGGACCAGATGGCATGCAGGCCAGGCGAGTTCAGCGCGACGTCGACGCGCGACGTCGCGGCGGGGTCGCGGGCGATCGCGGCGTCGAGGTCGTCGACGATGCGGCTGCGCGCGCGCCGGGCATACAGGGCGAGGGTCACGGAAGAAGCGCCACCTTGGGTCGGGTCGGTCAGTCGAGCAGGTCGGAGAAGAGGATCGTCGAGAGGTAGCGCTCACCGAACGACGGGATGATGACGACGATCGTCTTGCCCGCGTTCTCGGGGCGCCTGGCGACCTGGTCGGCTGCCGCGAGAGCCGCGCCCGAGGAGATCCCGACGAGCAGGCCCTCCTCCTTTGCGGCGCGCTTGGCCCACTCGACCGCCGTCTCGGCGTTGATGTCGATGACCTCGTCGTAGACCGTGCGGTCGAGGATCTCGGGCACGAAGTTGGCGCCGATCCCCTGGATCTTGTGGGGACCGGGCTCGCCGCCGTTGAGGATCGGCGACTCAGCAGGCTCCACGGCGACGATCTGCACTCCCGGCTTGCGAGCCTTGAGGACCTGTCCGACCCCGGTGATGGTGCCGCCCGTGCCGATGCCCGCCACGACGATGTCGACCTGGCCGTCGGTGTCCTTCCAGATCTCCTCGGCCGTCGTCTTGCGGTGGATCTCGGGGTTGGCCTCGTTGGCGAACTGGCGAGCGAGGATCCCGCCGCGCTCGGCCGCGATCTCCTCGGACTTCGCCACGGCGCCCTTCATGCCCAGCGCACCTTCCGTGAGGACGAGCTCGGCACCATAGGCGCGCAGCAGCGCGCGGCGCTCCTTGCTCATCGTCTCGGGCATCGTGAGCACGACGTTGTAGCCGCGGGCCGCACCCACCATGGCCAGCGCGATCCCCGTGTTGCCCGACGTGGCCTCGACGATGGTGCCGCCCGGCTTGAGCTCACCGGCCGCCTCGGCCGCGTCGATGATCGAGACGCCGATGCGGTCCTTGACCGACGAGGCCGGGTTGTAGAACTCCAGCTTCGCGGCGACGGTGGCCTCACTGTCGATCAACCTGTTGATCCGCACCAGGGGCGTGTTGCCGATGAGCTGGGTGACGTCGTCATAGATGGGCATGCGCGCTTCCTTGCGTTCGTATGCCGCGTGCCTGCCGTGCGCGCGGACGTGGACGTTCGTCCTGTTCAGCGAACCAGACGTTATGCGTATTCCAACAGATCGTTATGCAATCTGGCAACGCACTCTCACCCTGCGGGCGTCGCGAACGACGCGCACGGCATACGACTCGCCTTTGAGCCCGCTCACAATCCGGTAAGCAGTCGCTTACCGGCCAGTAGAGTGACGCCATGTCTGCGCTCGAGATCGTCGCGCTCGTCGTCTGTGGAGTGGTTGCCCTCGTGGGGATCGCCCTGTTCGCACGGGTCATCCGGCAGTTCCTGTCCGTCTTCCGGCTGGGTCAGCCGGACGGCACCCGCACGGGTGACAAGGGCACGAGGACGGTGACGCTGCTGCGCGAGTTCCTGGGGCACACCCGGATGTCGCGGCTGCCGGTGGTGGCGGTGGCGCACTGGTTCACGATGATCAGCTTCGGGGTGCTGTTCTTCACCCTGCTCAACGCGTTCGGCCAGCTGGTCAAGGCTGACTTCACGCTCCCGCTGATCGGGCACTTCTTCCTGTACGAGTGGGTCACCGAGTTGTTCGCCTGGACCGGGCTGGTCGGCATCGTCACGCTCATGGTGATCCGGCAGAAGAACCACCCGCGGTCGGCCGCCGGTGAGGGTGGGCGTCGCTCGCGCTTCTTCGGGTCGACCTGGTGGCAGGCGTACTACGTCGAGCTGACCATCCTCGGCGTGACGATCTGCATCATCACCCTGCGAGCGCTGGAGTACGCGCTGGAGAAGCTCGGCGGGACGACCGGCACGACCGCGGTGGGTCACGCGAACGGACTGCACTACCCGCTGACGGGCTGGCTGGGCGGACTCTTCGACGGCGCCTCGGTGAGCACGCTGGAGAAGGTCGTCGTCGTGGTGGCGGCGGTGAAGATCCTCATCTCGTTCGCGTGGATGATCACCATCTCCCTCCAGCCGACGATGGGTGTGGCGTGGCACCGGTTCCTCGCGTTCTTCAACATCTTCCTCAAGCGGCACGCCGACGGCCGCACCTCCCTGGGTGAGCTCCAGCCGATGATGGTCAAGGGCGAGCCGGTGGACTTCGAGAACATCGAGGACATGGACGAGGACGCCGCGCTCGGGGTCGGCAAGGTCGAGGACTTCACCTGGAAGGGCCTGCTCGACTTCACCACCTGCACCGAGTGCGGCCGCTGCCAGTCCCAGTGCCCGGCCTGGAACACCGACAAGCCGCTGTCACCCAAGATGCTCGTGATGGCGATGCGGGACCACGCGCACGCCAAGGCCCCGTGGCTGCTGGCCACCGAGTCCGAGCGCGAGGGCCTGGGCGAGGATGCGGCCAAGCTTGCTGAGGTGCCGCTGGTGGGCGACACCGGCTACGACATCCGGAACCCCCTCGCCGCCTACAACCCGCACGGTCCCGATGCGGTGATCGACCAGGACGTGCTGTGGTCCTGCACCACGTGTGGTGCCTGCGTCGAGCAGTGCCCGGTCGACATCGAGCACGTCGATGCGATCGTCGACATGCGCCGCTACCAGGTGCTGATCGAGTCGGCGTTCCCCAACGAGCTCGGCGGGCTGTTCAAGAACCTCGAGAACAAGGGCAACCCGTGGGGCATGGCGGCCCGGGCGCGGCTGGACTGGGCCAAGGACCTGCCCTTCCCGGTCAAGATCCTCGGCCAGGACGTCGAGTCCGCCGACGACGTGGACTACCTGTTCTGGGTCGGCTGCGCCGGCGCCTACGAGGACCGTGCCAAGAAGACGACCCGCGCGGTGGCCGAGCTGCTCGACCAGGCCGGGGTCACCTTCGCGATCCTCGGCGACGGCGAGTCCTGCACCGGTGACTCCGCCCGACGGGCCGGCAACGAGTTCCTCTTCCAGATGCTCGCCCAGCAGAACGTCGAGACCCTCAACGAGGCCGGCGCGACCAAGATCGTCGTCACCTGCGCGCACTGCTTCAACACCATCAAGAACGAGTACCCGCAGCTCGGCGGCAAGTACGAGGTCGTCCACCACACCCAGCTGCTCAACCGGCTGGTCCGCGAGAAGAAGCTCGTCCCCGTCGCCCGTCCCGCCGACGTGCCGGGCAAGTCGTCGAACAAGGACGTCGCCTCCACCGCTGCCACCGTGACCTACCACGACCCGTGCTACCTCGGCCGGCACAACGGCGTCTACGCCCCGCCACGTGAGCTGATCGGCGCCCTGCCCGGTGTCGAGCTCAGGGAGATGGAGCGCACCAAGGAGAAGTCGTTCTGCTGCGGCGCCGGCGGTGCCCGCATGTGGATGGAGGAGAAGCTCGGCACGCGGATCAACACCAACCGCACCGAGGAGGCCATCGGCACCGGCGCGGAGCGGATCGCCATCGGCTGCCCCTTCTGCCGCGTCATGATGTCCGACGGCCTCACCGCCGCCCAGTCCGAGGGCAAGGGTGAGGACGTCGAGGTCGTCGACGTGGCCCAGATGCTGCTCGCCGCGGTCAAGCGCCGCGACGACCCCCAGTCGGCCGCGCCCGAAGCCATCGAGCCCGAGCCCACACCGGACCCCGAGCCGCAGCCGGTCGCCTGAGGTGACGTATGCCGCGGGGCCAAGCCCCGCGGCATACGCGCGTCAGCGGGGTGTGTCGGCCCTGCGCACAGCGGCTTCGTCGAGCTCCCACGCGACGGCGACGGTCGGCGCCCCGCCACCTCGTGAGGCGGGCCACCACCAGGCGCCGGCCAGATCGCTCGGCGGCTGGGGGTAGCGCGCCACGAGCTCGTCGACCATGGCGGCCAGCCGTTCGTGCAACCGCTGGGTGAGAGCCTCCGCGGTCTCCCCCACCAGCGGCACGAGCGGCTCGCCGACCAGCACGTCCACGGCCTTGCCGCGACGCAGTGAGTAGCGGCGGTCGACGGTGAAGATGCGGTGGACCCCCCAGTGCGCCACTGGGACCAGCGGCGCTCCGGTCGCCAGGGCGAGGTAGGCCGCCCCCCGCCGGAAGTCGGCTCGGTCCTTGACGACGAACGCCCGCCCGATCGTCGCCTCGGGATAGATCCCCACGACCTCACCGGCCCGCAAGGCACCGAGCGCCTGTCGGGCCGCGAGCTCCCCGTGCGCACGGTCGACCGGCAGGTGCCGCATCGCGCGCATCAGCGGACCGGACAGCCGCGACCGGAACACCGACTCCTTGGCCATGAACCGCACGAGCCTGCCCCGTCGCGCCCCGGCCAGTCCGACGAACATGAAGTCGAGGAAGCTGCTGTGGTTCGCGGCGACGACCACCGGCCCCGCGCCCGGCAGCCGATCGGCACCGGACACCGTGATCCGCAGGTCGAGCGCGCGGAACAACCCGCGGCAGAGCCCGATGACGAGGCGATAGGTGAGGTCCGGCACGGCAGGCATTCGGAGCCGCGACCGGAGGCGGATGCTCAGGCGATCTCGACCATCAGGGCCGCGAGCTTGGCGCGCGAGGCGATCTCGAGCTTGCGGAAGATGTGCGACAGGTGGGCATCGACCGTGCGTGGTGACACGAACAGCTGCTCGGCGATCTGCCGGCTGGTGAGCCCCTCAGCCACGAGCTCGGCGACGCCGCGTTCGGCCTTGGTCAACACGTGCAGCGGCGAGTTCGACGCCTCGGGCGCGACCTGACCGGCACACAGGGCTGTCACCGCGGCGACGCCCTGCGCGGTGAACTGACCGCGCTCGAGCCAGCCGGTGGGACAGTCGCGAATCGCCCCCGCGGCATACACGACGCCCGGGCGGTCGCGGCCCACGGCGCGGCGACTGACGCGCAGCGCTGCCGCGGCCCCCGCAACCGGCCGGTATGCCGCCGTGCCCGTCTCCGCGGCGATCGCCGACAGGCCGTCGAGCGCGTCCGCAGCCCGCAACGGCATCGGGACCTCGGTCGCCCGCCGCAGCACGGACAGGTAGGAGGCCTGCGCCTGCCCGGGTTCGCCGAGGGACATCAGGGCGTCGGCCACGAGCAGCCTCGCCTCGATCGCGTCGCGTCCCAGCTTGCTGCTGTCCGCGAGCACGACGATGTCGGCGGCCTTTCCCGCGGCCCGGCTGACGTCGCCGGCCGCCAACAGTTCGCGGGCGTCCTGGAGCTGGACGACCAGCCGGACAGCCCAGGGCAGCGTCTCGGCGTCCACCGGCAGGCCCCGCTCACCCGAGACCATGCGGTGCATGGTGTCGGCGAGCAGCGCGATGCGGTCCTCGCGGATCTCCTCGGCCTGGGTGCGGGCGAACAGGGCCAACGAGGCCGCCTCGACCAGGCGCCCCTGCTCCCAGGCGATCTTGGCCTGCATCGTGCGCGCGGACAGCGCGATCCACACCTCGTCGGGGGGAGGCGAGTCCACGATGACGGTCGCCAGCTTCTCGGCCTCCGCGAAGTCGCCTGCCGAGACGAAGACGTCCATGAGGGTGCGTCGCACCTGACGGATGACGTAGGGGTCGTCGCCGCCCAGGGCGAGGGTTCGCTCGGCATCGGCGCGCGCCGCCGCAAGGTCGCCGGCGTCGAGGTGCATCTCGGCGCGGATGGCCGCGGTGCGGGCCAGCTCGACGTCGCGCATCGGTCCGTCCAGGGCACTGGCGTGCTCCTCGGAGCGGTGCAGCAGGCGGAGCCCTTCGTAGGTGCCGCGCACCTCTGACGCGCAGATGCCGGCTCGGCGGGCCAGCTGCGAGCCGATGATCGGCGGCCCGTCGCCGCTGGAGAGTGCAGCGTCCATCATGTCCAGGGCTTCCCGGGCCCGCATGGCGGCCGAGAGGGACGGAAAGGCCCGGTTGGCGATGGCGTAGCCGCGCGGCCGGGTGGCTTCGACGGCACAGGCCTGTCGAACGGCGGTGTCCACGAGGGCCAGCTGGTTGAGGAACGGCGCATCGGCGGACCCCGCGTTGACGGCCTGCGGAATGACCCGGTCGGCCCAGGCGAGCAGGCCGGTCAGCGACTCCTGGGCATCGTCCGTGGCCTCGGCGAGGGCGCGACCCACCTCCCGCATCGGTGGCAGGAGGTCGAAGCTCCCGTCGGGGTTCACCTCGACGAGGCTGCGCCGAGCCAGGGCCGACGCGAGCTGGACGGCCTGGGGCCGACTGACGCCACACACGTCCGCGAGGACATCGAGCCCGAGCGGGCGGCCGATGATGGCGAGCCGCCGGAAGCACTGCTGCTGCTCGACGTCGAGCAGGTCGTAGGACCGTCTCACGGCCTCGGCGAGGGTCCCGACCGGCGGGACGTCGCTGACCCCGATGAGCGCGATCTGGACGGCCAGCTGCTCCACGAGCGAGGGCAGACCTCCACTGGCCCGCAACAACCGTCGCAGGATGGCGTCGTGCTTGTCGAGGTCGACGGAGCGCCCTCCAGCGGCGGCCACTCGGGCCAGCAGCAGCTCGAGCGCCGGACCCTCCAACGCCCCCCGAGCGGAGGGCACGGGCAGCGGTGTCAGCTTCATCACCTGCTCATGGGGCCGCCCCGCCACGGTCGTCGCGGTGCACAGGAGCTTCCAGTCCTCGGCGTCCTCGACGAGGTCGTTGAGCACCTCGCCGAGCCCCTCGATCGCGTCCACGCCGTCGAGCACCAACAACGTGTCGCGACCGTCGAGGGCTCGCTTGAGCGCCAACGTCGGCGAGTCACCGGGAGCCACCTCGGCATCGAGGGCATCGAGACACGCGGTGACGAGCGACTCCGTCGTCGAGTGTCGGTGGGCGGGGACCCAGGCCACGGCCGGAGCGCTGCTCGCAGTGTGCCGGGCCACGAGGGTCTTCCCACACCCGGGCGCGCCCGTCAGCGTCACCCACCGACTGCCGCCGAGCAGAAGTCGGAGGCGATCGAGATCCTCGTCGCGACCCACGCACGGAGTCAGCACCCGGACAGGCTATCGAAAACCTGATGGCCAATATCGGTGGTTTCACTGATGCCGACCTCGACCCTCCCCGGGCACTCTCGTGGACAACGGAGATCACTGGATCCGACGTTACGGGAGGCGCGGAGGGGCACCTCCCGAAGCGGCGGATCTGGGATTGGCGGACCGGGGGGTCACGCCGAAAGGCCGGGTGTGGCTTCCGGGGGGGAAACCACACCCGGCCTTCATCCTGTCCGGGGTCCTACGGCTGACGAGTGGTCAGCTCAGGCTGTTCTTCGTCAGGAACTCCTTGGCCACCGTGTCGGCGTCCTTCTTGTCGACCACGACCTCCTTGAGGAGGGCGGCCAGGGTGGGCGTGTCCAGCTTGGCCGACACGGCGTTGAGGGCTCCCTCGATGGTCGCGTTGCTCTTGCTCTTGGTGATGAGCGGCACGACGTTCTGGGCGGCATACATGCTCTTGGGGTCCTCGAGCGCCACGAGGTCGTTGGCCGCGATGCTCGGGTCGGTGGTGAACAGGTCACCCGCGTCGATCTGGCCGTTCTTCAGGGCGGCCAGCGTCAGCGGGCCACCCGCGTCGAGCGGACGGAAGGTCTTGAACTCCAGGCCGTAGATCGACTTGAAGCCGGGCAGACCCGTCAAGCGGGTCTTCCACTCGGGCGGGCCACCCACCGTGAGCTTGTCGGACTTGCCTGCGAGGTCCGCGATCGACTTGACCCCGAGCTCGTCGGCCTTGGACTTCTTCATCACCAAAGCGTCCTTGTCCTCGGCGGCGGACTTGTCGAGCACCGTGAGGGTGGCCGGCAGCGCAGCCTTGAGCTCGGTGTAGACGCCCTCGCTGTCCGTGGCCTTCGCGTTCTTGTTGAAGTACTGGCTCAGCACACCGGTGTACTCGGGGATGAGGTCGATCGACCCGTCCTGGAGAGCCGGGATGTAGGCCTCGCGGGCACCGATGTTGAGCTTCTTCTCGACCTTGACGCCCTTGGCCTCGAGGGCCCCGGCGTAGATCTCGGCCAACAGGGCACTCTCGGGGAAGTCGGCCGAGCCGACCTTGATGGTGTCCGAGGCTGCGCTGGAGCTGCCGCTGCTCGTCTTGGTGGCGAGCGGGTCGCCACCGGAGTTGCCGCACGCGGCGGTGGCCATGAGAGCGGCCGCCGTGGCGATCGTCAGGGTCATCTTGCTGAACTTCACGAAACCGCTCCTACCGTTGGTCAACTGGACTGGGAATCCACCGTACGCCGCGGCGCCTGAATCTCTACATCGAGGGGGGTATTTGATCGCTGGCTGGACACCGCCGACCCTCCTGTGGACCGTCGGCCCGGCCGCCCGCCGGCCCGGCCCGTGAGCCCGGGCGACACGGCATACCGCTGCACCACCGCGAGCAGGAGGTCGACGACCAGGGCGAGGACGGCCACCAGCAGTGCGCCGCCGGCCATCTGTGGGAAGTCCCTGACCTTCTGCCCGTCGATCAGGAACCGGCCGAGGCCCCCGGTGCCGGCCACGGCCGCGAGGGTGGCGGTGGCGATCACCTGGAGGGTGGCCGAGCGGAAGCCCGAGAAGATCAAGGGCAGCGCGTTGGGCACCTCGACCCTCGCCAGCACCTGGCTGCCCGTCATGCCCATGCCCTTGGCCGCATCGCGGGCGGCAGGGTCGACGCCCTCGACACCGGCATAGGCGCCCGCCATCAGCGGCGGGATCGCCAGGACGACGAGCACGATCAGGCTGGGGACGAGGAAGGCAGAGTCGCCGGCGAGCTTGGGGAAGAGCCACAGCACCATGAGGTAGAGCAGACCCAGACTGGGGATCGCCCGGGCAGCGCCGGCGAGGTTGACGACGAAGAACCGGCCGCGCCCGGTGTGGCCGATGACCAGTCCGAGCGGGATCGCGATGAGGGCCGCGACCAACAGCGCCACGCCGGAGTACCAGAGGTGCTCGACGATCCGCGCCGGGATGCCCTCGGACCCGGACCAGTTGATCGAGTCGGTGAGCCACGAGAAGGTCTGGTTGATGACGCTCGACGCGATCATGCCCGGCCCCCCGTCGCCCGCAGCCAGGGCGTGAGCACCTTGGTCAGCACGATGATGATGGCGTCGAAGGCCAGGGCGAGCACGATGCAGGCGGCGATGCCGACGAACAGCGGGTCGTAGAAGTCACGGTTGAACCCGTCGCTGAAGAACAGGCCGAGCTGGTTGATGCCCAGGACCGTCCCCACACTGACGATGCTGACGTTGCTCACCGCGGCCACGCGCATGCCCGCCGAGATGACCGGCACCGCGAGCGGCAGCTCGATCGCGAAGAACCTCTTGACGCGGGTGTAGCCCATCGCCGTCGCGGCCTGTTGGACGTGGTCGGGCACGGCGCCGAGACCGTCGGCGACTGTGCGCACGAGCAGGGCGACGGTGTAGAGGGTCATCGCGATGAGCACGTTGCCCGAGTCGAGGATCGGCAGGCCGGTGATGGCCGGCAGCAGGACGAAGAAGGCCAGGCTCGGGATCGTGTAGAGCAGCCCGAATCCGGCGGTGAAGGGCGCGTAGAGAACCTTGTAGCGCCTGGCCAACCACCCCAGTGGCAGGGCGATGAGGAGCCCGAGGAGCAGGGGCACGCCGGAGAGGTAGGCGTGCTGCACCCCGCGGCTCAGCACCTCGTCGAGGTGGTCGAAGAACCAGGTCATGCCGCCGGCGCCCCCGGCTTGCCGGGGTCTTGCAGCTCCGGCCGGTCGGTCTGCTCGATGGCGGTCAGCACCTCGTGGGCCCGGACCGTGCCGACCAGAGCGCCGGAGTCGTCGACGATCACGCCGCGACGGCTCGGGCTGGACAGGGCGGAGTCGAGGGCCGAGCGCAGCGGTCCGCTCGCTCGCGCGACGGTGCCACCGCGGTGCAGCAGCTCGGTGCGGACCTCGCCCTTGACGCGCCCCGGCTCGACCCAGCCGAGCGGGTGGTTCTGGTCGTCGACCACGAGCACCCAGTCGGCGTCAATGGTGTCGACGCGCTCGCCCATGCCGACGGTGCGCTCCGCTGCCAGCGGCAGCCGCGGCGTCGCCTGGAAGGACAGCGCGCGGTAGCCGCGGTCGCGTCCCACGAAGTCCGCCACGAAGTCGTCGACCGGGTGGGAGAGGAGGTATGCCGGTGCGGCGATCTGGGCGAGGTGTCCCCCGACCTTGAGCACGGCCACCTGGTCGCCGAGCTTGATGGCCTCGTCGATGTCGTGGGTGACGAAGATGATCGTCTTGCCGAGGTCGCCCTGGAGCCGCAGGAACTCGTCCTGGAGCTGCTCGCGCACCACCGGGTCGACGGCGCTGAACGGCTCGTCCATGAGCATGACGGGCGGGTCGGCCGCGAGGGCCCGCGCGACGCCGACGCGCTGCTGCTGGCCGCCGGACAGCTGCGCGGGATAGCGCTTGGCGAACGCCGGGTCGAGGCCGACGCGCTCGAGGAGCTCCATGGAGCGCTTCCTGGTCTCGGTCTTGTCCATGCCGAGCAGGCGCGGCACGGTCGAGACGTTGTCGAGCACGGTGCGGTGCGGGAACAGGCCGGCGTGCTGGATGACGTAGCCGATGCCGCGTCGCAGCTCGGACTCCTTCATCCGCCCGGTGTCCTTGCCGTCCAGCGTGATCGTGCCCGACGTGGGCTGGATCATCCGGTTGATCATGCGCAGGGACGTCGTCTTGCCACACCCGGAGGGGCCGACCAGCACGGTGATCTTGCCGCTGGGTGCCTCGAAACTGAGGTGGTCGACGGCGACAGTGCCGTCGGGAAACTTCTTCGTGACACCGTCGAAGGCGATCATGCGGATCAACCTAACCCAGCACACCGACAATCGTCACCGACCAGCGATACTTGGCGGCGTGACGCAACCCGTGCACCTCGACGGCCACAGCCTCGATCTCGACGCGCTGGTGCGCGCCGCCCAGGGTGCCCCCGCGTCGATCGAACCGGCGGCCATGGAGACGGCAGAGCGCTCGCACCGCCATGCGGCAGAAGTCAGTTCACGTCGGTCGGTCTACGGGCGCACCACCGGGGTCGGTGCCGCGCGTGACGAGAGCACCGACTCCAAGGTCGACCACGGGCTGCGGCTGCTGCGCTCGCACGCGGCTGGCTGGGGGGAGGAGATGCCGTCGTCGGTGGTCCGGGCGGCGTTGGCAGTGCGCGCCAACCAGCTGCTCGCGGGCGGTTCCGGCGCCAACCCCGCGCTGGCGCAGGCGCTGGCCGATCTCGTGGGCGCGCCAGCAGCGGACCTGCCAGTGGTGCACCGCTACGGCTCGCTCGGCACGGGGGACCTCACCGCCCTCGCCGAGGTGGGCCTCGCCCTCATCGGTGAGCGCGAGCGCGCCGGCGGCGGGCACCGCGCCGACCTGGAGCTCACCTCCGCCGATGCCCTGCCGCTGATGTCGTCCAATGCGTTCGCCATCGCCGAGACGGGCCTGCACGCCGCGTCCCTTCACGCCTTGGCGCGCGCAGCAGACACGGTGTGTGCGCTGAGTTTCGTTGCCCTACAAGGAAATCCTGAGGCCATCAGCGAGACGGCCGCAGCGGCAACCCCGTTCCGGGGGGCACGCGAGGTCATCCGCGTGCTTCGCGAGCTGTTGGCCGACCAGCCCGGGGAGCCCGCTCACCTCCAGGACTTCTTCGGCCTGCGCACCTGGCCTCAGGTGCATGGGCCAGTCCTGGACACGATCCTGGACCTCAAGGCAGTCGTGGAGACGGCCGCCAACACCGCCTCGGAGAACCCCCTCTTCACGGGCGTGGGGGACGTCGCGGAGGTGACGCACCACGGCGGCTTCCACGCGGCATACCTGGTGCTGGCGGTGGACACGACCCTGCTGGCGCTGACGCGCTCGGCGCAGGCCGTGCAGTCGCGGATCAGCCACACCCTCACCGACTCCGACAGCGGGCTGCCGCTGTTCCTGTCCGACTCCACGATGGGGTCATCAGGGGTGCTGATCGCGGAATACGTTGCGGCGTCGGCGTTGTCGACGATTCGCGGGGTGGCATCGACGCCGTCGAGCGTGCAGACCGCCGCGGTGTCCGCCGGCATCGAGGACGACGCGAGCTTCGCGGGACAGGCGGCTCTGCGGCTGGGCGACGCGACTGCTGCCTACCGACGCATGCTCGCCGTGGAGCTCGTGTGCACGGTGCGGGCGCTACGGATGCGCGGCGTGGCGCCGGTGGGCGAGCTGGGCGAGGCGTTCACCCGGTGCGAGAGCCTGCCCGCGGGCATCGAGGACCGTGACCTCTCCCCCGAGCTCGAGACCGCCGAGCGCATAGTGGAGCGGTATGCCCTGTCGACGCCGGAGCATCGCTAGACCTCGGCGGGGCCGCTCGGACAGGGCTGGTTCTCCTCGAGGGCGCCGCGGGCCAGCAGGTGGGTGGCGAGGAAGCTCGCGGACTCGCGGTGCCAGCGGGCGGCCTGGCGCAGCATGGCGTGGCTCTCGCCCTTGACCGCGTCGTAGGTGACGTCGGCGCCCAGCGCTCCCATCGCCGTCGCGAGGGCCCGGGAAGCTCGGGGCGAGGTCATCCGGTCGAGGGTCCCGTGCATGAACAGCACGTGCAGCCCCCGGTGCCAGCGGGCACGGTCCTTGGCTTCGACCCACGGAGCCAGGGCGACGATCGCGGTGACGCGCTCATCGTCAGCCAGGTGCAGGGCGACACGTCCACCCATCGAGTGTCCGAGCAGTCCGATCGGCACGCCGGGGTACTTCGCGGCGATCTGTTCGAGGGCGAGGCGGGTGTCCGCCAGCGGACTGGCCTGGTCGCCGTTCCAGCCGCGCACGGCATACCGGATCGAGGCCACCGCGATGGCTCCCTCGGCGGCCTCGCCGACGGCATGGGCGAACGGCGCCATCCGCAGCACGGCCCCCTGCCACGGGCGGACCGGGCGGCGGCTGCGCGACTTGCCGCCGTGCAGGACGAGCACGACGGCGCGCGGCTGGTCGACCTCGATGGGCCAGAGCAGTCGGGGGGCGCGCACGGGTTCTCCTCACGGATCGGACGGTCGCAGTATTTCGTAGCCGACGCCGCTCCGGATTTCGGACCCCGCTCGCCTGGTTGCCGAGCTCACCAGGCGTCGTCGAGGGCCGCGCGTTGGTCGGCGGTCAGAGTCAGGCGCGCCCCGTCGAGTGCCTCGGTGAGCTGGGCGGCGCGGCTGGTGGCGACGATGGGGCGGATCGAGGGGTCGCCGCCGACCATCCACGCGAGCACCACGGCGCTGCGGGACACCCCGAGGTCACCGGCCACCTCAGCCAGGGCCGCCTTGCGACGGTCGCTGCCGAGGTGGTCGAACGCCTCCTCCGGCTCGCGGTCGTCACGGTCGTAGGAGCCCTGCATCAACGGGCTGTAGGCCCAGGCCTCCCACTGCGGGTTGGCCTCGAGGTAGTCGATCGTCTCGTCGGTGATCCAGCCCATCCGGTGGTCGTGGATGCGGTTGCGGACCATCGGGCGCGGTTGGAGGTAGGAGTAACGCAGCTGCAGGGTGTCGGCGCCGGGCAGCCCCTGGCTCTCGGCGTGGGCGCGAGCCCGTTCGGCCCGCCAGACCGGCCAGTTCGACAGCCCGACCCGCCCGATCCGGCCCTCCGCCGCGTGCCCGCCCAGGGTCTCGGCGACCTCCTCGACGCTGACCTCGCGGTCGTCACGGTGGGCGAAGAAGAGGTCGACGCCGTCGAGGCCGAGTCGGCGCAGCGACGCCTCGAACTGGCGGTCGATCGCCGCTTTGGACAGCCCTGTCGTGGGACCGGGGAAGACGCCGGCCTCGACGGGTTCGCAGCCCGCCTTGGTCGCGATCTTGACCCGGTCTCTCATGCCGGGGCGCGCGACGAGCCAGCGGCCGATGAGCGCCTCACTGTCCCCGCCGGCCCCGTTGTCGCTGAGCCAGAACGCGTAGCAGTCGGCCGTGTCGATCCACACCCCACCGCCGTCCACGAACTGGTCGAGCAGGGCGAACGAGGTGGCTTCGTCGATGCGGGTGCCGAACTCCATGGCGCCCAGGGCAATTCTCAGGTCAGCGGTCATGCGTCCACTCTGGTGCGTCGACCGCACCACACGTCAAGGCGAGGTAGGCCGCGGCGGCGAGCACGCGGCATACCCCAGGGTGCGTCTCAGACGTCGGTGACGTGGAAGTTCTTGAACGAACGGCTCGCGGTGGGGCCGCGCTGGCCCTGGTAGTGGGAGCCGTACTTTGCTGAGCCATAAGGGTTTTCGACCGGGCTGGAAAGCCGGAAGAAGCAGAGCTGGCCGATCTTCATGCCCGGCCACAGCTTGATCGGAAGGGTGGCCACGTTGCTCAGCTCGAGAGTCACGTGACCGGTGAACCCCGGGTCGACGAAACCGGCCGTCGCGTGGGTCAGCAACCCGAGCCGGCCAAGGCTGGACTTGCCCTCGACGCGGGCGGCCACGTCGTCGGGGAGGGTCACCGTCTCGTAGATGGAACCGAGGACGAACTCGCCCGGGTGCAGGATGAACGGCTCGCCGGCGTCGACCTCGACCAGGCGGGTGAGGTCGGGCTGGTCCTCGGCCGGGTCGATGAACGGGTACTTGTGGTTGTCGAACAACCGGAAGTAACGGTCCAGCCGCACGTCGACGCTCGACGGCTGGACCATGTCGGGGTCCCAGGGCTCGAGGATGACTCGTCCGTTGTCGATCTCGGCCTTGATGTCGCGGTCGCTGAGCAGCACGGAGAGAGACTAACGCGAGGGGTATGCCGGCGGCCGTCAGTCTCGCGCGCGCGTTCGGTTAGACTTCCTGCCGCACCGCCCGCGGGCGGTGTTCACGTCGCTCCCGAGGGACGTGTGCCGGTGTAGCTCAATGGTAGAGCGCCAGCTTCCCAAGCTGGACACGCGAGTTCGATTCTCGTCACCGGCTCCACAGAATCACCGCAGGTCAGCGCCTTTGGAGGTAGATCCCCAGGGAGCTCCGAGGCCTTCGAACCTCCTCGCGAGCAACTAGCGAGCAACAAGGGCACCGGTTCGGGGCTCATTGGGACGCCTCGCGCTGGTTCCGGACCAGTTCGTCCAGGCGGTCGGCGATGTGCCTCGACCGTGCGTCCGTCGCGTGCTGGTAGATCATCGCGGCACGGACAGTCGAGTGCCCCATCCGCTGCATGAGTTCTCGGGTCGAGGCTCCCGTTTGGGCAGCCAGGTGGTTCCCAGTGTGGCGAAGGTCGTGGAAGCGAAATCCCTCCGCGAGCCCTGCGGCTTTGACGGCGTCCTTCCAGCTGACGTTCGCCCTCCAGTTCCCCCGGCGAGGGACGCCACCGCGCTCCCCCGTGAAAACGGATGCATCGGGGTCGTCGTCCACACGCCTGAGGTGCAGCTCCAGTTCGTCGACCAACACAGCTGGCAGAGCGACCGTGCGCGTGCGGTTGTTCTTTGGCAGGGAGATCTCCAGGCTCCCTCCGCGCTCAACCATGCTCCGGCGCACGAAGATCAGACCGGCGACGAGGTCGATGTCGCGCCGACGCAAAGCCACGAGCTCTCCCCAACGCAAGCTGGCCAGCGCGGCAGTGAGCACGAAGGCCCGATAGGTCGGCCCAATGCTGTCAGCCAACAGAAAGACCTCAGGCACGGTCGCGACTGGACGCTCAGGCGGGTTCTCCTTGTCCGCACCCTTGATGCGGCAGGGATTCCTGGTGATCCTGCCGTCGTCCAATGCGGTGTTGAGGATTGCCCTCAACAAGCGGTAGCCCTTGGCGGCGGTGGATTCAGATCTCCCTAAGTCCCTCAGCCTCGCACGCCACGATCTCACTGCTTCGGGTGTGATCTGGTCGAGAGGCAGATGGCCCAGGAATGGTTCGATGTGTAGTCGGAAGATGCTGGCGTAGAGGTCCCTGGTGCGGGGGCTGAGCCGATGCTCTGCAATCCACTGCGTGCCGTAGTCGGTCAACTTTCGGCGGCCCAATGCAGGGTCGGCCCAACTGCCGCCGCGCATCTGGGTCTGTTGCAGCGCAAGCCAGGCATGGGCATCGCCCTTTGTGGCAAACGTGCTCCCGGCAAATCGGCGCAATCCGTCAGGACCGAGATAACTCGCCGAGTACTTGCCCGAGGGGCGTTTCCGGATGCTCCCGAACTCGCGTCGAAGACGGCGGCTCATGACGCCCAGCGTCCGGTCGGGCGCAGGACGACATCCACTGTTCCGCACTGAACGAACTCCTCGATTGCGGTCTCGGGGATTCGCACGAACCGACCAACCTTGACGAACCTGATTCGTCGCTCAGCGACCAGTCGCCGTGGGAATCGTGGGGACGTACCCAAGACCTCCGCGGCCTCCTCCAGGGTCAGCAGCTTCTCCATCACCACCACTCTCCGACATCGCGGCGGGTTGCCGAATTGTTTTCCACAGGCGGACCTGCCGCCCCAACCAGTTGCCTTGCCCTGTCGTACTCAGCTCGTCGACGGCGCCGTTCAACCACGCTGCGCATGACGACCCGCGCGTAGTCGTGAGCATTGACGGGAAGTTCGTCCCATACGTAGCGGGGACTACCGGTGTCATCGAGCACCTCCGTCGACATCCGTCGGGCATCCGGGGCTTCGATACCTGCCTCTTCGAGGACCGCGCGAACTACAGCAGCCCGGTCGGCCTTGTGCTCGGACAGCGTCTTGCCGGACCAGTGCCGTGAGACCTGGACTCGGCGCCCACCAACACCCAGATGTTCGCGGTCATGTGCCTTGCTCGGGCACTGGCCGGGTGTCAGACCGGGGCTGGCCAACCGGGGTTGGGTGCCGAACCGCAGCCAGTTGGAGCACTCCGGTGAGCAAGGAAGCCAGCGCACCTCTTCCCAGAGTCGATCGATGTGGCGTTCGTATGCCGCGACTGCGTCATGTGGGTCCGCGTAGGTTTCGGCCACCGCTTTGGTTAGGTACTTGGTGAGATACCGAACGGCCCTGTCGGCATCAGGCGTCCCGCTCACGATGCCCTTGACGTCCGTCTGTGCGCCGAACCGCATGACATGCGCCGGCCGACCGTCAGGATCGTCTGCCAGCTCTCCCACCGCCTTCTCCCATGTGGGGAGCGCGAAGCCGGTGTCTGGGTCCCGATAGTCGTCGCCGTCCCAGATGGGGACCCGCTCGATATAGATGGGTTGACTCATCTGTGGCCACCACAGCTGAAGGTAGGTCGCCCGGGTGACCGCCTTGAGAGTCGCACGAGGCACAGCGCCTCGGATCGCTACATGGAAGTGCGGTGCAAGTCGGCGTTGGGCCTCCACGGCTCCGAAGTACTGCACCCGGAAGCCGGCGCACCGACGGAGGTTCTGCATCCAGCGATCGAGCAGCCTCGGAAAATGTAGGGCGTCGAGGGCAGCCCGACGGTAGTTGTACGTCCCGGAATTTGCCGGCGCACCCAGTCCTGGGACCACCTTGCCGTATGACGGAAGGGTGAGGGTGACGAACATCGAGGGCCGGTAGATGCGACCGTTCGGCGCCGAGAATGTCTGACCTATGGTGCGCGGTTCTGTGGGGCGGGTGGGAAGGTCCACCACATCCGAACGACGCCTTGTTGACCTCACCAGGCGCGAAGGATCGTCCTTGATGGAGTCGTCGCTTGCCTGCCCCGCCCCGACCTCTGCCGCGGGCGCGGGGTCGAGATCCTCCGGTTCCGACTCGAGGTGCCATCCCTCGGCACACTGCGTCATCCGGAGCCAGCGTGCCTTCGTCGCGCACGAAGGGCAGACCGACTCCCGTGTTGAGCCGCAAGGGATGGGGACGATGGTCTCGTCCTTGGTGAGCCGGTCAGTGACCACGCGCATAACGGGCCGGACGCAGACGACCTCCTTGACCGCTAGTTCGCGGATCATGTCGTTGCTGATCCGGGGGGTCGTCATGCCGCGCCCCGGACCGATGACGGCAGCGAATGGGTCGCCATTTGAACCACCTCACCAAGCGGCGCACCAGCCGCGAGCAGCCCTTCCAATGCGAGCCGCTCAAGGGGGTTAAGCCCTCCCCAGATGCCGTACTCGTCACCGCACAGGAGGGCCCAAGCCAGACACTGAGCCTTCACAGGACAGCTCGAGCAGATCTCCTGCGCACTCTTCGCGGAGGGCGCATCCCAGCGAGCAAACCACGGGCGCGCGTCCCGGCCGACGCACAGTCCGCGTCGCTGCCAAGGGACGGAGGCGAGGCGTCGCGCCGAGAACTGGCCCGAGGCATTGATCCACGTGCGGGGGACACCGGGATCGCCGTATCTCATTACCCGGCTCATGCCGACTCCCCAACCGGCGTGATCACAGAACGCACGAGTCGCTCGATGGCTTCGTCGTCCAGATAGGACGCGCGGACCCGGCGCAACTCGCGGGTTCCCTCGACCCGTACAAAAGCAACCCCGGGGGTCAGCTCACTGATCTGATCAGAGCGGGCCCCTCTGTCGCGGGCTCCCTCACCCAGGACCATGTCAACCTGGATCGGATTGTCTAGCCGCATCGCCACACGGGTTGGGAACAGGTCGCGCCAGCCGACGACGTCCTTGCCTGGGTCCTGCACTGCGGCCACCACCGTGATGCCGCAAGCCCGACCTTGTGTGAGCAGCAGTCCTAGGGCCTGGTCAATACGCCGCACAACCGTCCGCTCGGCAAAGGCTGTGAGTGTGGCCAATTCATCTATCACCAGCACGATGTGAGGAGACTCCGGCGCCGGCTCGTGAACGCGGCGCGCTTCCGAGGCCAGCTGTCTGGCTCGCTCGTCCTTGAGTCGCACCAACTCCTCTAGCAACTCACACATCGAGTCAGTGGTGCCATCTTCGAAACGTGCGAATAGAGGTAGCCCGGGCCTCAGCTCCATTCCGCCCTTCGGGTCCACAACCCACATGGCCACGCGCCCTGACTCGATGGCCGGCGCCATGGCTCTGAACAGTGACCACAGGATCGAGCCCTTCCCCGATCCGGTCGCGCCGGCAATGAGCAGATGCGTCCCCGACAACCTCATCGACCAGGCCGTGCCGTCCTCGTGCCGTCCCACGGGGAGGCGACCAAGGTCGACAGATCCGGAATTGGGAATCGGCGCGACTACACCGGCAAGGCTGTCCCTTCGATGGAGCTCGAGCCACACTCGGCCAGGGCCTGCGGGAGCTACGCGAGCGTCCGCACACCTAAAGGCGTGGGCAAGGCCGTCACACGCGCTGGCGACGTCATCCGGGGTCAGTCCTGCCGGGAGCCGGAGTAGAAGTCGCTCGATGCCCGACGACGTGACGCGAACCCTGCGGAGCTTTGGCACCTCCCCGTCGCCGCGGCCGACTCGAGGCTCGTAGGCGATCAAGCGATGCCGTCGGGCAAGGCGGGGCCAGATCAGCCGATACAGCGGCCCACGCCAACCAGTCGCCAGTGCTGGCCGCACCCAGCGCGTGAACGAGGCGGCCGCGAGGACTCGCCAGAGGGTGAGAGCAAGGACCATGCACGCTACGAGCAGAAGGGCATGCCAGGGACCCCGCCAGATGAATAGGGCGATCGGCGCACCAATCCCGATGAACACGAGTGGATTCCTGATCGCGAAGACGCAAAGGGACCAAACCACCCAGACGGCCAACCAGGCAGCCCTGACCACTGCTTCCAGTGTCACGGCGAGCGGGTCGTCGGATCCGAACATCGGCTGGGTCGTGTCGCGCACACCCATCACCCGCCCTCCTTGGCCAGGTCCGCCACGGTTCCGCCCAGGATCACGGAAACCCTCGCGAGGTGGCGTTCCGCCTGCCGCAGTGACTCGTCGAGGTCCCGGTCTGGAGCGGAATGGAGCCGATCACGAATCCGCATCTGCGCGGCATACAACTCCTCCTGGGCACGCCACAGCCCACGAAGCTCGGCGTGCAGCTCGCTGCTGCCAACTCCGAGCGATTCGCACCAACCCATTCGCTCTGAAGGACGCACGCTCAACCCACCTCCGCACGCGCCGTGATCAGAGCCGCCATGAGCAGTTCCGTAGCCGCGGCAAGGCCGATTCCGGCGAATCGCACGGCGTGACTCGCGGTGTCGTCGGGGATGTCCACGATCTGCTCCTCGATCCCGATGACGTTCGCGTGGGCAGTCTCGAGTTCTCGAACGATCCGCGAGAGGCAGCTCGTGAGGTCGTCGGGACCGACATCCAGCGCGTCTGCCCACTCCTTGACCGTCCCCTGCCACATCAGCGATCCCGCCTCACTTCGACCAAGGCCTCGTTGAGACGATCACCGGCGACGCTCAGGGCGCGGCTGGCCGAGCTGATCGATGTGAGCATCTCCTCGTCGGGCGCCTCAGAGAGTCCTGTCCGAAGCCGCGTGATCTCGGCATGAAGGTCCTCGATGGTCCGCACGCGTGCAGCGATTGCCCACGGCAGTTCCCTCGCACCCACACCGAGGGCTTCGCTCCACGCCGCAACATCACCAGGGCGCATTGCCCACCACCAAGGTCGTCCCGATCCCATACCTGCGCTCTGCCTCGGCCGGTGCGTCGATCGCGAGCTGGACGTGATGGATGGCTGCGCTCAGGCTCTGGAGCACGCAGATGGCTGAGTCGACCCGAGCGGCCTCACGCTCCCAACCATCACGCTCCAGATCCCAGGTGAAGTGGTTCAGGGCGTGGAGGATGTCGCCAAGCGCGGCTTTGCGTTCGTCGGCCTTGAGAACCGTCATGTCACGCCGCCTTGGTGGGGACACTCGGGGATGCGGACTGCTTGCCCGGTGCCGCCATCCCCCTGGCCTTGAAGGACCACGCAGCTTGGGCGCCGCATCGGTGCGACTTGTTCGACTCCGGGGGCTTGCACCGGGACGAATCGATCCACGGTGTCGCCACGAGATCCTCGAACACCACTCGGGCGAACGTCTCGGCGCCGTCCGGTGCCGGCGGAACGGGCTGCACCTTTGCCAGCAGCTTGATGGTCACGGTGCGGTTCTTCTTCGTCGCTTCAGGGTCGGCGTCCAGGACATCGATCTGCCACAGGAGCAGACCTGTGTCTGGGTCGACCTGCTGGACCTTGTTGTCCCGCGTTGACCTCTCGAAGTCGAAGACAGGAGTGACCTCGGAGACGATGAACGCCCCGCTGGGGAACACGTCGTCGTGCGAGAGCTTGAGCTTTCGAGCAATAGCCATTGCTGTGCCTTTCGTTGTGGGCCCGTGTTGGCCCACGTCCATGCCATCGCTGTCCACAGGCACGGGGTAACCGCGCTGCGGGACACCTCAGGACGTCGTACCGTGGAGGAAACGTCCCAAAAGGGAAGGTTGGGCGATGGAGACCAACGAGCGACTTCGAGCGGCCATCACAGAGGCAGCGCTGACCAGCGAAGGCCTCGGCGAAGCGCTGGGCGTGGATCCCAAGACCATCGATCGATGGATCTCGACGGGCAGAACGCCCCACCGTCGTCATCGTCAGGCTGCAGGGGTGGCACTGGGCAAGGACGAGCACTATCTCTGGCCGGCGGCCCTCTCAGATGCCCGAGCCGAAGCAGCCAGCGCCGCGGAGGTCGTCGCGGTGCACCCCAATCGCGGAAGTGTGCCACCAGGCACCTGGCAGGGGCTCCTCCGCGAGGCCCGCGAGAGCATCGACATGTTGGCCTTCGCTGCCACCTTCCTGCACGACACCATTCCCGACTTCGACGAGCTCATTGCCCAGCGAGCCAAGGCGGGAACGAGGATTCGCCTACTGTTCGGCGACCCCGACTCGGACGCCGTGGCGCTGCGTGGCGAGGAGGAGGGAATCGCAGACTCTCTTGCAGCCCGGTGCCGCATGACCTGGAGGTACCTCAAGCCACTGCTCGGGCACCCCGGGATCGAGGCGCGAGCACACGACCGCACGCTCTACAGCTCGATCTTCCGATTCGACGACCAGCTGTTCGCGAACCACCATGCCTACGGCGCACCGGCGAACCACTCGCCCGTCATGCACCTTCACCGCATCGCTGGCGGCCGCATGTTCGACCACCAGATCACAGCCTTCGAGAAGGTGTGGGACGGCGCTCGCATCGCTGACAAAGCGTGGGTCGCCTAGTCTCGAAGGGTGGCTCGCATCGACTACATCGACGACCCGAACGCCCCCAAGGCGAACAATGTTGTGCCCTCCGTGGTTGCGATTGTCCGCGACGATCACGGCCGAATCCTGATGATCCACAAGACTGACAACGACAAGTGGGCCCTTCCCGGTGGAGGTCATGAGATCGGCGAGTCGATTTCAGAGACGGTCGTGCGGGAGGTCAAGGAAGAAACCGGCTACGACGTCGAGGTCGTCGGACTCAGCGGCACCTATACGAACCCACGGCATCTGATGGCGTATGACGACGGCGAGGTCCGTCAGCAGTTCTCGATCGCCTTTCGTGCCAAGCTGATTGGGGGGTCAGCGCAGACCAGCAGCGAGAGTCGGCAAGTGCGTTGGGTTTCGCCCCAGGAACTGGCCGACCTCGATATCCACCCGTCGATGAGACTCCGCATCGAGCACGCCCTAAGCGACCGCGAAGCCCCATTCGTGGGGTGACCCGGTGGCGGCAGCTGCGCGTCCCGCGCACTCCATGAGATAGCCCTGCGACCGTGAGACGGCGCGGTGTACCGGGTCATCCTGCTCGTACCTCGTAAGGATCTCGTCGATCCGCTTCCTTGGATGCACCTGGAGGCCCAGTGGCGATACCGATAGGTCGGCCAAGATAAGGGCATCAAGCTCCGCTGGATCCGGACGAGGCAACTCCTTCAACTCGTTCGAGAGACCGCGCTCCTCAGCCTCAAACTCGGCTCCCGTGTGGTACGCCACCAGGCTGATGACATCCGAGGGCCAGCCCTCCGCGGCGAGGTAGCGAGCTCCGTCCAAGGCGTGAAAACCCGTACGGACGACGGTTCCGCCATAGCCCACATCGTGCAACCAGGCGGCGTCCAGTACCGCGTCACTGAGTCCGGGTGTCAGAGCGACGATTCGCTCGGCGATCGCGACAACGCCCTGGACATGGGTCCACCGCGGTTCAGTACGTTCGAGGATGGAGCGTGCCCAGGTCGCCGCACTCGCCGCATTCGTCATTGGTCCAGAGTACAAAGTCGGCGCTTGTCCGATCCCCGTGGAACGCGTGGCCGGGCGCTCGGAGAAGGGCGCAGGACCTGTACGGGTCTCATGACGGAGGGGGTGCACACAGGGCGAGTCTTCGAGGACCGGCGCCCAAGCTTGCCTCGCTCGACATGAGCACCACGACCCTTCGATGGCGGTTTAGCACCACCGATCTAGGTGGCTCAATTTGGTGTGCGGCCAGCCGGTGGGTGCAACGGCCACCAGGCTGTTCACGCCTTCCCGTCTGCCGATGGGACCACGGCGCTCAAGTACGCCTTTTGCGTGATTCGATGCTGCGTCTGGCTCCATAACCTTTGTTTACCTGCAAGTGCCGTGTTTGGTTCATGGCTTGAATCGCTGAGTGTTCATTTCTTCCGGACTAATACCTATCAGTTTGACCACCGAAGTTGCCGCCTTGCGGCGAGCAAGGGCCCGGCCGCTTAGTGGTCCACCCGGCTCGCCGGTGGTGACGACTCCATCCGAGCCCGGCGTCCAGGGCCGTGGCCGAGATCTGAGGTGCCGAATGGACCAGACGGAAGCGCTAGTGACACTGTTCGCCGCTGGCGTTGGCGCAGCAGCCGGTCTAGGCACGACCGCTTGGAGCTTCCGACGAGCTGCACGAGAGGCTCGACATGAGCGTCTCAGCGCGGAGAAGAACTCCCTGCGGGCCTTGGATATGGAAATCGCAGTGGTTGCGCAGCTAATCCACGAAGAGTCGCCCTCGTCGCTGCCCACCAACCTGCTCACGGCCGTGCTGGGGAGCGTCCATCACATGGCGCCGGAAGAGCAAAGTGCCCTGATCGACTACTCCCAAGCGGTATTGAGGTACAACAGTCGGGTGGTGCGTCTAATCGCCTACGGCGCCGGCAAACGAGCGGCAGGCAAGGAGCCGGGGCCCGAGGCTCCGACGAAGCACGCGGAAATTGTCAAGAAGACCATCCCGGCCGCTCGGGCGGCGCTGCAAGCGAACCTTGTCTCAGACAGGTTTGCCAGCCGGCCTGGTTGGAGGGGGACCCTCAGACAGGGACGCTCGTGATCTGCACGGCCTCCTTGGCCCGTCCGCTGCTCGGGACTCGCGACCCTGCCACTGTTACGTCCTGTGCCGGGATTGGCCACCGCAGGCGGGTTATCGTCGAACGCTGGAGGGATGAAGGCGACGAGCGGGTGGACCGCGTGGTCGTCGATCTCGGTGTGGTGCCTGTCATATCGCATCGTTGCCCGAGGCGCAGCGTCTCGAGCCAAATCGTGGACCTCGCGGATTGAGGCCCCGGACTCGAGCGTCTTCGTGATGCAGTTGTGCGGCAGCAGGTGCGGCCTAAGGTGCGCGGTTTGGGCGCCATGTGGTCCCGTCCCAGAACGCCTCATCGCCGTTATACGTAATGATGTAGCTGCCGCTCGGCCACGCCGTAGTTGGTTCAGGGACGATGTTCGAGGTTCGTAAGGCTTCAAGGCTTTCTGGCATACCGGTCGAGGGTTCGAACTTCCCGGCGTCCCCGGCCCTAGCAACCACCCGGGTCGATTCGGAAGGCTGGGTCGTCGCGCTGGACGTCGAGGCTTGACTGCGCTCCAGGGCGCCGTCCGCCGAAGTTTGCGCCGTACGGGATCCGAAGTAGAACCCAATTATGGTCGCGAAAACGCTCAGGATGCTGGCGATCAGCGTTTTTCTGAGGTCGGCCGCATCCTGAGCCGTCGAAGCCAGCACGGCCGTCAGTGACAGGAAGATGGTCACAAGGATTGACAGCACGATCAGGCTGCGAGTCAGGCCCGCGACACCGCTCGCTGGTCTGCCGATGAACATCAGCACCTGACGTCCCTGTGCTTCGTTCAGAGGCTGCGGAAACATTCTTTGAATGATGGTCAGCTGCGTGTTTTTGGTCTTGTTGGCGTAGCGAAGGTCGTACACGGTTGCGGCCACGAGAAGGCCGGCGAAGATCAGCACTGTGAGTGCGACGAACCACATCTCAGGCCCGGAGAAATCAAAGAAGCCCCCACTCGTGGACGGCGTACCCACGGTTGGCTGGTTCGTGGGGACTGAGGGGGGCGATCCCGTTGGCGACGGAGTCGGCGTGACGGAGGTTTCCGCCATGACGCGATCCGCCAGCCGCGAGAGCCGGCCCGCCGATTCGATCTGAACCGCTTGTGCAGTCGCAACAACCCCGGACATGGCTACCCCCAGCTAGCACTTCCCTCGTACACGAGCGCGTTCAACGTTCCTACGTCACTTGTGAGCCGCACAATAGTCACTTGTGACTAGAGGCGGGCATCAGGCAAGACTTGACTCGTTCCACGACGATCGTCGTCCGCCACCTCCTCGATGATCGTCAGAAGCCTTCTATAGCCCCAAAGGGCTATTTACACGCCCGGTTGCTTCTCGCAAGATGAATCCCGGTGGGATTCCTGTCTTTCGGGGGTGACCGAGATGCCCAACGTAACTGTTGACCTCTTCAAGTTCGTGACCGTCCGAGCGACGGAGGCGATAAAGCCCGACGATGCCGGCATCATTCGGGACGCGCGGTTGGGTGCACCGGCCGGAGTCGGTCAAGTACCGGACGTCGCGAGCGACGCCGTTAACTACGAGCGCAGCGCGGCGGCGAGCAAGATTCAGTCTCTGGTGGGCGAGGCGGTTCCTGCGGCCACCACCGCGCCGCAGGTCATCGACGCAAACCAGAAGATCGCCCAACGATTGGCTGCGGACCCGACCCTCACAACCGAGGTTGGCATCCCTCACGTTGACGCGATTATCCCGGTGCTCGAGCATGCCACCGTCGGCGCCTCTGCCGAGCAACTCACGGCGGCCCTGAGTGAAGCTTGGCCATGGAAGGGCGGGGAAGGGCCGACTTGGCGCGCCTACGTCGCCCGCCCACCCGATCCCGCAGGCGAGGGCGAGTATCTGAGTCTTGAGGCAGACCTGGGTGCGATCTTTGACAAACTCTATGTGGCCCTCGTTGCCAAGCGACTACTTCCCCTGAACTTGGAACACCTCATTCGAGGGCTCCGAGTCCTCACCCTGATGCGATTTCTCGCGTCTGACGGTGAGAAGAGCCCGTCTGAGGTGGCCGCCGTCCTATCAGCCAACCCGGCAATACACCGAGTCATCACGGCCCTGGTCGCCTACTACCGCCCCTTCAACCCAATCACTCCGATCGGGATCGGTGACTTGCTTGTTGTAAAGCAATTCCTGTGCCGGTACGAGCCGGGAGAAGTCGCTCACATTGAGAACGTTCTTGATGGAGAGTCAAAGGTGCGGAGGCTTCGGCGCATCGACCAGACCGACGAACTGGTTTCGGTGATCGAGGACACCACAAGTGTCGAAGAACGCGAGATCTCAACATCGCAGCGCTTCGAGTTGAAGAGCGAGTCCGAGTCAACCATCCAGAGTGACTTGTCGGCTCAACTGTCTGGACAGGTAAGCGGTCGATATGGGGTTGTAGAGTATTCAGCCAACGCGGGTGTCAGCTATTCGACGTCTAGCAGCGACTCTCGGAGAGGCGCCAACAACTTTGCCAAGGATGTGGTTGATCGTTCGTTGTCTCGCATCCAGACTAGCGTCCGAGAAGAGCGGACAACACGTCGTCTAACTCGAACCGACGAACTCGACCGCCACGAACTCACTAACGATTCTGGCTCGAACCTGGCCGGAATCTACCGTTGGGTCGACAAGGTGTACCGGGCTCAAGTTTACAACTACGGCAAACGCCTGATGTTCGAGTTCGTGATTCCGGAACCTGCAGCGTTCGCCCTCTCGGTCTTCGAACACGAGCGTCAACAGCAACGGCGACCCGATATCCCGCAGATACCGCCGCGACCGAACCTCGACATTGCCACCATAAGTGCCGCGACAGTTAGCGCCTATGGTGCGATCTACAACCTGAGTGGGCTCGACCCCGAGCCGCCAGCAAGCGACACCATCGCTGTGGCTGTACCCCTCACGGGCCTTGAGAACCAGCAGGCGTCAGCGCACGAGCGCCAGTTCCGAATTCCGGATGGCTACGCCGCGGTGACTGCCACCATCGAAGGCGACTGGGACGGTCACTCAAAGAACGAGCATGGCATTCGCGTTTCGATTGGGGGCCAAACGGCTCGCGCGACCGACGACGGCAAGATCCACATGGCCTTTCCGCCCCAGACGCTGACCTTTGATCCTCCCCTTGTGGGTGACATCACCGCCGTCGTGTTTGCATTCCGTATCAAGGCTGCGGGCCTCAGCATCGCGTTGACCATCAACCGCACCGACGAGCACTATCGAAAGTGGCAGCTGTCTGTATACGAGGCGATCATGGACGCCTACACCGAGGCGCACCGCGAATACTTGGACGCCCTCGGCGACTACGAATCGAAACTCCAAGGGTACGAGATCGCCCAAGGCGTCATCATCAAGGGTCGTAATCCGCGGGTTAACCAGGACGTGATCAGGACAGAACTGCGAAAGAGCTGCTTGAGCATGATCGCGCTCCAGTTCGACGCTGATAAGACTGACGACATCGTTTTTGACAGCATGCAGACCCGAGACGAGAGCCTCCCGGTCGAGGCTCGCGTGACCACCGAAACCGAGACCGTTACTACGACAACTCCCGCCCCCGGCACGACGGTTACGGTGACGACGACCTCGACCAAGGAGGACATCTCCGTCGTCGACACACCGGTTAAGATGCCAGCGATCAACGTCGCCGAAGCCGTCGCCGATGGCCGGACAGTGCAGTTCCTTGAGCAAGCCTTCGAGTGGCAACAGATCAGTTACGTCCTCTACCCCTACTTCTGGGGCAAGCTGCCGGGCAAGTGGTACGACGCGCAGAAGTACTACGACGAAGTCGACCCCCTGTTCGCTCGGTTCCTCCAAGCCGGGGCCGCTCGTGTCTTGGTACCGGTCCGGCCGGGCTTCGAGGGCGCGGTCCAGCACTACCTCTTCACTCGCGAGCCTTGGAACGGCGGCCCGGTGCCTGACATCGATGATCCGTTGTATCTGGCTATCCATGCCGAGCTGCGTGACCAGCAGGATGACCTTAACCACGCGAGTACCTACGGCGACTCTTGGACAGTTGTGGTGCCGACCCCGCTGGTCTGGCTGCAAAGCGAGGGGACACTGCCCACCTTCGACTGCGGTGACGACTCCGGTGAGGAGACGGACGACAAGGACAAGGACGACAAGGACAAGGACGACAAGGACGACAAGGACAAGGACAAGGACAAGGACAAGGACAGCGATCACGGCGGCGGGGACGACGAAAGAGGCGCGAAGGGGCATGCCACCGGCGGCGAACACGGACATGACGACGGCAGCAGTGGCGCTCATGGCTCCGACCGACCTGACAATCCGTCCTAACAGACACCCGGGCAGTTGTTCCGATGCCGATCGTCGCCTGGACGGTTAACTCTCCAGAGGTCGAGCAAACCCCTGTGCCCGAGTTTGTGATCGACTCGCTTCCTGGGGTGCACGAGTCCCTCCAAACCCCCTCACTGATTCAGGAGATCGCCCTCCAGCTGCCGAGTGACGACGATCATCCGGAAGCATTTCCGCAAGTAATGCTGACCTTCAATATGGAAATCCCAGAACTGGCAACAAATGTCGCCGAAAACGCTGACCTCGCCTTCATCATCTCCGGCACCAACGGACTGGTCGAGTTCAATAGGGCGCTCCACGGGACAGGGGTAGCCCTAGCAGGGACGACGGTGGAGGCGCTCGCGCCCGTCTGGACTCGAGGGGACCTGTATTACATCGATGACGTCAGGACCCCGAACCGCGGTCGCTTGATTCGGGAGTACTCCGCATACCTTTCCGCCCTGCCTCGCCGGCAGGCGCTCGCGGCAACGGCCCTGCGCGACATTGCCGTATCGGCTGCTCGTGCCAGACTCGCCGCCAGCAAACTACAGGTCGTTACCGAGGCCAGTCGGTACCTGTCCACATCCAGCGATCCTGCAGCAGTGCCTGCGATTCTCCTAGGAACGGCGCCGAATCGACTTACCGGTCCCGAGGTGCTCGGCTTGGTCCAGGACCTGATTGCGATCGCGCATGCGCGACTTCAGCTTGCTGGGGCCCAAGACGGACAGCGACGAAATGTCCAGCAGTGGGATCAGACGAAGTTGGCCATGCTTTCCGATGACCGGTCACGATCGGGGGTGTTCCGGCCTTATCTCACGGATCAGCAAGCTCGCCAGTTGGGGCAGGACCTGGCCGCGCTGCCGGACTCAGCCGAAGTACTCGCTGCGAAGCAACGCACTGCAGACCAACGCCTAGCCCTCACAAACCTGGTGATCAGCCTCGCCTCGAAGCGGCCACTGATCTTTCGCCTATGGAACACCGACGCTCCATTCATAGCTCTTCACCTGATCAGGGACTCCCGGACGAGCAACACGGTCGCCGACCGAACGATCTTGGCCGACTCCGGTCCGCTGCGTGATCTTGTTCTGAACCCGCTGCGCACCGCCTATCGGGCAGCGACTGACCTCGACAGAGAGTTCACTTCTAACCCTGAGATCGCATGGAAATTCGAACCCCTAATCGACGCCGCCCTCACTAGCGTTCACGCTGACGAGAGCGACTTCGCTTCGCGTGTTGTCCACGACCGAATACGCGAAGCTAAGCCGGCCACCGAACTCGCCGTCGTCTCCGAATGGCTCGGGTACGCGCAAATGACTGCGGTGGTGACCGGAGCCGAGCCAACCGCGGTCGCCTTCATGGTGGCCCAGATCGCCGTGGACCTAACTGGCGTAATCGCGAAGGCCTTTGCTGTTGCCCAACAGCAGCAGGGTGAGGCCGCGTTCCTGAATCCCTCCGACCGCCTTGGGGTCCCACCTTCCTACTCGGGACCCGTGATGGACGCCTTCGATATCGCCCTCGGCGTGCTCAACCCGTCCCCGGTCCCCATAGACACCAGGCTCTTGGGCCTGCGTTCCCAGTAATGGCAGCATCCCCAGCATCGCGCGCACTCGCTGAGGAGATTTCGCTCCTCAGTCGAAAGTCTCTGGCACGTATTGTCCGCCTCGCACCTAAGACGGCGAACGCCTACCTGCGGCTCCTCCAAGCGGCCGGGCATGACCCAGAAATCGTCGTCGCCGTGGAGCGGTACCTCCTCGCAGCGCGCCGGGCAGAGCGTCACGCCGACGATGCAACCATGCAGCTCTTCAAGGCCGCAGATGACATCCTCCGTGAAAGGTTGGCAGGACTGAAAGCCCGCGAGGCCGAATGGCTCAGCCGTGAACTCGCCCATCGACGACTCTCGATCCTTGGTGAGACCGTCGCATCGACGACCAAGGCTGCCCGAGCTCCTCGACGCGTGCCAGTCCCAACCAGTGGCGACCTGGGCGCGGCCATGCTGCAACGAAGATTCCTAGATCGACTTCGCACGATCGCAGCCCTCGGTCAGGCTCAGTGGACTGACGCACAGATTCTTGTCTTGAGTGGTCGCCGCAAACTGCTTCACACGCTCGGCGGTCAGTGGGCCGACGGCTGGGAACCAACGTTTAGATATCTGCGCGACCATGCTGCCAAGATCGCCGACCGAGTTCAGAACCTCCGGACTGCCCAAAGTGAACTCGAGGCTGCTCGAAAGGGTGGTTCAGTCACAGCCATCCGAGCTGCCGAGCGAGAGGTGCGTAGGGCAAGAGACTCTGCCAATGGGTTCTTGAGCAAGATAAAGGGTCTTCTGGGCGAGGCGTATGTGCCGCGCTGGGAGGCATGGAACGTACAGATGGACGGCTACTTGGAGCTCGCTGGGCGGGAAGCGAAGGCTCTGGGCCCGAAGTGGGAGGTCCGCAGGATCGTGGGTGAACTGCGCATCGATGGCGCCGAAGCATGGGATGAGGCCATCTTGCTGGTGAACAGGGAGGCGGGGCAGGCAAAGTTGTTCCTGGCGGCGCAATACAAGGTTGAGAAGCACATCTCGGCCCTCAAGCAGGTGGAGAACGACGTGCTCCGAGAGACCGCCGTGGCGTCCGGCCGGCTCCCTAGGCTTACATTCGCCGAGCCAGGCGCGCCACCATCGACCCTCGCCCTCACGCCGATGGTGGCGGGAAAGGTCGCCCATCGATTTGTCTTCAACGCGGCAGGGGGCCGTGTCAGTGCGGCTGCCATTGACAGGCTCCGCGCGGCGGGCGTCGAAGTCAACCAGTTGAACCTCGACGTGACACTTGAGGAACTGAATCAGATTGCAATGACCCTCATGGATGCTGTCGCCGACACGGTGAACTGACTATGCGCTTATGGATCGTCCTCCGTGAGAAGGCGGAGGACACGCGCGAGATGTGGCAGGGCGGCAGTTGGGCCGATGAGCCAGGTACGCCCTCCGTGGCGGAGGATTGCATCCCTCGTCGCCGAAGCCAGCCCTTCCCGGCGCCCTTGACCCGACGTCCAGCGCTGGAGGGAGGTCGCTCCGCCTACTCAACCCACACGCGGGCAGCGGGCTCCCACCTCAGCGTGGGGTGTGGCTCGGCGGGGTAGTCGCGGGCCCAGCGATACCAGTCGCGTTCGGCCATAACAGTGATGGCCGACTCGCCGTTGTCAGTCATCCGGACTGGACTTACTGCCCGAAGGTCCGTGTCGACGGCGCCGCCGACCAGAACAACTCGAGAACCAACTGGATCGGGGTGTCCCTCAGCCGGTTGAAGGGTCCGGAGCTCGGGGGAGTTTGGGTCCCTGTTGAGGTTGTCGATCCAGGACTCGCTGCCGGACTCCGTGTTGGGCGGTGGCGCTGAGATGTACTGCTCCACCCATAGGCGAGAGAGCCCTACGGCGAAGCGGTTGGTGCTCCCGGTGTCGCCGTAGTAGTCGCGCTCGTCCTGGATCCAAATAGCAGGTTCCTCGAGTCCGGCAAAGTCATGGATGACCTCCGAGACGACGCGCAGACTGTCCTTCCAGCCGTGCGCGAGCCAGTCACCCTGCGTGGAGTGGCTGGTCATCAGGAAGCGTGCCCGCTTGCCCAGCAGGGGTTCGTGGAGCTCGCGCGCCCGGCGTATGAGAAGCGTTGGTACGTCCCCGGCGTTAGCGACGGCTGAGCCCGCGGAGAGGATTGCAGAGAATTCCGAGTCGAGAGGGTCGTCGTCACTCATGATGACCTCCCGCCTCCGCCGTTGGACCGGACCCCGTGTTCGGACGGGCCACCAACGCGAGTTGGGAAGCGAAGTAGGGGTCCTTCAGGACGTCGTGCACGACCTCGACGGTCTTGCCGGTTCGAGGCGCATGCACCATGCCTCCTTGACCGTCGTAGATCCCGACGTGGTGATAGCTGCTCGGCGGGTCCGCGGGCGAGCGGAAGAAGAGCAGGTCGCCCGCGCGAAGCTTGGATCCTGGGGGGACATGCGGGAGGGCTGCCGCCTGGGCGTCGGTGACTCGGGGCAGGGTCATCCCGGTGGCTCGGTGGTAGGCGTACTGGACGAGGGACGAGCAGTCGAAGCCAACCGTTGCGCTGCCGGGGCCGAAGCCGGTGCCTGCCCCTCCGATCCCACCGCCACCCCAGCTGTAGGGCTTGCCGAGCTCCTGCAGCGCCGAGGCGACGGCGTTCGAGCCGGGCGTGCCATCTCCCACGTAGTCGGCATCGGTGTAGCAGCTCGCGGACAGCACTCTGGGACTGGCCACGATCTGTTGGGCGAGTGGTTCCCAACGCGCGTAGGCGTCCGGGAACGCGCTGGCCTGGACCGCCTGGGCGGCGCGGGTGAGCGGCATCGACTCGAAGTCCTTGACCTGGACGAGCCCCTTCTGGCCGCCCCTACCGCCCTCGTAGAACATCCGCGCGGCCTTCGCCGGGTCGAGCCGGTCCGCCGCGGGCGCCCAGCCGGAACGCTGCTGGAAAAGCCCGACGCTGTCGAGGTGGCCCGTGGGCAGATTCGTGAGGCTCGACTCCTGAAGGGCGGTAGCCACGGCCACAACCCACCCGTATGCCGGGACACCCAGCTGCCGCCCGACCGCCACGATGGTCTGGGCGTTGGCCAGCTGTTCCTGGGTCAGTCCCGCCTCTGGGGCTGCCGAGCCGCTCGCCAGGGTGGTGCAGCTGCCCGCCCCGGTCGCAGGGTTGGAATCGTTGCCACCAGAGGAGATCAGGAGGGTCAGCAGGCCGACGGACACCGCGCCTACCACGACGACGGGCAGCAGCACCAGACCGATGCGGAGGAGGCGGCGGAGCACGACCTTGCGCGCGACCTGCAGTCCTGCGGCGACGATCGGGGCGGGCATGTCAGCCTGCGGAGCCGGTCGTGGTCGGGCCGAGGGCCGGCGTGGGCGCGCCGGGTGGGGCGTCGTCGGGAGCGAGGGAGTTGGCCTTCCACGCCCCTGACTGCTGGACCAGCTCCACCGCGACCCGTCCGCCGTCGGTGGGGACGCTGACCGTCGCGGTGCTGGAGTTGATCGCGCGGAGCGCCGCGTCGCCGGTAACCCTGGTTGCCGGCACCTGGGCGGGGTCGGTGCCCGTCATCGAGGAGACCAGGTCTGCGGTGGCCCAGGGCTTCATCCCGGCCAGCCACTGTGATTCACCCTCGGCCGGCTTTGCCCATGCCGTCACGAGACCGGTGGCCACCTCCACCGGGGACCCCTTGCTGGCCGGGGTCGCTGAGGGTGCGGTCGTCGTCGGCGCGGGGGTGGTCACCGAACCCGAAGGTGGAGACGTCGCGGGCAGACTGGCTGCAGGGATGGTGGGCGCCGACGCAGGGCCGACGGCGCTCGAGGACGACGCGGAGTTCGCGCTCAGGGCGTCGGTCAGGCGACCCACCCCGGCGAGCATTGCGAGGGTGGCGATCGCGGTGATGGCGAGGTTGCGCCACGACCACAGGGGCCATCGCGCGGCTCGACTCAGCGAGGTCCCGGTCATTCCTCGGGCCGCCGCTGGACGCTGAGCACGGTGCGCTTGATGTCGGGGTCGTAGACCCGGGGGCCGACACCGTCCGGGCGGATCTCGGTCTGGGAGTCGTGGGCCAGGTTTGGTAGCTCCCGGGCATCCGGAGGCACGTTGTCAACCAGCACCCCGGTAAGCAACGGCCCGCGCGTTGGGGCGAGCGATGGTGCGTCGTCCGCCTGCGCGTCACGGACGCTCGAGGCGAGGGCGTATGCCGGGTCGTCCCGGCCGTCGGTCCCCTCACCTTCCGCTGCCGCCGCTTCTCGGGCCAAGGCCGAGCTGCGTGTCCACTCGTCCCGTGGAGACTCGACGGCGCTGAGCTGCAGGTGTTGTGGGTAGGGCAGGGCGCGCTCTGTCTCGCCGACTGCGGGGAACTGAGCAGGCCGCCCGAAGGCCTCCGCAGGAAGATGAGAGACGCGGTACCGGAAGGCCGGCCCCCGATCAGGGTCGGGGAGTGCGGACCGGGTCTCGTCCGGGGAACGCTGGGTGAGATCCTCGTTCGCATCTCGGATTCCGTGCTCGGTGGCGAACCGTCGGGATAGGTAGTTCCACCCCTCCCGGCCGCCGCGCTTGAGCCACCTCGGACCGCCGGACTGACCGAGGATGCTGGAGAAGGTGAGCAGCGGAAACAGGACCACGAACGCCGCCACCGTGGTGACGATGCAGAGGACCAGGCCGAGAATACCCATGCCTGTGTTGGTGGCGCGGGCCAGGACGGCAGAGATGACTGTGGTGTGCACCGCCGACCCGGCGGAGAAGGCGACCACGTTCACGACGGCGGCGCCGCCCATGGAGAACACCCGTCGCACGACGGATGCCATGGGGGCCATCACACCGACGACCGCGACTGCGGGGAACAGCATGACGAGCAGCCGGAGCATGACGAGACCGGCGAAGAGGAAGATGTCGGCGACCAGCCGGAACAACAGGCTGAAGGTGGACCCGAGGGCCACCATCAGGCCCGTTCCAGCGCGGCCGCCGGACTTGCCCTGCAGGTAGCTGTAGGCGACCGGGTCGTCCTGCTGGATCTGGGCTGCGGTCTTCTTCCAGTTCTCGGCCTTGGTCTCGGCGATCCGTTTGCCGGCGTCAGGGTCTTGTTCGGCCTGCTGGGCTTCGGCCCAGGTGAAGGCGCTGGCCTTGAACAGGGCCGGGCCCCACTTCTTGGCCGCTGCCGAGTCGGTCGAGCCGAGCTGGCCGCGTAGCCAGTTGTCGTACAGGACGCGGTCGACGACGAGTGCGCCCTGGGCGCGTGCCGGGTCCGAGGACGACGGCAGGTTGGTCAGGCCGCTGACTCCGGCGTTGATCGAGGCAACGCTGGAAGAGACGGCGTGGTCGAAGAAGGTGGCAACGCGGGTGGGATACTGCCCGATGCCGGCGACGACGGCCAGGACGAGGAGGGCCCAGGCGGCCGCGGAGGCGACCGAGGAGAGTCGCCCGTTCATCGAGTAGAACAGCAGCATCGCGCCAACTCCGACGAGGGCGGTCGCACCCCAGGGGCTCCAGATCGAGTCGTGCAGGCGCTGGGTGACCCCGGCGACGACGTCGTCGAGGGGTGCCATGTACTGCTCGGGGTGGGCGACCTTGTTGTGCAACCCGTTCGAGGCCGCGGTGCCCCAGGTGGCCGACGACATCAGGAAGTTGCCGGTGGCCGTGTCGATGCTGGCCTCGACATCGCGCATGCCGCCACCACAGCCGAGGTCGTAGGTGTGCCAGCCGAGTCCCGCGTAGCCGTACTGCTCGTACACGCTGGTAGACGGGTTCGCCACGAACGGGTCGAGCGGTTGCGGTGGGGTGGCCGGGCCGGGGTCGAGAAAGCCAGTGATGCCGCTGCCCGGCAGCTGCGCGGTGGGGGCGTCCTTGCAGTCCGGGACGCCCGGGATCATCGGGGAGGCGTCGGCAGTGCCGGCCAGAGCCACGAGCGCACCGGCGACGATCGCGCCGATGGCGAGTACCCGGCATACCGCGACGCGCAGCGTGTCGGTCATGTCAGGCGCTCTCGCGGTCGTGGCCCTCGGGCAACGCCTGCCGAGACGTCGCACCGGACTCGATCTCCTCGCGGACGACCCGGTTGAGCGCCTTCGCCGGTTCAGCGGTGGTGTTGAGCGCGTCGAGCAGCTGTGGGTGCGCGGACAGGTCCATCCGCATCCGCTCGATTCCGCCGGTTCCGTCGCTGAAGATGAACTCGCGCGAGCCACGGCGGCCCTCACGGGTGGGGCGCGACAGGGTGCCGAAGATCGACTCGTAGCCCATGCCTTCGCGGATGCCGGGCAGGAACCGCAGGGCGTCTCGCTGCGCGTCCTCGCCTGTGAGGCGGCCGATGAATGCCGCGGACACCAGGTTCGCGAGGTCGAGCTTGAGCAGGTCCGACGGGTTCTGCGAGGCCATCAACACACGGGTGTTGTGCTTGCGGGAGTCGCGGGCGGCGCGGTCGATGAACCGGCGACCGGTGCTGAATGTGGACAGCGCCCACGCCTCGTCGATGAAGATTCCCTTGCGGGCGTTGATGTCTCCGAAGTACATCCCGCGCTGCGTGAGCCACGCCGCGAGGTAGAGAACACACATGGACAGCCGCTCGTCGAGGTCCTCGCTGTTTGCGGTGGACTCGTCGGGCAGGGCAAGTCCGCGCAGGCTGTAGACCGTCAGCAGTGGGTCGGTGCGGTTGTAGTCCTGCAGGTAGCCGGGCGGGAAGATCAGCCGGCCGTGGCTGGTCTTGCCCGCCTCGGTGAGGAAGTCCGCCATGTAGCCCGCATGCCGCTGCAGATCGGGGTCCCCGGCCAGGACACGCAGTTCCTTGACGACATCGCTGGGGGAGGCGGTCTGCTTCGCGCTGACAGCGCCAACGGCGCGCATCAGTGCGACCTCGGTGAGGACATGCTCCTGCAGCTGCCGAGGCAGCATCGCCCGCAGGACACTCGAGGTCAGCAGGCGACGCGTCTCCTTGGCCTGGTCCTGCGCTGTCCGCCAGTCCAGGTCGGTCTCGTAATGCTCGCGCCGCGGTTCGGCGATGACGCGGTAGGTCGACAAGGCACCAGCCGGGGCGTCGAGGAGGTCGATGGCCTGGGAGACGTCGGCCAGCTCCGGCAGCCGACAGAGCGCGGTCAGCCGGCCCGAGGGATCCAGCACCGTCCACGGCACACCTTGCAGGACGGTGCGGTAGATGATGTTGCCGCCCGCGGTGGACTTGCCGCCGCCGAGGCCGGCGCACAGCACGGCCAGGCCGGACTCCTCACGTCGTTCGGTGGTCTCCCACGGCTCCCAGGTGACGACCCGGGCGCTGGTGCCCGACGTCTCGCCGAGGTGGATCCCAACGCGGTCGCCGACCTTCGCCGTCGCGGCGGGGACGGCGGCCGCGAGAGTGGTCACCGGCATACGGCGCTTGTATGCCGTGGACGCCAGCTTCTCGCCCGGGATGAACTCCCTCGCTACGGCGTACTGGTCGGCGGGCCGGGCAATCGTGATCTGCGGGGTGTAGAGCTTGCGCAGCAGGCTCGCCCGCTCCAGGGCCTCCTCCTCGGAGGCGCCGGACACGGCGAGGCGGTACCAGCCGGTGGTGCGGGTCGACAGCCCGGACAGGCCCATCGAGATCTCGTCCTCGACGCCGAGGGCCTTGTCGGCCTGGCGGTCGAGGGCTCCCGGGGCGGGTTCGTGGTGCTCGAGCTCGTAGTGGTCCTTCTGGGCGCGGATCTTCTGGATGTTGCGGCGCATCGCCTGGCCGACCTTGGCCGAGTCGTCGACGGTGACGCGGGCGGACCACTCGACGGGGAAGCCGAGCTGGTCGGTGCGCTGCATCCAGGGGATGCCGGCGGGGATCTCGAGGTCGGTCATCCTGCCGACGGACAGGATGCAGACGTGGCGCTCGACGCGCTGGTCCTCGTTCTCGCCGATGACGCGAATAGTGCGGGCGTATGGTTCGGCGAACCACTGGACGTGGTCGGTGAACTCGTGGAGGTCGTCTTCCTCCCAGCGGCCGTCGTCGACAGCGCCCAGGGTCATTGGTGCGGGAAGTCCGAGCGAGCAGGACCGGTGGAGAAGCCATTCAAGCTGCCGCGGGGTGACCGGTGCGCCGTCCATGCCGGGCGAGGCCATGATCTCGTCGGTCGCCCGGATGTGCTTGGACAGGGCCGCGACTTCACGGTCGGAGAAGGTTCCAGCCAAGCCTCCGAGGGCCTTGTGCAGGCCCTTGCGTGCCGGGATCTCCACCCCGACGTAGACCTCCTTGTCGGCCATGCTCCGGCCGGACAGGTGGTGTTGGTCGGTCATCAGGTAGTCGCGCCAGGCCGGGAGTGGAGCCGGGGCGTTCTGGTCGTGGGCCGAGGCCCACCGGCTCACCGGGTAGGGACGGGTCGTGACTCGGATGTGCAGGCTGCGCTTGACCAGCTGGGCGAACACGTCGGCGCCGTCGATGATCAGCTGCTCGCGCACGCTGTCGGGCCGGAACGACCAACCCTGGGCGTCGAGGAGGTACCAGGCGTAGATCTTGTCGGCCGTGACGGTGCAGTGGCCGCTGATCCGCCGCAGGGACAGTCCCGCCTTGGCGCTCATGCCGCCGCCTCCTGTGCCTTGTCGTCTCTGATCGCGCGTCGTGCGGCCTTGCGTTGAGCCCGGCTCAGGCGTGTGGGGACAGCACGAACCCGAGCCGGGCGGATGACACCCACGGTCGGCTTCGTGCGCTGTCGTGGCGCGCCGACCTCGTGGGCAAAACCAGCGAGAGCCGAGGCCAGCGGGCGGTCGGCGTCGACGACGTTAAGGATCAGGCGGGTCAGGCCGACGGTGGCCAGCAGGCTGTAGGCAAGGCTGAAGAAGCCCAGGCCGATGCCCAGCCGTCGCTCGATGACCTGGAGCACGACGAACACGAGCGCGCCCACGGCATACGCGACGTACCGCGCCCGGAAGGGCAGGGTCTTGTTCGGTGGGCCGAGCCAGACGGCGTTGACGTTGTAGATCTCGTCGTCGACAGGAAGTCGCATCGGATCAGCCCGTGATCAGCCCGGCCATCCACGCGCCGAGATTGTCCGCTTGGCCTGAGCTTGCGATACCGAGCACCGCGAGAGCCACGATCACGCCGGCCACGACCTTCATGGCCTTGGCGTTGTCGCCCCTCTGAGCCAGGACGAAAAGCATCACGGCGATGAGCAGAAGCAACAGCGGGACGACGTTGTCCTTGATCCATGCTTGCAGGCCGCCAGTGCTGGCGGCCGCGACCACGGAAGTGTTGAAGGTGTGCATGATTGGTCCCCAATCGGTCGCGCGAGCGGGTGCCCGCGCCACCATTGAGGCCCCAGTCGAGGCCGAAATCCACCCTAGGTCCCGATTGTGGACAGCTTCTTACTATTCGTTTACCTTGTGTTCGGCGAGGCGACTGGCCGCAAATTGGCCTGCCATCTTCGAGGGCTCAACGTCCCTGCGGGAGCAAAGGCAGCATGGTTCGTGGTTGCCTTTTCGTCGTCGGTCACCGACCGGGCTGGCCCTCTACGCTGCCCATCATCCGGGCCAGTCTGAACGCGTCAAGGGCGCCTACGGCGTCACTTCGTGATGGCCTTCGGCCACCCTTGACCCAACCCGACCGCCCCTACAGATGCTCCGCTACGAGGACGCATCCCTCATGTGAGCGTGCGTCACAAGCTCCGATAATGCGAAGAGCCCGGTCGTGCTCTCAAACGTGGCTCACGGTCGGGAAGGTCCGTCGAGTCGGCGTCGGGAATCAATGGATGCCGCGCAACAGGTCCCCAACACCGCCACTGCGCCCGAAGCCTCAGGACCGCGGGGTGGCGCTCGACACCCCGTGTGTCAGAGTCGTCGACCTCAGCGATCCATCCCCGAAGGTTCCGAACCGAGGCTTGCACGTCGTCCAGTCGAAGACCGTTTCCGTCCAAGACCAGGCGTGTCTGCTCGATCGCCTTCTCGACGACCTGGAGGCGTGTCTCGATGAGTCGCCGCGTGTTCTCGTCCCAAATCCTCGGACTCCCGTCAACGGCCCCAAGTGCGTCGTCCACTGCAATCCAGGCAACAGAACGAACTGCGACCGGAGGCGATTCGATTCGTCGACGTGCGTCGAAGTTGACCGCCAGGAAGGTCGAGAGAGGGATTTGGTCCAAAGCGCCGATCACGTACTCCCACACCGGCATCGTTGCGTCCAGGGCGCCCGATGACACAACGATGAGGGGATCATCAACCTGGCTGCTGGTCACAGAGAACGTTTCGACGGCCGGCAATAGGCGATGGGAGAGCACCAGCGCTTGGAAGCATGGGTTGATATCCGTGAAATCCAGATCCTGCACCCGCATGCACGCGTGACGCGTGTTTAGCCGCGCATTCAGCAGTTGCAGCCGGTTCGTTCCGAAGAACGCCTGGACTCGTCGCCACGAGGCCATCCGCCCCTCTTCCTCGGGAGAGGGGAGCTCGCTGCCGTCTGGATTGACGTCGAGGGCTCGCACGCACGCAAGCCCGGCTTCGCATCCTTGGACAAACGAGTCGGCCAGCGTAAGGGCGAGCGCCACCTGACCGGGTGACACACGGCCGTCTTCAGTGACGAACTCATCGGTGAATCCGTCCCAAGTCAGGGTCTCGTGAGTCTCGCTGTTACGAAGTGCCGGAATCACCACGTTGCCCGCGATTGAGCCCAGGTTTCCACCACCGGCAATTAGACGGTCGCGCAAGTTCGTAAGCATGGGCGGAGGTTCCCACGCACCGTTTCCGAGGCAGTAGACAGCCCAGCTGAACTGCCTGAAGGGCCCCTCGACGGTGCGCTTGTACGCATCAACAAGGGCAGCTGCGCGGCTCTCGGGGTCTTCCGACTCGTTTGATGCAGTGACGAGCGCTCGATTCGCAGCCTGGCGCGTTCGCCGTAGCGCCGGTTCGGCGACTCGGAGATGTGTGTTGACTTGAGCGGCAACGGTCGGATCGGCCTCGAGGTACCGATGGACGAAGGTATCCAACTCGACATACGCCGTCACGGGATCCTCGCAGTTGAGGACCCAACCTACGATCGAGACGATCGCAAGGAGGTCCGTGACACCTGGGACACCGAACGAGGCAAGGTGTGGAATGAGGTCCGAAAGCAGGTCCTGGGTCTTGTAGGCGTACTGCTGCAGCACCCAGTCCGCGCGAAACTCGCCTGCCTCATCCACAGGAGCTTCTGCCATCACGAATGCAGTCCTTAGGGCTTCTGTCCCATCAGACACTCCCCTGCGGCCGGCCCACCAGTCAGCGGCATCGCGAAGTTCTTGGGCTGGAGGAACCCATGGTCCGCTGCCGTCCACTGCCTTTGCAGCCGTGGTGGTTGCTATGTCAACGAGTCGGAGGACCTCAGCGGCACGGCCGCCATCGAAAGGAGCGAACGGCTCCAACGCCAGAAGGTGAGAGAGGACATGCCGACGCGCGCTCAGGAACCGATCCACCCAATGGCGGACGGTATCGAAGTCGCCAACTGGTGGTGCGATCGATGCGGCCAGGTCTTTGAGAGAACCGACAAGAGCGGTTGCATGCTGGCCCCAGGCCCACTGCCCGACCGGCACGCTGTGGAACTCCCGTAATGATCGGTGGAGGTCTGGGGCATTCCGGAGCGGTTCGGCGAGACGCTTCCGAGCGGAGTGCGGTAACGCCATCAGTGGACTCCTATTCACTCGGCACGCATCACAACCTTCAGCTCGTCCATTGCTGGATTCGCCTCTCAGGTATCAAGGCGGCGCTTCGCGCCTCGGCAACTGCCTGCGGGCGGCGCTGGCGCGCCGTCCTCGGCAGTTCAGTCCCCCGCTCCTCAGAACCCGTACTTCACAAACCGACGCCTGAAGGCTTCTTCGGACCCCTCCATGATCTCCTCCACAGCCAGTCGAACGTGAACTTGGTCAAGCGAGCCTTGCGCCGGAACCCCAGCCACCTGCTTCAACCGCCCCCGTCCGTCACTCGCCTCAAGGGCATAGATCATTTCGGCGTCCGCGTTCACCGGAAGGTTCGGGTCATGGGTTACGAGGATTACCTGACGACGTTCCTTCACTCGCCTTATCAGAGGCACCATCTCGCGATACGTGAACTCGTTGTCGATCTCGTCTTCTGGTTGGTCGATCACGACGGGGCTCGTGTCAACCGCGAGAAGAATGGCCAGCACGGCCGTGCACTTTTGCCCGATCGAAAGCCCAGACTCGATATCGCCGGCAACGGTTCCGTCCTGCCTGCGAAGCTGCACAGAGACTCGGTCCGGAACTCGGAGACCTATCAGCCCATACCGTTCGCTGGGTGGGAAACACGCTAGGAAGCGCTCACGGTGAGAACTTCCCCACGGGTACCCGTCGGGTTTGCGGCCGGCCTCAACCTCTTCGACCCACTCGAGCAGAACGTGTCCGGGGGACCTCTGACCAGACGCAGAAAGCACGCTGCCGACGAGGGCCGTCCAATCATCGTCCGACAGCCGTCGACGGTCGCCCCGGAACTGCGCAACCTGATCTCGGAACGCCTGGTCGTCGCCGTAGGGGTGGATCTCCATCTCAACAAATGGTGTGTCGGTGGCGGTCTTGGGCACGGCCTCGTTGAGCTTCTTTGCCGAGTCCCTTCGAAGCTTGGTCTCTTCGGCCCAATTCTTGGCGAACTCTTCCAGGTAGGCCTGTCGTTCGGACTCAGCAGCCTCCGCTTGTAGCAGCCGCCCAGTTAGCTCGCCTTCCTCGCTTGCGAGGCGATCCACTTCGGCCCGATAGTGGGCTACTAGAGACTTTCGGCAGGGCCGACGTCTGGCCAGACTCGGTCCAGGTGCTCGGCGGGACGCTCTCTATTGGGCTGCCCACCAGCCTCATCGGTGTGGCTCACTTTCGGACTGCTGCCCGCCGGGTGCCGTGACGAGGCGTGGCTCAAGAAGGGACTGCCCTGCTCGTAGTAGCACTGCCCACCTCGCCGTCCACATCGGTACGAGCACAGGCGGGAGTGGCATATGGAGCACGTTGTCATCGGGGTTGATCCCCACAAGCTGTCGGCGACGATCGAGGTCGTCGACCACCAGGAGCGGCGGCTCGGTTCGGGCCGCTTCACGACCGACCGGGCCGGCTACGCGGCGATGCGGACCTACGCGAAGGCGTGGCCGGAACGGGTGTGGGCCGTCGAAGGAGCCAACGGCGTCGGACGCCCGCTGGCTCAGCGGCTGCTGGCCTCCGGTGAGCACGTCGTCGACGTCCCGGCCAAGCTCGCCGCACGCGTCCGGCTCTTCGACACCGGGCACAACCGCAAGACCGACGCCCATGACGCGCACTCGATTGCGATGGTCGCGGTCCGCACCCGAGGCCTGCGGGTCCTGCAGGTCGACGGCGAGCTCGAGGCCCTGCGGCTGCTGGTCGAGCGTCGTGAGGCGCTAACGCGTCGCCGGGTCCAGATCGTCGACCGGTTGCAGGCGCTGTTGGCCGAACTCCTTCCAGGACAGGCGAAGAAGGACCTCACCACCGGCCAGGCCAAGCGAATGCTGGCCTCCGTGCGCCCGCGCGACATCGCCGGGAAGACCCGCCGACGGATCGCTGCCGAGGAGCTGACCGAGCTGGTCGCGGTCGAGGCGAAGATGAAGAAGGCCACCGCCGAGCTGAAGGCCATGGTCGCGGCCCGAGGTTCGCACCTGACAGACATCCACGGCGTCGGCCCGGTCGTCGCTGCGCGTGTCCTGGCTGACGTCGGCGACGTCGCCCGGTTCGCCGACCGCAACCGGTTCGCGTCCTGGACCGGCACCGCCCCACTCGACGCGTCCTCGGGGGAGCAGAACCGGCACCGGCTCTCCCGGGCCGGCAACCGACGGGTCAACCACGTCATCCACATCGCCGCCGTCACCCAACTCCGCATCGACACCGACGGCCGGGCCTACTTCCGGCGCAAGCGAGCCGAGGGCAAGAAGCCCCTGGAAGCGCTGCGGTGTCTCAAACGCCGGATCTCCGACACCATCTATCGCCAGCTGGTTGCCGACGCCGCAGTCAGCCGCAGCCATGATGTGGAGGCGGGCCCGGGAGGGCACCGCGGGGCGTCACTCCAATCCAGCGCGGCCGGCTCACACCCGCACACCGACACTTCGGATCAGCCACTTCCCGGACCCGCACCAAAGACGCTACGCCCCACCACACCGCCCCGGAAGACCGAACCCACCAAGCGCCTCCAGCCGACCGGTTGACAACAGAAGGGAGCCGAACTGCTCCACGTCTATGCCCTGGTCCTTCAGGCTTTGACGGATCTCGGTCGTTTCGTCGGCAGCATCCTTCGCAGTCTGGTGGATCTCCATGGCCGCGGCGGAGCTCCGCAAGGACTGGATCGTGTCGTCTAGTTCGTCCAAAGCGCCACGCAGCTTCCGTCCGAAGGCCTCTAAGGCAGTGGACCAGCCGGCCTTGATCTCCCGTAGCGCCACGTCATCCTGGGCATCAATCCCGTCCAAGAGTGCAGCAGCAGAATCGAGCGCGGCCGAGCAGTCGGGACGCAGCCCGTCAGAGGACGACAGCAACGCCTCAAGGGTCCGAACTCGGTCCTCTGCAGAAACCTGCGCTTCAAGCGGCTTCGCAGCCTCGCGCAAGCGATCGCGAGCAGTGATGGCTCTGGCCTTCTGGGCCTGGACCTGCGCCAACTCACGCTTCAGTGGCACCGCCTCGAGAGCGCGTTGGGCAACGGCGTTGAGGTCGGTGCGCATGGATTGCTCTTCCCTCGCGAGACGCGACAGTTCCTCGCGGTGAAGGTCATCCACAAGCGCCACAGTCGCGGATCGATCCTCGGCGATGTTGTAGATCTCGCGCTGACCGAAGAATCGGACCGGAAAAACGTCCGCCACGTGCGTCCCCTCGAGCGCCATCGAATCCGCCGTTACCGTTCCCACACTCCGACCCGTCGACGTGATCTGAAGCCGTTGGTCCTCGTACTGACCAACCACAGCAACTCTGGTCGTGGTCTTGACAGTTCGGAGGCTCTTTTCGTGGTTGCTCCTGACGTCCTGACCACGAACAGACGAAGCCTGACCCAGATTCATCCGCAGATAGTCGACGAGCGTCGACTTTCCCGTGCCCGAGCCACCGATGAAGCGTGCGTGTACCCGTCCTCAGGCCGCGTATCGCCGAAGCGGATGCGCGAGTCGTGGTCGAGGAAGGCTTGTCGGAGCCCCTCAATGCTAGGGCTCGTCATCTTGATCCAGGTGGACCGAAACCCGATGTGATTTCCCTCCGAACCTTTGATCGGCTCGAGGCTCTTACAGTCTGAGCTGCAAATGGAGGCGATCGGATGGGCCCGCCCGTATCGATCGTCAACATTTTCGAGGACGCTCTTCGTCAGGGGCTGTGTCGCCAACGAGAGGTAGTGGCCGCGGCTTTTGGGAAGTTCAAGACAGAGCAGGCGGTCATCTTTGATCACGTCCGCCGACCACCATTGAATCAACTGATTGTCGTCGAGCACGCCCTTCCCAGATGCGGCGTGGGCGAGAATGATGAGTCCGGGAGTCGTTGGGTCGTTCTGAACAGCGTTTACAAGCTTGTCACGCGTGAAACCACTTGCCTCTCGGATAGGGAGAGCGCCGTCGCTGTTGAAGCGCTCCCCAGGCGGGAGTCCGAGGTACGTAAGCTTGTCTGAGAGGGTATTAACGGAAGTTCCAGGCTCAAATAGGCAGAGCACATGTATGCCCCGGCCAAGCGGCACCTCAATTTCAAATCCAAGGAAAAATGCGGATCTCGTAGCCCCGCGAGGGCGCAATCGCCTCAGCAGCGGCGACCAACTCTGGCATCAGAGAGTCACAATCCGGCATTGCTAGGTTGTGTTCGGTAATTGCGATGGCTTCCAGACCCTCGTCATAACAGCGTCCGATGTAGGCCTCAGCGACCGCTTTTCGCTCGGAAGACGTACTCCGTGCGTTGATCCTCTCTGGCCCCCGCCAATGAATTCTGTCAGCAGGCGTTTGCATCTGGAGATCGCATTTGAAGAATCGTGCGTACGTCACTCTAATCCGCCTAGTTCAGTTCATGCCGAACGACTCTATTGGTTGCTGCCACTGACCCTCGCCGATCCCGCCCGTGATCTACGATCAATTAGATGTGCCTCGCCGGACAGCTTAGAGTATGTCCTCGAGGACGATGACGGGGCGCGAGTGGGTCCCCCACTTGAGCTCCCAGCCGTGGGCTGCATTTTGCAAGAGTGTCACCGGGACCACAGCACTGTTCGTCCCCCATGGCGCATTCTGGCTGGTTCCACTGCTCATACCGCCTAGTGTCCACACGACGACCATGTCATATGAGTTCATCGGATGCTGGTGCTTAAAAAGATTCGAGAGTTGAGTCTCGATTTCTACCAGCAGCACCTCCCCGGTTGCCTTTTCAACCAGGACGTCGGTCGAGGCGTCAATGTACTGGCCGAATTTAGCAATGGGAGCCAATTCACCACTCCAAGCGCCAGACTGAACCATCATGGCTAGGAGATGCGAAACGTCGGCCTCCTTCTTCGGCTTCTTGACGAAGGCGAGGGACGCATTTGGCTTAGTGACGAGGACATCCGCCGAGTTCGCGTAGCCAGCTTTGAGGCCGGCCGCCTGGTTTGTCTTTCTAACAGCTTCGATTGCCGCCTCTTCCGCATCCTTCATAGCGTTGTAGGCCCGAGCTTTCGCTTGGATGTTGGGCCAAACCGACGCTTGGAAATCGGCCCAGATCCAAGCTATCTCGTCAGATTCCTCGTTTGTGATTACGTTCCGGTCAGCATTAAGCTGAAAGTCCTGGCAGTTCAAGAAAACCTTGTATTCGAAGTAGTACTCCCCACCCAACAGCGTCCTCGACAGCCCTGTATCGTTGCGCAGCGGGATGAAGTCCTTGCACAAATGGACACCCATTTGAGACTTCTGCGTCCAGCCTTGCTTAAGTTCGGCGCTCAGCATCTCCGAACGCACCTTCTCACCTGCAATTATGACAGTGCCGTCGTAGTGCACGGTATGCGATTGACCCTGCACGCTTATGGTCTTGCTTCGCGAAAAGTCCAAGACGTCGCAGAACTTCTTTGAATTTTGCTGGATGCCCTCTGAGACCGGGCCCCCGGTGGGTGCCAAATCTACTGGCGGCACCTGGAAAGCTCCCGACAAAGGGCCGAGCGTAACCGTGCCAAGCGGCGAAACTACCTCGAGAGAGACCCGGGGGATTGTGCCGACGTTAACAACAGTGTCGATGATGTGCGTCTGCTGAGCATGGCGGTTCTTTACGGTGCCAGTGGCGCACATGCTTCGCAAATAATGCATGACGCGGTCGGCAATCTCCTGAGGATCAATGGACTTCTTGCCATTGAAACTCGTGAGGTGCACCCCCATCAGGGTGATACGCGTTCCCTTTGAGGAAATTCCTGGCACGTGGCCGCTTGGATCGGCGTCGATCGTGTAGGTAGGCAATGTTCCCTGCGAGAGGGATGCCATTGGGTCTGTCATGGAGCCAACGAGAAGGACGCCAGGATTCGTGTGTCGGCGTGACTCGACAAGGATCTCGCGGGCCACGAATGTCGTCTTTGAGCCGAGCCCTTTTTCCCCGATAGCGGTCTGTGGAAAGTCCTTTTCGGAGTCGCCCGCATTGAAGAACGCCTTCATGTGGCGCTCCTCCATCCCATTGCCATCGTCTTGGATGACGAGGTTCCAGATCTCGCCCCCAGCGTTTGTGAGCTGGACGTCGATGTTCTTGGCCTCAGCGTCCACGCTGTTCGACACGGCCTCCCGAAGCAGTTCGATCGATTGACTTGTGTTCAGAACGGCCTGGCGCAGCAGGGATTCCTGCGACACGTGCGAGGTATGTGAAGTCACGAGCGGCCCCTTGATTTGAGTCACGATCCGATGGCAGGGACTCTAGCCAAGGTGACAGGCGACGCGAGCGCGAAATCGGGGCAACTGCGGCAGTGGGCGTTCAGTCGGCTGTTCCTGTTTCGGGCAACTAGGCCTTGGGCGTAGGCCAAACGTAGCGAGCGACGCGAATGGTGGAGCGGGCGCGCTTCATTCGCATCTCAAGCTTGTCCGCGCGCGGGATGCCCTCACCTCCAACGACCTTCGGTGCCTGCCGGCCGATCGGCTTCACCTTGAGGGCGCCCCCCAGGATGGCGGCTTCGAGGGCTTCGGCGTTGGGAACCCAGAACGACTCGACGTCCAGCGCCGTGAAGGCCACCTTGCGCGTGCGACTCCTCCCCGAGTGGGATGGGGCGCTGGGTCGCCCTCGTTGAGCGGCTTTGAATTGTCGGTGCCACTGCACGAACTCACCGGTCTCGTCCATCTCGGCCGCGCCGTTGACGATTAGGAAGCCCAGACCCTGTTCGGCGACGCATGCACGGCTGGCGCGTTCGTCGTTGAGGAGAGTGTCGCTCTTTCCTGGGGCCACGCGATTCTCGAAGACCTGCGTCTCCGTGTGGACCTTGATATCCCAAACAAAGTTGAGGGCATAGTCGAAGGTCGTGTTGCCGTAGCGGACCCGACGCGGTCGTTCGGGGAGGGTGAAGGCGCCGGCCAGGACGACTTTGGCGCGTTCCTCACCGTAGAAGCCTTGCCATTCGTTGTCGTTCGCTCCGCGAAGTCCGCGATCCGCGAGCCATTTCACAGCACGCTTCCCCTCCCACCGCGAGGGCAGGTTGGCTAGCAACGCGGCGGCGAGCGCATCGCCTTCGTCCTCAGGGCTGGCGAGCACATCGGAGACTTCAGAACCCAGGAAACCCAGACGTCGCTCGGCTCCGGCGAGGATCATGTTGAGGCCGGTCAGCGAGATCGTTTCACCCGTGGACTCGCACTTGTCAGTCCACGGCACGTGCAGTTCACTAGCGAGCGATGCGGCCAGCTTGGTCTTACTTGAGCGGTTTAGGGCGGCATCTGGAAACGCGCGGTCCGCGAGATTGATCAATACGGACTTGTGCTCCTTGGCGCCAGGTCCGAGCCATTCTTTGTCGGCGCGAGTAAGTGCGGCGATGCGTGTTACGGCCTCGATCTTCGAGCGTGCAGGGTTGAACGCACGCCAAGCGGGGCCGGTCAATTCGGCAGGCGCAGCATCGCGAAGGCGGCGGAGGGCACCAAGGCGCCTCGCTTCGGTTGCACCCGCAAGGAGGACGTTCAGGCCTTCAAGCGTCACCTTGTTTCGCTCAGTGTGGAGGTTAGGGTCCCAATCGACTGCGAGCACCCGTGCAATCTCGCGACCAAGCACAGCGTTCGTGCGCACAAGGTCAACATCCAGATCCAAGGAGTCCCTGAGCGCGACCAAAGCTCGCTTTTCGCCCCGCGAATCGTCGGGATTCCGTCCCGTGAGGGCGTAGATGCGCTCGATAGCTTCAGGGATCGTCTCTGCAGGGAAGAAGAAGGACCAGTTCTCTGAGGCAGGCACTCGGGCAGGCTAGCCGTCAGGGATCACCCATACCTCCGGAATCTACGGATGGGCCGGCCGGTGGCTCGCCAATATCTCGTTCGGCCGTAAGGGTGCCTTCTCGACTGCTGCGACGATGGCGCGACCTCGGGCGGTTCGGCGCAGGATCTTGGCGTCGCGCTCGACATGGGCACGGAAGATGTGCCACACGGCACCGACGTTGACCCCGTTACCCATTTGCTTGTACGTCGCCGCGGCCGACTGACCAGGAAAGATGAAGGAGTCCGGAAGTCCTTGCAGGCGGGCAGTCTCGCGAGGGGACAGCCGCCGCTCTCGCGGGCCCACGATTGAGGTCTGGGTGATCGCCACTAGCGCCGGCAAGTAGGTCGCCTTCTTTGCTCGGATGCCTGAAGGGCGGAAGTGCATCACGGTATGCCATAGCGATTTGGTCTCCTGGGCCTGCCATTCCAGCTTGCGCCGTGATGCGGGGAAGACCTCCGAATAGATCCCCCAGCGATGTGCCCAAGGGATGATGGCGGCGAAGTGCCTGGCGAACATGTCGTGGTTCTTGCGCAGATGGCTCTGCTTCCAGTCAGGGAGGCCAGAATCCACCACAGGCCGCGACACTTTGCTGGGTACCCGGATCATCGCAGCCTGCCAGTCGATCCGCTTCATCTCTGGAAAGTCCAGCCACGCATCCGCCCAGATGGGATGCCCTGGAAGATGCCGGTCGTTCATGAGGGGCCTCATGATCTGCACGAACTCTTCCCAGGCATTGATCCAATGTGTCTCTGCATCCGTCAGGTCACACCCTGGGATGTTGTGCGAGTCGTCGAGGAGACCCTCCAGATGCCAATCCTTCTTGGGGTCGAAGAGGTGCAAGGCTCCCTCGGCGCGCGGGAATCGGTCGGTCATGGTCGCCACCGGGGCAGGGCCCCCAAACTCGATATCACGAGCCACCAGGTCGGGAGCCAGCGTTGCTGTGATGAAGACGCGTTCGCGGACCTGAGGCACGCCACCAAGGTGAGGCGGAAGTAGGTGGGGCGAGAATACGGCGGCCTGGTTACTGACGTGGTAGCCCTCATCCTGCAGGGTCTCGATGATTACGTCCCACTCGTGCTGGTGCTTTGGCCCTATAAGGTTGCGGACGTTCTCCAGGATCACGATCCGCGGATGACGGGCCTTGATGATGCTGGCGATGTTGAAGAAGAGCGTGCCCCTTGCTTCGTCCATGCCACGCTGGGCGCCGGACTTGGAGAAGGGCTGACACGGAAACCCGGCGCAGAGAACATCGTGCTCGGGCACCTCCATGACACCACGGTCAGCATCCGCATCAAGCGTAATGTCGCCCTGGTCATTGGCGCCTAGGGCCGAGTGGCCCCAGTTGGACTCGTAGACCTTGCGGGCTAGGGGGTCAATTTCGACGGCATAGACGCACTCTCCGCCCATCGACTTGAGCGCGGCGTGGAAGCCGCCAATCCCTGCGAAAAGGTCAATGAAGCGGAAGGCTGGGGGCGTCACGCGGGCCAGCCTAGCTCAGCTCGAGCTAATGTTCGAACTCCGTCGAGGGCATGTCCGGCTTGCCTCCTGCTTCGTCGAACAGTCGATTGGCGTCCGCATGTTCGCTGCTAGGCCTCGCCGCTTGGGACACTCCCGCCTTCTAGTTACTGGTCGTCTTCGTGATCGCCGGTGACCTCCAGGTAGCCGAGTTCTCCCGCGACCGATCGATCGTCCACGATCGCCTTCCCCAGTGCGACGAAGCGCAGCACGTCCGGCGCAAAGATGACGATCTGTCCGTTCTCAGGCACTAGGGTGCAGCCAGCCTTGAGCGCCAATGGTTGCAGGTAGGCGACATGCGCAGGCGTTGCCGCTGCCCGAACGAAGGGCTGGCTGTAACGCACATGTCCCCGGCACGAGTTGCTCGTGCGAAGGCCCGCGCATGTCAGCGCCAAGACCAAGCCTGCGACCCCGACATCCATGGCGGTGTAGTACTCAAGTGGCACGTCTAGTTGCTCGAGAAACGCTTCGAATTCTTCGTGCGTCGCCGAATCGGCGTCGGCCTGGCGGAGCGCAACTGATTCGTAGCGCAGCTGGTCGTTGGCCTCGTCCCAGTCGTACCGACACATGCAGCCGTACTCCAAGTTCCCATCCCACCCTTCCTCCCATTCCTGGACTGTCAAAGAGTCGATGAGTTGTTCCGGGTTGATTGGCTGCGAGGGGACAACCTCGAAGGTCGGAATCACGAGAGCACCTTCCTTGCGGGACGCGCGAATGCCGGCCAGCCTTGCAGAACGCTCCAAGTGCGGATGGCAAGTCGGGACGCTATCCCCCCTTTGGCCCATGGAGATCGTTGCCTCAGCTTGCCGGGTTGGGAGGACTTGCAGGTGCGAGGATCCTCGACGCAACTTCATGTGGGTCACGAAGGACCTGACATTCCCAGACCCGGACGACCCGCCAACCCTGCTCTTCCGCAAGCAGACTTGACCGACGATCACGCTCCGCATTGCGCAGCATCTTCTGCTCCCAGAGCTCCGCGTTAGGGCCAGTCCAAGCCTTCGTGCGGCCGTGCTCGGGACACCCGTGCCAGAAGCACCCGTCGACAAAGACCGCGACTTTCCGGCCCGGAAGCACGAAGTCAGGCGTGCACCCCTTTGCGAGCCTGGGATGTAGGCGGAAGCGACCCCCGGCAGCATGGACCGCGCGACGAAGAAGAACCTCCGGAGTCGTGCTCTCCTTCCGACGACCGGCAAGGTGAGCACCAGCTGCAGTTGCCACCCACTTCGCCGCCACTGGGCAAACGTACGAGGCTGCCAGCCTCCCTGTCCCGGGTGGTGCAACCGAAGCGTGGACGGGGCGCGCGCCCTGTCTCGTGCTGTCGGCGCGCCTTCGTACCGTGAGAGCGCCCGGCCGCCGAGTGGGAGACCAGAATTTGCCGTTACTCGGAGGGCTGCACGGGGAGGTCAACTACATTCCACAACGACCTCGGCACAGGCAGGAAGTAGGGTTCGTCACGCTCAGGCCACTTCATCAAGAGGCCATAGGTCCTACTCCGCGGACCCTGACGTTGTGTCCTGGCGACAAAGCGCTCCGCTTGGATCATCTCGCGCAACGTCTCGCTAGGCCTCGAGCCATCATCGAGACGGTAGCGAACCGCCAGGCGGCGCTCGACGTCAGCGAGCACCGAAGGTGAGAGCGTTGACAGATCAATCTGTGCCACTGCGACTCCTTTTTTGGTTCCTGTGAATCATGCCATCGACCCACGACGGCCCACGGGTCTTCGAGGCTCTCGAGGTGCTGGGACGAAGTCTCGCAACGCCCTCTCGACGCACGGCATGACAGGGAAGACGACCTCACCATCGACGGTGAGGCCAGCGAACACGGACGGCAGCGCACCAAGTTTGCATTGGGCTCTGGGCCACTATCGGACAACAAGTGCAGGATGCTTCGGGCCGGAAAGGGGCACTGACGGTCATCGCATCGAGCACGTCGTTGGCCGCTTCGGCCGCCCTCCTGAGATTCCCAAGCTCGATACGCGGGTTCGATTCCCGTCACCGGCTCAGAGGTCAGGGTTTCGGTTGGCAGTTGGTCGGCGCCGAGTGTGAAAGCTGGCGGTGGACAAGTCTCAGCGGCTCATCAGGGGCAGCATGAGGCGGTAGGTAACGGTCACGTAGTGTCCCGCGCGTCATTCCAGCGTTTCGGCTTCTGGATGAGAATCACCCATGTGGGCTATATCGGCCCGTCCTGTCGGGCCAATAGGTTCGGGACGCTTCGCTGTCTTCGGTCCGGCCAATGTCACCTGACCAAAAGTCGTCCAGTACTGGAAGGGGCCACGCGCACCCTTTAGGGGGTAGCACATGAGCCGTTTCGGGCGGGCACGCATCTACTGGGGACTAGCTGCCTGCCTACTGCTCGGGTTCGGGTCACCTGTCGGCCCCGCAGTGGCCGTGGCGACTACCTCTGTTTCTGCTTGGCCCACCACCTCCACCACTGGCGCCGTCGGATACACCCTGAGCTCCCCGATACGGGTCAAGACCGGGACCGGGTACACCACCCGGCGGATCAGCATCCAACGCCGCCCCTCAACCTCCACCACCTGGTCCACCATCACCACCGCCACCACGACCAGCACCGGCACGTA